>JBJTDB010000312.1:0-20502 GCA_046092145.1 Planctomycetia bacterium | reverse complement strand
GAAGTATACATCTCCGCGGGGGCACCAGCACGGGGTCGGGCGGGGGGCGGACAGGGCCGGTACACGAAAAATTCGCACAAAATGCCCTTGCCACGGCGGGCGTTCCGGTGTGAATTTTCCCGGAGAAGAATCGCCAGAAGGGTTTTGGCATGGATGCCCCCCGTTCGATCGTGATCGTGAAACTGTCGGCCATCGGCGACGTGCTCCATGCCGTGCCGGCCGCCGTCGCCCTCAAACGGGCCCATCCACAGGCGCGGATCGGCTGGGCTGTCGAGGGACGGGCCGCCGACGTGCTGGCCGGGCACACCGCCATCGACCACCTCTTCCGGCTGCCCCGCGGATGGCTGAAATCTCCGCGCGCAGTCTGGTCGCTGCGGCAGCAGATGCGTGCCTTCGACGCCGATCTCGCGATCGACATGCAGGGGCTCCTCAAGAGCATGGTGGCCACGATGCTCTCAGGCGCCGGCATGCGGATCGGCTACGCGAAGCCAGAGTCGCGAGAACAGTCATGGATCGCCCTGACGCACGCCGTCCGCCCGACGGCGGGCCATGTCGTGGAGCGGCACTGCGAATTGCTGCGGCCGCTGGGCATCGAGTCGCGTTCGATCGATTTCGACATGCCGCGGTGGCCGGTGAGCCGTGGCCGCGTGCGTGAATGGTTCGAGGCGATGCGGTTCGACACCGCCCCCGTCATCCTCAATCCCGGCGCCGGCTGGGCCTCGAAGCGATGGCCGACCGACCGCTTCGCCGCCGTGGCCCGACTGCTCTGGCAACGCCACGGCCTGCGATCGCTCGTCGTGTGGGGCGGCGCCGAGGAGCGGGCGGCCGCCGAATCGATCATGGCCGAAGCGGACGGCGCCGCCGTGATGGCTCCGCCGACCACGCTCCAGGATCTCGGGGAACTCTGCCGCCTCGGGCGGCTCTTCATCTCGAGCGATACGGGGCCGCTGCATCTGGCCGCCGCGATCGGCACGCCGTGCGTTGGGCTCTTCGGGCCCGTGCCCGCAAGCCGCAACGGTCCCTACGGCCCGCAGCACGTGAGCGTGGAGCCTCCCGCCCACATGCGGCCCGCATGGGAGGACCGCAAGACCGACGCCAGGTCGATGCTCGGCATCGAGGTGCACGACGTGGCCGCCGCCGCCGAACGGCAGCTGGCCCGCGTTGCCGCAGCGTAGCGCCCAGGCTCGGGGCTGCCCGGGCCCCGTCGCCGGACGTTCACTCCGGCCCTCCAGGCCTTCGTTCACTCGATGCTGACTGCGCTCCGGCATCCATGCCTGCGCTGGTCAGCAACGCCGGCTCTCGGGGCACGGGCAGCCCCGAGCCTTCCCACATATACTGTGGGCATGCGCCGCGGCCGAACCAATCCGTTTTATGCTGTGCTCGGAATCGCCGGCTTTCTCTTCACGGTCACGGCCTGCCTCTATTGCATGTCGGTGCTGCGGGGCATCCGACCGGCCGATCCGACTGCATCGCCCCACGCGCTGATGATGCTGATGGACCGGCATGGCACGCCGATCCTCGCCGGGCAGATCGCCGTCCTCGCCCTGGCCACATTCGGCGCGATCGCCTTCGATCATGTCGAAGGGGAGCGGATGCGGCGGGAGCGGCAGCCGCGGCATGATGATGCGAGCGGCCCGGGGGCGCACACGCCGTGACCGCGTCGGCCGCCCGGCAGATCGAATCGCTTCGGGAGAAGATCCGGCGGCACGACCGGCTCTACTACGTCGAGGCGGCCCCGGAGATCAGCGACCGCGACTACGATTCCCTCGTCGAAGCCCTGCGGGATCTCGAGGAGCGGCACCCCGATCTCGTCACGCCCGACAGCCCGACCCAGCGGATCGGCGACGAGCCCGTGCCGGAGTTGCAGTCGGTCACGCATCGCGTGCCGATGCTCTCGATCGACAACACCTACAGCGCCGAGGATCTGACCGCCTGGGGGCGACGCGTCGAGAAACTCCTCCATGGCGAGGGGCATGCCCGCGAACCGATCGAGTGGGTGCTGGAACTGAAGATCGACGGCGTGGCCGTTTCGCTCACGTATGTCGGCGGGATGCTCGACCTCGCCGCCACCCGTGGCAACGGCGTGGTCGGTGACGACATCACCCACAACGTGCGGACGATCCACGGGGTGCCGCTGCGGCTGGCGATCGATGATCCCCCGGCGACGGTCGAGGTCCGGGGCGAGGTCTACATGACCAATTCCGACCTCGTCGCGCTCAACGAGGAGCAGGCGGCCAAGGGGCTCGCCCCCTTCGCCAACACCCGCAACGTCGCCGCCGGAAGCATCCGCCTCCTCGACCCGCGGGAGTGCGCGGCCAGGCCGCTGCGGTTTTTCTGCCACGGGGTCGGCGATGTCGGAGGGCTCGGTGCCGCGTCGCAGACCGAGCTTCTGGCCTGGGCGGTCGATGCCGGTCTGCCGGTGGCGCCGCGGACGCGGTCGTTCTCCTCGCTCGACGCCCTCGTCGAGCATGCGTCGTCGCTGATCGAGGAACTGCACGACCTCGACTTCGAGGTCGATGGATTCGTGGTCAAGGTCGATCGCTTCGACCAGCAGCGGCGGCTTGGCACCACGGCCAAGAGCCCGCGATGGGCGATCGCCTGGAAGTTCGAGAAGTTCGAGGCGACCACGAAGCTCGCCGGCATCCGCGTGCAGGTGGGCCGGGGCGGCACGATCACGCCGGTGGCCGATCTCGAGCCTGTGGAGCTTGCCGGCACGACCGTCAGCCGGGCGAGCCTGCACAACGCCGACGAGGTGGCCCGCAAGGACATCCGCGTGGGTGACGTGCTCGTCGTCGAGAAGGCCGGCAAGGTGATCCCGCACGTCGTGCGGGTGGAGAAGCATCTCCGGAAGCACCACCATCCGGCGTGGACGCCCCCGACGGAATGTCCGGAGTGCGGCACGGCGGTCGTGAAGGATCCCGACGGCGTCTACATCCGCTGCCCCAACGTCGATTGCCCGGCCCGCTGCCGGGAGAGGCTGAAATTCTTCGCGTCGCGTGGGGCGATGGATATCGAGGGCCTCGGCGACAAACTCGTGGAGCAGCTCGTGGCCGGCGGCCTCGTGAAGGACTATGCCGACCTCTATTCGCTCTCCATCGACCAGCTCGTCGAACTCGAACGGATGGGGGAGAAATCGGCCCGGAGCCTCGTCGATCAGATCCACGCGAGCAGGTCACGCGGTCTCGCCCGCGTGCTCAACGCCCTGGGCATCCGCCATGTGGGGCCGCGGGTGGCCGCGACGCTCGCCCAGCGGTTCCCGACGATCGAGAAGCTGCAGGAGGCATCGGTCGAGCAACTCTCCGAGGTGCGCGAGATCGGCGACGTGATCGCTGCGAGCGTCCATGAATGGCTCGCCAGCGGCTATGGCAGAAGGGTGATCCGCGCCCTCGCCGATGCGGGTGTCGTGCTCGAGCTTCCCCGCGACGAGCGGATCGCGGAGGGGCCGCTCACGGGGACGACGCTCGTCGTGACGGGAACGCTCGAACGATTCTCGCGGCAGGAAGCGGAGGAGGCGATCCGCAAGGCCGGCGGCCGGGCCTCGGGGAGCGTGTCGAAAAAGACGGATTACGTCGTGGCCGGCGCGGAGGCCGGTAGCAAACTCGAGAAGGCCCGCTCGCTCGGCGTGCCGGTGATCGACGAAGCGGAGTTCGAGCGGCTGCTCGGCTGATCAGGCCGCGGCAAGTCACTTCGCGAAGCCACGCTTCCGCATGAGGGCGTCGATGCCGGGGTCGCGTCCACGAAATGCACGGTAGCCTTCTTCCGGAGGGATCGAGTTGCCCACGGAGAGGACATGCTCGTGCAGCCGGGCCGCGACGGCCGGATCCCACGGGCTGCCCGCCTCGGTAAAGGCCTCCCATGCGTCGGCCGTGATCGCGTCGGCCCAGAGGTAGCTGTAATAGCCGGCCGAATAGCCGTCATCGGCGAAGACATGCAGGAACTGCGGCGGTCGGTGACGCATCACGATCTCCCGCGGCATCCCGAGGGCGGTGAGCGTGTCTCGCTCGAACGCCGCCGGATCGGTGATCGTGTCTGCGGCGAGATGGGCCTTCATGTCCACGAGGGCGCTGGCGAGGAATTCGACGGTTCGGAAGCCTTCGTTGAACCGCTTCGCCCGCTCGACCTTGGCGACCAGGGCGCGTGGCATCGGTTCGCCCGTGCGGTGGTGAACCGCGAACCGGTCGAGAAGGTCCGGCGTCGAGAGCCAGTGCTCGAAGAGCTGCGACGGGAACTCCACGTAGTCGCGGGCGACGTTCGTGCCCGAGAGCGACGGATACTCGACCGACGAGGAGAGGCCGTGCAGGGCATGGCCGAATTCGTGAAAGAGCGTCGTGGCGTCGTCCCAGCTCAGCAGGGCGGGCTCACCCGGCGCGGGCTTCGAAAAATTGCAGCTGTTGGTGACGATCGTCGGCACGTCGCCATCGAACCGCTCCTGGGCTCTGGGGGCGCTCATCCACGCTCCGGACCGCTTTCCCTTTCGGGCGAAGGGATCGAACAGGAAGAGCCCCGCCAGCCTGCCGCCGCCGTCGTGCACCTGCCACACGCGGACATCCGGATGGGGAACGGGCACCGACCCCGGCGCGACGGGGTCGAACCGCAGGCCGAAGAGCCTGCCTGCGGCGAAGAACATTCCCTCGCGAAGTTTTTCGAGTTGCAGGTAGGGCGTGATCTCCGCCTCGTCGAGGTCGTAGGTCGCCTTGCGGACCTTCTCGGCATAGAAGCGGTAGTCCCAGGGCTCGATCGTGATGCCGGCTCTTTCGGCATCGGCGATCGCCTGCATCTCCGCCACCTCCTCGCGGACCCGCGCGACCGCGGGCTTCCAGACCGCCTCCATCACTTCGACGGCCCGCTCCGGGGTCTTCGCCATGGAGTCCTGAAGCCGCCAGTGAGCGTGCGTCGCGAACCCGAGCAGACGCGCCCGTTCGGCCCGAAGCCCGAGGATCCGCACGATCGCGGCGTTGTTGTCGGTGGCGCCGCCGCCATCGCCGCGGCCGACGAACATCCGCCAGACCTTTTCCCGGAGATCGCGGCGGTCGGCATAGGTGAGGAAGGGCTCCACGCTCGATCGCGTGTTCGTGATCGCCCAGCCCGCGCGGCCCCGCTCGCGGGCCGCCTCGGAGGCTGCCGCACGGACGGCCTCGGGGCATCCCGCGAGATCGGCCTCGGCCTCGAGGAAGACCGCCTGCGACTCCTCGTCGGCGAGAACGTTTTGGGCGAAGGACGTGTAGAGGCCCGCCAGCTCCTCGTTGATCGCGGCCATCCTCGCTTTCGAGCGTGCGTCGAGCCTGGCCCCGGCCCGCACCAGCTCGGTATGGTGCAGCCAGGCAAGCCGCCGCTGCTCGGGCGAAAGCCCCGACCGTTCGCGTGATTCGTAGACCGCCGCCACGCGGGCGAAGAGCGTTTCGTCCTGAACGATCCTGTCGGCGAAGGCGGCCAGCCGCGGGGCCATCCGCCGCTCGACCTGCTGCATCGCGTCGTCGTTGAGGCTGCTGCAGAAGACCTCGTAGACGGCCTGCACCCGCGCGAGCATCCGTCCCGAACGCTCGAATTCGATCGACGTGTTGGCAAAGGTCGCCGGCTCGGCCGACGCGGTGATCGCGTCGATCCGGGTACGCTGGTCATTCATGGCGGCCTCGAGCGCGGGCTCGAAGTCGGCCACCCGCACGCGGTCGAACGGAGGCACACCCCCATAAGGCTCCTGCCAGGGCTGGAGCAGGGGATTCGCGGTCGCCTCGGCGGCGCCGGCCATCGGCAGGCCCGCGAGCGGGATGCACATCAGGGCCATCACGAGCCCCCAGAGCGGCTCGCCGGCGACGGCACCGATCAAAGGCCATGCCACGAGCCCGGCCCGGGCCACCATCCGACCGGTCGCGGCGAACCAGAGACCGACGGCAAAGACGATCTCGAAGAGCGTGATCGCGTGCGTGACGGCGTTGACGAGGAATTCGGATCGCTCGAAGAGCCCCGTGAGGTCGAAGATTCTCCCGCCTTCGCGGGCCGTCAGCCACCAGGCGGCCGTGCCGTTCCACCAGACGTCGCCCTTGAGCTGGGCGAGCGTCGCACCGATCGCGATCGCCGACGCATGAAGCTGCATGAGGCCGAGGGCCACGCGGGCCCGCCACGATGGCTGCGGTGGCATGAGGCCGCGTCGATCGCGGATGAATCGGTCGATCGACCAGTGCTCACCGGCCGGGCCGATCGCCAGGCACCAAAGCAGGATGGCAAGGCAATCGTCGGCCGGGCCGGCCAGCATCGGGCCGCGGTTGAGCAGCGATGCCCAGAGCACCGCGGCCAGGATGGCGACGATCGGCGTGACGAGGCCGACAAGAAGCAGCCCGAAGATCGCCACCATGATCGTGAAGAGGACCGTCACCGCCGTCGATGCCGTCGCGAGGTCGAAGAGCGAGACGCCAAACGGGCTTCTCCATGCGGCCACGCTCTCGGCAGGGAGCACGCCGCGAGGACCAAACCATGCCTGCAGGTCGTCGGCGTAACTCCACAGAAGTAGCAGGCCAAGGAGGGCCGCGCCGATGCGGACCGCGGCCAGCGGCCGGCTGTTCGCCGGGGTGAACCAGAACCGCATCCAGGCTTCTGCGATGCGCATCCAGGCTTCTGCAATGCCGGTCGGGCCACCTGCGGCCTGGTGATGGGGTGCCGTCATGGCGTCGCCTCCTGGGATGGTCGTGGCACGACGGGCGCCACCTCGCCGCGAGGCGGCTGCCGGATGAACTGCGGCCGGCCGTCGATCAGCCGCACGCGGGCCGAGGATGCCTGCCGGGCCGGCTCGGGGGAGGCGTGCCGTTCGGGGAGCGGCACCCGCAGGACGCGGATCACGAGATCGTCGCTGCCAGCGTCGTCGAAGAGGCCGGTGCCGATCGCGGTCGGAAGAATCGCGTCGCGGTCGGGATCGTCGGCGACCGCCGTCACCGCCCGCGCGAGACGCCGCCACCGGGCCGCGCGTTCGCCCGTGGCGTCGCCCGGCAGTCGGATCGCGTCTGCGGCCCGAGGATCGTCGTGCCGTCGCACGTCGAGACGATGATCGGCGTCCTCCTCGAGTCCGTGCGTGAGCCGGTAGTCGAATCCGACGTCGAGCCACGCCGGCGCCATCACGGGCGAGAAGAGACGGCCCTTGATCGTCGTCACGAGGGGCGATCCGCCGCTGCCGGTATTGGCCAGCATCGAGAGCACGAGGCCCACCAGATAGAGGCCAAGCGCCACCGTGACCGCCGCGCAGACTCGCTCGGAGGGAGGTCGCATCGACGGACTTTCGGGAGCGAGGCCTGGCACGCCGAAGACGAGGAACAGTGGAAAACACCCACGAAGCGTTGACATGATACGGGTGGTGGGATAGTTTTCCCATGGTCGGTTTCGTGGTGCTCCACGGGCTGACCGCCCTCCGTCACTCCCTACCGAAGCCCGAACCCGCTGGGGGATTAGCTCAATTGGGAGAGCGTCTGGCTGGCAGCCAGAAGGTCAGGGGTTCGAATCCCCTATCCTCCATTTCAAGAGTGTCGAGGGCGTGACGTGAAGGGTGTGCGACCGGGTGATCGGGCGTGGCTCAACGGCCGGTTCATTCCCCGCGACTCGCTCCACCTCCCGGTCGGTGACGCCGGGTTCGTGCTCGGCGCGACGGTCACCGAACAGCTTCGCACCTTCCGGGGTGAACTCTTCCTGCCCGAGCCGCACCGCGATCGGCTGGCCCGGTCGCTCCAGAGCGTGGGCATCGATCCCGGTTACCCGCTCGATGGGATCATGGCCGCCGCTGCGGAGGTCGCCCGGTCGAACCATACCCACGTGGGCGACGGCGATCTGGGCGTCGTGATCTTCGTCACGCCCGGCGATCTGCCCGCGCAGCACGAAGGGGAGAAAGGGCGGCCGTTCGTGGCCGTGCACAGTTTTCCGCTGGCGTTCTCCATGTGGGCCGCCGCCTACGATCGAGGCGTGGCCCTGCGGAGCGTGGCGGTGGAGCAGGTTCCCGGCGGCTGCTGGCCGATCCATGCGAAGGTGCGAAGCCGTCTCCATTATGTTCTGGCCGATCGCGAGGCCCATGCGGCCGAGCCCGGGGCGCGGGCCGTGCTCCGCCATGCCGATGGTCGCGTCAGCGAGACCTCGACGGCCAATGTCGCGGTCGTCAGGGGAGCCGCGGTTCTCTCACCGCCCCCCTCCGATGCGCTCGAAGGCGTGAGCCTCGCGTTCGCACGGAGCCTGGCTGCGGCGGCCGGCATCGCCTGGACCGAGCGGTCGCTGACCGTGTCCGATCTTGCGGCGGCTGACGAGATCCTGCTCACGAGCA
Source organism: Planctomycetia bacterium (assembly GCA_046092145.1). GTDB lineage: Bacteria > Planctomycetota > Planctomycetia > Pirellulales > UBA1268 > CACORA01. Next base: position 12,212 of record JBJTDB010000312.1, on the reverse strand, counting down.
CCCCGAGCTGCATCCTGCCCGCCACACGGTTCGATGGCGCCGCTGTCGGCGACGGCCGGCCGGGTGGCATCTTCACGACGATCCTCGCCGCCTGGAGCCGAACTGTCGGGTTCGACATCGCCGCCCAGGCCCGGACGGCATGCTCCGCCTGAAGCCGCGTTTGCAGCGATCGACTGCGGCCGTATGATCCCCCTGCGACGCGCACGCCGCGGTTCGCTCGACACGAAAGGGATGCTGGACTCATGGATGCGATCCGGTCGCTCGTCGATATCTTCCTGAATCTCGACGGTCATCTCGTGGCCGTGATGGATGCATGGGGGCCGTGGACCTACGCCCTGCTCTTCGTAATCATCCTCTGCGAGACGGGCCTCGTGGTCACGCCCTTCCTGCCGGGCGACTCGCTCCTCTTCGCGGCCGGCGCGATGGCGGGGATCTTTCCCGACAAGATCGGAATCCTTCCGCTGCTGGTGATCCTCTCCGTGGCGGCGATCCTGGGCGACACGCTCAACTACGCGATCGGCCGCTGGATCGGTCCGCGTGCCTTCTCGATCGATCGCTGGTTCCTCAAGCACGAGCACCTCGTGCGGACGCAGGATTTCTATGCCGAGCACGGCGGCAAGACGATCGTGCTGGCCCGATTCCTGCCGATCGTCCGCACCTTCGCCCCCTTCGTGGCCGGCGTGGGGGCGATGCACTACCCACAGTTTCTTTTCTTCAACGTGATCGGCGGCCTGGCCTGGGTGCTCATCTGCACGCTTGCCGGCTACTGCTTCGCCGAGGTGCCCATCGTGAAGGAGAACTTCGAACTCGTCGTCGTGGGCATCGTGCTGGTATCGGCACTGCCGGTCGCCTGGGAAATGTGGGCCGCACGCCGTCGGTCCAGAACGTGAGGCCGTTTCAGCCCCGGGCCTGTTCGGCGAAGACGCCCTCGAACTCGCTGCGGGTGCGGGAGGTGATCGTCGTCACGTCGGCCAGGAGCGAGGCGGCATCGCCATAGCCGAGGAGTCGGGCGAGTTTTCGTCGCTCGTCGGGATCGGCCGGGAAGTCGTGACGGGCCGTGGCATCGAGCAGCCGCAGCCGGCCCTCGATCAGTCGGAGCGTTCGATAGGCCCTCGCGACCGCGTCGTAGCGGGAATCGGAAAGATGGCCGGCCTCGTGCAGGGCGACGAGCGCCGCGAGTGTCTCCGTCGTCCGCAGCCGCGGTTCGCGGCCGCCGTGCACCACCTGGAGCATCTGCGCGATGAACTCGATATCGACCACGCCCCCGGGGCCCCGCTTGAGGTTCGTCGGCTTCGCCCCCTCCTCCATGCGGAGCCGCATGTCGTGGATGGCCCGGATCTCCTCGGCCTTCCACCGTCGGCCGTAGGTGGCCGCCGTCACGATCTGCATCGTCCGATCGGCGGCCGGCTTCGCGCCGACGATCACGCGGGCCTTCACGAGGGCCTGCCGCTCCCAGATCTGCGCGGGGCCATCCTCCGCGAAATACTTCTCGAACTCGTCGAGCGAGATCGCCGCCGGCCCGCTGCGGCCGCTGGGCCGGAGCCGCGAATCCATCTCGTAGAGGCGGCCCTGCGGCGTGATCGCGTTGAACGTCCGCATCGTGCGGTGCGCCAGCTCGCCGAAGAAGTGGGCATTCGTGGTGGTCTCGGTCGAGCGGCGCATCCTGCGGGAGTGGAAGGAGATGCCGTCGTGGTCGTAGAGGAACACGACGTCGAGATCGCTCGCGTAGTTCATCTCGCGGCCGCCGAACTTGCCCATCGCCAGTACGACGGGCCCGGCTCGCACGCCCACCGTCTCTCCCCGCCCGGCCATCGGCTCGCCGAACCGCTCCGCGAGCACCGCCTCCTCGTGGGCGACAGCCACTCGCACCATCGCCTCGGCGATCGCCGTGAGCGCGGCGGTCGTCTCGGATGCGTCGAGCCGGCCGAGGATGTCGCGCACGCCCACCCGCAATTGCTGCGATGCCTTGAAGGCATGCAGGATCGGCTGGATGTCGATGGCGTTGCGGCAGAGTTCGGCGAGGCTGGCATCGAGGGCCTCCGGGGTCGGAAGCCGTTCGATGAGCAGGCTGTCGAGCAATTCGTCGATCATCCCCGGATTCCCGACGAGCAGCCGGGCCAGGAAGGGGCTCGATGAGCAGAGGCTCACGGTCAGATCGAGCGACGGCGGATGAAAGCTGAAGAGTTCCCAGAGCACTCCCTTGCCGCCGAGCGAGTCGGCCACGGCGCCGAGGATCCTGAGCGTGGCATCGGGATCGGGCGTGCGGCCGATCGCGGCAAGGAGCCGAGGCGCGATCGCGGCGAGGAAGTGGCGGCACCGGGGCGTCGAGAGGAACTGCACCTTTTCCTCGCCGAGCGCGACGAGCGATTTCCAGGCCTCCGACACGTCGCGGAAGCCGTGCCTCGAGAGCAGGCCGTGCACGACCGAATCATCCGGCTCGGGATCGAGGATCAGATCGACCTCCGGCTCGGGCACCGGCTCGTCGGGGAAGGCGTCGTGCAGGAGGTGGTCGAGGATCCTTCGATTGAACCTGGTCGCCTCGGCGAGTTCCCGCTCCATCCGCTCGAGCCCTTCCTGGCCGGGGCCGAAACCGGCGCGGATCGCCAGCCGCCCTCGCTCCTCGGCCGACTGCGGAAGGCGGTGCGTCTGCCGATCGTAGAGGATCTGGAGCCGGTGCTCGATCGTCCGCAGGAGCGTGTACGACCGTTCGAGGATCGATCGCTCCTGGTCGTTCAGGTAGCCCGCCTCGGCGAGCCGCCGGATCGCATCGAGCGTGGTGCCGGTGCGAACCGACGGCATGTCGCCACCGGCCAGCAGCTGCAGAAACTGGATCGTGAACTCGACGTCGCGGATGCCGCCGCGGCCGTGCTTCACGTCGCGAGCGTCGTCTCCTTCGCGGACCGCGCGGTGCTCGATCCGTCGCTTGAGCGCCTTGATCTCGCCGATGTCGGCCCGAGAGAGCCAGCGGGTGTAGATCCACGGCTCGAGGTCCGCCAGCAGCCGGGCTCCGAGGGCCGCGTCTCCCGCCACGCATCGCGCCTTGACCCACGCCTGCCGCTCCCAGGTGCGGCCCGTCTCGTCGTAGTAGTGAAGCATCGCGTCGATCGGCATCACGAGCGGTCCGGTGGCGCCGTGCGGCCGCAGCCGCAGATCAACCCGGTAGGCGGCGCCGAGGGGAGTCGGCTCCGCGATCAGGCGGACCATCTCCTGCACCACCCGTTCGAAGAACTCCTGCGTCGAGCAGGGCTTCGGCCCCTCGACACGGCCGTCGGACGAGAAGACGCAGACCAGGTCGATGTCGCTTGAATAGTTGAGCTCGCTTCCGCCGAGTTTGCCGAGGGCGATGACGGCGATCGTGGCCGGCCCGCCGTCGGCTCCGCGGGGCTCGCCGCGCTGCCGGCCGACGAACCGCAACGCCGCCTGCAGGGCTGCCGCCACGACCGCGTCGGCGACATGCGAGATTTGGGCGGTCACCGTCTCGAGCCGCTGGCCCCCGACGATGTCGCCGTAAGCGACGCGGAGCGTTTGGCGCCGCTTGAATCGACGCAGGGCCGCCATCACGGCATCGGCATCTCCCGCCGCGGCCACCTCGGCGGCCAGTGCGGCGGCGAGCGATTCCTTCTTTTCCGGCCGGCCGCTTCCGAGGCGGATCTCCTCCCAGGCTTCCGGATCGGTGATCACGAGATCGGCGAGGTGGGGGCTGGCCGAGAAGAGCTTGATGAGCGTCGCGAGCGACTCGGGATCGCGCTCGAAGAGCGTGCCCGTGGAGAGCGGGCTGCGGCCCGATGCGAGGAACCGCTCGATCGAGACGAGCACCCGGTCGGGATCGCTGACCGTCGGCAGGAGCAGGGCAAGCTGCGTGGCGAGCGACGCGACGAGGTCGAACGTGAGCCCCTCGGCGGCGCACTGGGCGAGCGCCCGATGGGCGATCGTCGGGTCGGCCAGGCCGGCCTCGCGGCCCCAGGCCGCCGCGGCGGCGGGGTCGTCGATCAGGCGTTTGGCGTCAGCGGGTGTGAGGGCGAAACCCATGACACGGACTCGCGGGACAGGCCAGGGGGTGCCTGTGTGGGCGTGGTAACGGCTTCGGGGTCGGTGAAAGTCTCAGCTTCGAAGGGCGAGGATACGCCCACTCGCTTCGACTTCCCCCGACCCGCTCGCCTCGAATCGTTTCCGCCACGATGTCGTCGCGGCAGCCATCGGAGAAATACCTCACGTCGGCAGCTTGATGTCGTGGAGCACGGGGGGCGGCTCGGATGGCTCGTGGGAATAGCGGAGGGCATCCAGCGGCATCGCGTCGGCGATGCCGTCGGCGACGGTGCCCGCGAGCGACCAGGCACCGGCCGACTCGATATCGACATCGACCAGCCGGCCGATCAGCCGCAGCGGCGCGTCGAACACGACGATCCGGTCGCACATCGTGCGGCCGGTCAGCTGGGCGATCCCGTCGGGCCCCGGATTCACGTCCCGCTTTTCGTCGCGGGTGGAAAGCCCCTCCACAAGCACCTGCTGCCGCGAGCCGATGAACCGACGGTTGCCGGTGAGGCTCACCTCCGCCTGGGCGTCGAGCAGCGTCTGATTGCGCTCCTTCTTCACAGGCTCGGGCACGTCGTCGGGCTGCCGATCGAAGGCCTTCGTGCCGGGCCGCGGGCTGTATTTGAAGATGAACGAGTTCTTGAAGCCGGCCGTGCGGACGAGGTCGAGCGTGGCCTGGAATTCGTCGTCCGTCTCGCCGCAGAAGCCGACGATGAAATCGCTCGTGACGGCGGCGTGCGGCAGTTCCTCGCGGACGCGGCCGAGCATCTCCATGTAGTCGCCGATCGAATAGCCCCGCTTCATCCGCGTGAGCACGGCGTCGGAGCCGTGCTGGGCCGGCACGTGAAGATAGTGGCAGACCTTCGGCAGGTCGCGGACGGCGCCGATCAGGTCGGGCGTCATGTCGCGTGGATAGTTCGTGACGAACTTGATCCGGTCGAGCCCCTCGATGGCATCGAGCTTCGCGAGCAGGTCGGAGAGCCGAGTGGTCGTGCCGCCGTCGGCCCAGCGATAGCTGTTGACCGTCTGGCCGATGAGCGTGATCTCGCGGCAGCCCTCGGCGACGAGCTTGGTCGCCTCCGAGAGGATCGCCTCGGGCGGGCGTGCCTGCTCCGGCCCGCGCACCCGTGGCACCACGCAGAAGGCGCAGAACTTGTCGCAGCCGGTCTGCGTGCGGATGAATGCCTGGAACGGCGTGGGCCGCATCGCGGGATCGCGGTCGGGATCGTAGCTCTCGAAACTGCGGGCGACGGCGTCGCGGGAGCCGGCCGTGCGGTCGAGGCTCACTTCCATCTGCGGGCCGTCGCCGGCGAGCACGAGATCGACCAATCCCGGCACGCGGTGCAACTGGCCGGGGCCGACGACGAGATCGACCCACGGGGCCCTCGCCCGCACGAGCGCCTGATCCTTCTGCGCCATGCAGCCGAGCACACCCACGACGAGCCCGGGCCTCTTCTCCTTTTCCAGCCGGATCCGACCGAGCGCCGAGTAGATCTTGTCTTCGGCATGCTGCCGGACGGAGCAGGTGTTGTAGAAGACGGCGTCGGCCTCGGCGGTGCTTCGCGCCATCTCCCACCCCTGCCGCCGAAGCGCCGCCACGACGAGCTCACTATCGAGCACGTTCATCTGACAGCCGACCGTTTCAATCCAGAGACGTTTCATACGGGCCGCAAGTTTAGACCGAAAGTTGAGATCGTTGAAGCGAGTCTTTGGCGAACGAGGGGACGAAGGCGAAGGGGGTCGGCGAACGCTCAAGGAGCGTTGGGCGTATCCTCGCCCCGCGACAAGACTTTTGCCGCCCCCGAGCCGATGCTATCTCGAACGATGTTCCGCTTCAGCCCAACTGCGTTCCTGCGTGGATGGCGTTGCCGCGGAGAAACTCTCCCACCCCCATGCTCCGCTTCCCCTCGGGCACCAGCCGCGTGATCACGACCGCCGTGCCCTCGCCGCAGGCCACCACGATTCCCTGGTCGTCGGCCGCCAGGACCGTGCCGGGAGCGGTGCCCTCGGGGACGCGGGCCGCGGCCACGCTCACCTCCTCGAGCACGAGCCGCCTCGCGGCGCCATCGCGACGGAGAAACGTCGTCGTCCGGGGCCACGGCTCGAGCGCCCGTCGCATCCGCTCGATGGCCGCCGCCGGTCGCGACCAATCGACGATGCCATCGCTCTTGGTCAGCCGTGGGGCCCGCGTGGCCCGCGACTCGTCCTGGGGCGTGCCGGCGCTGTGGTCGCCCGTCGCGCGGGCAGCCTGCAGCCGCTCGATCGCCTCGAGCACGGCGTCGGCTCCCGTTTCGGCCAGCCGAGCTTCCAGGTCCGATGCCGTCTCGCTCGGTCCGATCGGGGTCGATCGAACCGCGATCACGGCGCCGGCGTCGAGCGCGGGTGTCATGTGGATCACGCTTACGCCCGTCTGCGGGTCGCCGGCGAGAATCGCCCATTGCACCGGCGCCGCGCCGCGGTGACGGGGCAGGAGCGAGCCGTGGAGATTGATCCCGCCGAGCGGCGCGGCCGCGAGCAGTTCGGCCGACAGGATCTGACCGTAATCGCAGACGACGAGCAGATCGGGGGCGAGGCCGCGGATGACGGCCACCGTCTCCGGGGCGTTTACAGTGTCGGGATCGAGGATCGGCAGGTTCGCGGCCGAAGCCGCCTCGCGCATCGGATTGGGGGGCGGGCGGCGGCCGGGGGCCGCGCGGTCGGGCCGCGTGATGACGGCGGCGATGGAGTGCGATGAGGCCACGAGCGCCTTGAACATCGGCACGGCGAACGGCCCGGTGCCCATGACGACCAGCCGGAGCGGCCGAGGGCCAGGCCGGGTCGATTCGTCGTGGATCGCCGTCGCGGTCATCGCGGTCATGAGAAGCGGGTCAGGCGATGCACCGCTCCGCCTCGAGGGCGTCGAGCCGGGCGACCAGATGATCGTTGAGCGGGAGTTCGCCCCGAGACTGCCGGCCCGCAAAGACCTCCCGCATGCTTTCGAGCGTGCGCCGCGCCTCGAGCGCCGCCGCCTCGGGCAGACGGTCGGTGAAGAGCCGGCCTTCGAGGTGGTCGTGTTCGTGCTGCACGACACGCGCGAGGAAGCCGTCGAGATCGAGATGGATCGGCTGGCCATCGAGCGACCAGGCGTCGATCATCACCCGCTCCGGTCGCCGGACATCCATCCTCAATCCGGGAAGACTGAGACAGCCCTCCTCCTGCACGGAGGTGCCGCGGGGCCGCGAGAGCGTCGGGTTGAGGAACACCAGTTCCTCACCGGCCCCTCGCTGACCGGTGACGTTGACGACGAAGAGCCGGTAGGGGAGTGCCACCTGGTTCGCGGCCAGCCCCACGCCCTGCGACTCATACATGATCTCGAACATCTGGCTGACGGCATCGCGGATGGCATCGTCGATGCGAGTAAGCGGCTTCGCCCGGCGGGCCAGCGCCGGGTGGGGATATTCGACGAGTTCGAGCCGGCCGATGTCGGCGGGATGAGACGGAGCGGTTTCCATGACGACACCTTATCATACGGCGATGCACCACGATGATGATGCTCGATCGCCGCATGCCGCCCTCGCCCCACCCTGGTGGTCTCCCGCCGTTTTCGTGGCGACCTGCGGCGGCGTGGGCCGGCTCGGGCTCGCGCCCGGCACGGCGGGGGCGGCGGTCGGAGCCGTGATTGCCGCGGTGCTCGCAGGCTGGGAACTATCGCCGATCGTCGAGGCGGGGATCCTCGTGGCGATCAATCTCGTGGGCGTGCCGGTCTGCACCCGTGCGGCGGCCCTTCTCGGCCGGGGGAGCGACCCCGGGGCGATCGTCTATGACGAGGCCGCGAGTCTGCCGCTGGGGCTGCTCGTGATCCCGGCCGCAGCCCGATCGCCGATCGTGATCGCGGCGGCGTTTCTGCTGCATCGGCTCTTCGACATCTCGAAGCTGCCTCCCGGAAAGCAGCTGGAGCGGCTGCCAGGTGGCCTCGGCATCATGGCCGACGACTGGGGGGCAGCCGCCTGGATGGCCCTCTGCCTCGCGGCGTCACAATGGTTGTGGGCCGCAGGCTAGCAGACGATCGATCTGCCCGGTGTGGAGGGCGTGGGTGAGTTCATCGACGTCGCGGTAGATGGCGTCGCTTGCCAGTTGCACGACCCAGTTGTGCACCAGCGGTGTCACGGTCACCACGACGCGGCCGTGCGTGTGGGCCTCCCAGATCTCGATGGCCGTTCCCATCGACGCCTCCGGCACGAAGGCGATCACGAGGTCGAACTCGCGGCACATGGCGACGTGCTTCGTGAACACCTCCCTGGCCCGGCGCATGTCGTAGCCGACCGACGTGGAATGATTGGCGAACGGGTCGTAGACTTCTGCCTGCGGCCAGTGCGACTGCACGAGGTGGCGAAGGGTGGTTCGATAGGTCTGATCGTGCACGAGCGCCGCCACGTGCGAGCCCTGCATGATCCCAGCCAGAAAGACACGCATGGCTCGTTCCGTGAAAGGCTCCGCCGGGGTCGTGAAATCGAGGAAGGCTCCAAGTCTACGCGACTCCCACGCCGATGATGCCCCGCGGCCCGATCTGGCCCGTGCCCGCAGCGTGGTCCTCGATCTGCTCGGCATCCCGGGCAGGAGCGGCCAGGAGCGGGAAGTCGCCGAGCGGATCTGCCGGTGGCTCAAGGATGCCGGATGCCCGCGGTCGGCCTTTTCGTTCGACGATGCCCACACGAAGACGCCCCTTGCAGGCAACGTCGGCAATCTGATCGTGCAATTGCCCGGCACGCTCCCGGGCCCGCGGCGGCTGCTCATGGCCCACATGGATACGGTGCCTGTGTGCGTGGGCACGAAGCCGGTGATGGCGGGGCGGTTCGTGAAGAGCGGCAATCCCGCCACGGGGCTTGGCGCCGACGATCGGGCCGGCTGCGCCGTCGTGCTCTCGACAACGCTCGAGATTCTCGAGCGGAAGCTCCCCCATCCGCCGCTCACGCTCCTCTTCGCGATCCAGGAGGAGGTGGGCCTCTACGGCGCGAGGTTCGTGAAGGCGGCGTCGCTCGGCCGGCCCAAGCTCGCCTTCAACTTCGACGGCGGCGCGGTCGAGAAGATCACCGTCGGGGCCACGGGTGGCTACCGGCTCGACATTGCGATCGAGGGAATCCCGAGCCATGCGGGCGTGGCGCCGGAGAAGGGCGTGTCGGCGATCGCGATCGCGTCGCTGGCGATCGCGTCGCTGGTGGAAGACGGCTGGCATGGGCTCGTGGAGAAGCAGGGGAAGCGGGGCACGAGCAACGTGGGCGTGATCCAGGCGGGCGCGGCGACGAATGTCGTGGCCGAGTCGGCCACGCTGCGGGCCGAGGCCCGCAGCCACGATTCCGCCTTCCGCGAAAGGATCGTGAAGGCGATCGAGACGGCCTTTCGCGATGCCGCCAAGACGCTGCGGAATGCCGACGGCAAGACGGGGAAGGTGTCGTTCACCGGCCGGCTCGATTACGAGGCCTTCCGGCTGGACGACGACGAGCCGTGCGTGGTGGCGGCGCGGGAGGCGGTGCGGGCCATCGGGAAAACGCCCCGCCGCGACGTCTCCAACGGTGGCCTCGATGCCAACTGGATGGCCGCCAACGGCATCCCCACGGTGACGCTTGGCTGCGGGCAAATGGAGATCCATACGACGCACGAACAGCTCGATCTCGACGCCTTCGAGGCGGCCTGCACGGTGGCGCTCCGGCTCGCAACGGCCGAGGAGCCCCGGGTGGTAACCCGGGGATGATGCCCCTGCCGGTGGACAGTCTCGGACGCCCGTCCCTACGATGCTCGGCATGAAACAGATCACGCTCTTCGAAGACGAACTGGCCCTCGATGCCGTTCACCAGGGTGACTGCCTGGCGTTCATGCGGCGGCTGCCGGCGGGCACGGCCCACCTCGCGTTTGCCGATCCGCCGTTCAACATCGGTTACGACTACGACGCCTACGACGACCGTCGCGCCGCCGCCGACTATCTCGACTGGTCGAAGCGGTGGATGCGCGAGATCGTGCGGGTGCTTCGCGACGACGGCTCGTTCTGGCTGGCGATCGGCGATGAATACGCCGCCGAGCTGAAGGTGATCGCCACGCGGGAACTGGGTCTGACATGCCGCTCGTGGGTGGTCTGGTACTACACGTTCGGCGTCAACTGCAAGCAGAAGTTCAGCCGGTCGCACGCCCACCTCTTCCATTTTGTGAAGGACCCGACCGCGTTCACGTTCAACGTCGATGCGATCCGCGTGCCCTCGGCGCGGGAACTCGTCTACGGCGACAAGCGGGCCGATGCCCGAGGCCGGCTCCCCGACGACACCTGGATCCTCCGGCCGCAGGATCTGCCCGAGGGCTTCGAGGCCGACGGCGACACCTGGTACTTCCCCCGGGTGTGTGGCACGTTCAAGGAGCGGTCGGGCTGGCACGGGTGCCAGATGCCGGAGCAGCTGCTCGGCCGGATCATCCGGGCATCGAGCAATCCCGGCGACCTCGTCGTCGATCCCTTCGGGGGCAGCGGCACGACGCTCGCCGTCGCCAAGAAACTCGGCCGGTCGTTTCTCGGCTTCGAACTCTCGGAGGCCTATGCGGCCCGGATCCGTGAGCGTCTTGAGGGCATCAAAGCGGGCGATCCGCTCGACGGCGCCCCCGAGCCGCTCAAGAGCGTGCCAGCCACGAAGGACGGCCGGCGCCGCAAGCAGTAGCCTTGGCCGCCTGGGCAGCTGATCGCTAGGCTACGAAACCCATTGACGTTTCCCCGAAGGCACAGGTGCCCCCATGAAATACGGCCTCAATCTCCTGCTTTGGACCGACCGCATGCACGACGGGATGACGCCCGTCGTCGAGCGGGTCAAGGCGATCGGCTACGACGGTGTCGAGATCCCGATCTTCGAACTCAATGAACCGCTCCACAAGCAGTGGGGCGAACGGCTCGATCAGATGGGGCTCGAGCGCACGGCCGTCACGGTTCGAGGGGCGGGCGACAACCCGATCAGCCCGTCGGCCACCGTGCGGGCTGCCGCCGTCGATGCCATGAAAAAGACGATCGATTGCTGCCGGGCCGCCGGCGTGAAGCTGCTCGTGGGCCCGACCCACTCCGCCATCGGTGAATTCACCGGCAAGGGGCCGACGGACGACGAGTTCAAATGGGGCGTCGAGACCATGCGAAAGGTGGCCGACCATGCCGCCCAGGCGGGCGTGACGATCGTCACCGAATACCTCAACCGCTTCGAGAATTATTTCCTGACGAGCGTCGAGCAGACGGTGCGGTTCGTGCAGGCGATCGACCATCCGAACGTGCGGATGATGTACGACACATTCCACGCCAATATCGAGGAGAAGAACCTCACGGCGGCGATCCATGCCGCTGCGCCCTGGACGGTGCTCGTCCACATCTCGGAGAACGACCGCAGCATCCCCGGCACGGGGCACGTGCATTGGGATGAGACGTTCGACGCACTCCACGCGGCGAAATACGACGGCTGGATGGTGGTGGAGGCCTTCGGGCTCGCCCTGCCCAACATCGTCGCCGCCACCAAAATCTGGCGGAAGATGTTTCCGTCGGAAGATCAATTGGCAACCGATTCGCTCGCCTTCATGAAGCGGCACGTCGCCAAACGCTGGAGGTAGGCCGGCACGCGTACGACCGGGAGCATTCAAGAGCTGCACGTGGAGTGAGGGTTCGGGCTTCTCAGCAGTAAAGTTCAGCCGTCATGTGCTCGCAGTAGTATGCCGAAGAAAAAGCCCGACACGCCCGAGTCTGCTCCGGCTGGCTTTGCCGCTCCGCCTGCTGACGGTGGGCTTTCGATCGACCGGCTCGCGCAGGCCTTCGCGGCGATGATGGGCACGGCCGATCCCTACGGAGCCCCCGCGGCGGAGGAGGGGGGCGTCGTCCGGGTCGATGCGTCGCCCGATCTCGACGACGGTTTTTCCTCGGCCACCGACGACGATGCCTCCTGCCGGGTCAGTCCGCTCTCGATCCTCGAGGCCCTGCTCTTCGTGGGGCTGCCGGGCGGCCGGCCGATCAGCAGCAAGCGGGTGGCCGGGCTGATGCGGGGCGTTCGCCCGCGGGAGGTGGATGAACTGGCCGACGAGCTTCGCCGCCGCTACCAGGCCAACAACTGCCCCTACGAAGTGGCCGCGGTCGATGCCGGCTGGGTGATGCGGCTGCGGCCGGAATTTCGCCAGTTTGGTTCGATCATCGAGTCTCG
>JBJTDB010000311.1:0-1019 GCA_046092145.1 Planctomycetia bacterium | reverse complement strand
GTGGATCGCATGCTCGCCGACCCCAAGTCGGAGCGTTTCGTCGAGCATTTCCTCGACGAATGGCTCAAACTCCACGAGATCGACTTCACGACGCCCGACACGAAGCTCTATCCCGAGTTTGACCCGTGGCTGCGCGACTCGATGCTTGCCGAGACGCGGGCCACGTTTCGCCGCCTCCTCGACGAGGATCGGCCGGTGACGGAACTGATCGACTCCGACACGGTGATGATCAACCAGCGGCTCGCGCTGCTCTACGGAATCCCGGGCGTCCGCGGGGCCGCGATCCGTCCGTGCCCGGTGCCCGACGGCGTGCCGCGCGGCGGCCAGCTCACGCAGGCGTCCATTCACAAGGTGACGGCCAACGGCACGGCCACCTCGCCCGTGCTGCGGGGCGTGTGGGTGATGGAGCGGCTGCTCGGCATCCCCCGGCTGCCGCCGCCGCCGAATATTCCCGCGATCGAGCCAGACGCCACCGGGGCGACGACGATCCGCCAGATGGTGGAGATGCATCGGGCCGACGCCTCCTGCGCCGCCTGCCATGCGCGGATGGATCCCTACGGCCTGGCGCTCGAGGCCTTCGACCCGATCGGCGGCCACCGCGACCGGTACCGGCTTTCGGGCCAGCCGCAGAAGGGGAAGCAGGGCCCGAAGGGGAAGCAGGGCAAAACAAACGAAGGGGAAGCATCCGCCGAGGTCTTCACATTCTCCAATTCGTCGCACCATAACCGCATCCGGGTCAAGCTCGGCTCACCGGCCGATCCTCGTCGAGCAGCCGCCGGAACGTGGCCCGCGTCTCGGCGAGCATCGAGTCGCGGAGCCACGGGTCGAATTCCGGGTAGAGCTTGGTGTCGGGGGTGGTGAAGTCGATCTCGTGGAGTTTGAGCCATTCGTCGAGGAAATGCTCGACGAAACGCTCCGACTTGGGGTCGGCGAGCATGCGATCCACCTGGGCTTCGAGCACGTCCGGCTTCAGGATTGCGCCGGAGTCGGCGAGATCGAGCAGCGGCCGGTCGGGCAGC
>JBJTDB010000310.1:0-7070 GCA_046092145.1 Planctomycetia bacterium | reverse complement strand
CACGGGCGAGATCGAGGCCTACCAGACCGGCTGGCATTCCTTCTCGGCCGACATCTATCCCTACAAAACGCACTACCGGATCGCCGGCGTCGAACTCGGTCGCTATTCCCACAACGAGATCTATATGGAAGCGGGCAAGCGGTATCCGGTGGAGATCCTCTACGACGCGGAGATGACGCACCCGACGACGAACCAGGGCATCCGGATCAAATGGGCCACGCCCCGCGGCACCTGGCCCGGCGCCTTCACGCCGATCCCGGTGAGCCAGCTCCACGCACCGTAAAAACCGGGACGGGGCTACGTCACCGATCCGGCGAGAATCTCACGGCGGAACGTTTGCCGCCGTTTTTCCGGCGGGCGACGGTTCGCACGGTCGTAAAATGGTCTTTACCGTTCTGCGACGCATCGTAGAATGGTCGCATGGGCACTGACGGCAAAAAACCGAAAAATAGCGTCACGCGGGACAGGGTGTACGACGCGATACTCGACTGGCACTTCCGGCGTGACCGGCAGATGGCGTTTGTGGCCGGTCCGCGGCAGGTCGGCAAAACGACCACGTGCCGCGGGCATGCAGACGACGTGTTGAATTGGGACAACGCCGATGACCGAGCCGTGATCCTCGCCGGCCCGGCCGCCACCGCACAACGACTCGCGCTCGAGCGACTGCGATCCCGGCCTGCAGTGACGCTCATCGACGAGATCCACAAATTCGGCCGGTGGAAGGCATTTCTGAAGGGCTTCTTCGACACCTACTGCGAACGATCCCGGCTGATCGTCACGGGGAGTTCGCGGCTCGACATCTATCGCCGGGGCGGCGACAGCCTGATGGGGCGATACCTGCTCTATCGGATGCATCCCTTCACCGTCGGCGAGATCGTCGATCAACGGCTGCCCGATGAGGAGCGGATCGTGCGGGCCCCGCGCAGAATCGCAGCGGCTGAATGGACCGCGCTGTGGGAGCACGGCGGCTTTCCCGAACCGTTCACCAAGCGGGATCGGCGGTTCACCAGGCGCTGGGCGGCGCTGCGCCGCCAGCAACTCGTGCGGGAGGACATCCGCGACCTCACGCACATTCACGAGCTCGGCCAGATCGAGGCGCTCGTGCGGTATCTGGAATCCCACTCCGGAGATCAGGTCATTTACAGCACGCTCGCGGGCGTGGTGGGCGTCTCGGTCGACACGGCTCGCCGCTGGGTCGCAACGCTCTCGGGCTTCTACCTGGGGTTCACGCTCCAGCCGTGGTTCACAAACGTGGCCCGCAGTCTGCGGAAAGAGCCCAAGTGGTTTCTCCGCGACTGGTCGCTCGTGGCCGACGTCGGAAAGCGGGCGGAGACATTCGTGGCCTGCCACCTGCTGAAAGCCGTCGAAGGCTGGACGGATCTCGGCCTTGGGGAGTTTCGACTGGCCTACCTGCGCGACAAGGCGAAGCGAGAGGTGGATTTCGTCGTGGTCCGCGACGGACGCCCGTGGTTTTTGGTGGAAGTGAAACAATCCGACATGCAGCTGCAGACCGCCTTGGCCCACTTTCAGCGGCAGATTGGCGCCCCGCACGCCTTTCAGGTCGTGATCGACGCCGATTACGTGGCGGCCGATTGCTTCGCGAGGCCGGGGGAGCCGCTGGTCGTCCCAGCCCGCACATTTCTCTCGCAGCTCCTGTAGAAGGGCTTTCGGGGCGCGTCCACTGCCCAAAAGCCCCTCGCGGTAGCGAGCGGGATGACGCTGGCCATCACCACCGACTTCGCGTGCCGCATAACGGCCGTGCTGACATATAACTGCCAGACCCGCTCGAGGAGTTCGCCCATGCAACTGCGTTCCATCATCGTCTGCGTACTCGGCCTGGTTGGCTGCGGCGGCACCGCTTCTGCTGCGACCGTCCTCGTCGAGGCCGAGAGCTTCGCCAATCACGGCGGCTGGAGCCTCGACACGCAGTTCATCCAGCAGATGGGCTCGCCCTATCTCCTCGCCCACGGCCTCGGCAAGCCGGTGGCCGACGCCACGACGAAGGTCACGTTTCCAGCCGCCGGCACCTACCGGGTCTTCGTGCGGACGAAAGACTGGGTGGCCCACTGGAACGCGCCGGGGACGCCCGGCAAATTTCAGCTGCTCGTGAACGGTAAGCCGCTCGCGGAGACCTTCGGCACGAAGGGGGCCGAATGGGGCTGGCAGGATGGCGGCACGGTGACGGTGCCCGCCGGCGAGGCGACAATCGCGCTGCATGATCTCGCGGGCTTCGACGGCCGCTGCGATTGCATCCTCTTCACGACCGAGTCGAGCCCGCCGCCGAATGATTCGGGCGTTCTCGCCGCCTGGCGGCGCACGGCGCTTGGCCTGCCGGAGAAGCCCGAAGCAAAGGGGCCGTATGACCTCGTGGTGGTCGGTGGCGGCTACTCCGGCATGGGCGCGGCGATTTCCGCGGCCCGCATGGGGCTCAAAGTCGCGCTGATTCAAGACCGGCCCGTGCTCGGCGGCAACGGCTCGAGCGAGATCCGCGTCTGGGCGATGGGGCTCATCAAGCGCGGCAAGTATCCGCTCATCGGCGAGATCGTGGACGAGTTTGCCGACAAGGCGAAGAAGAGCCCGGGCACCGCGGAGGAATTTGGCGACGACAAGAAAGAGGCCGTCGTGCGGGCGGAGCCGAACATCGATCTCTTCCTGAATACCCATGCCTTCGCCGTGACCCGCGACGGGGCCCGGATCACTTCGATCTCGTGCCTCGACACCAAGACGAGCCGGGAACTCGTGTTCACCGGCACCTTCTTCTGCGACGCCACCGGACATGCCACGATCGGCCACCTCGCCGGCGCGGAGACGGTGATGGAGCCGAAGGGTCGGATGGGGATGAGCAACATGTGGACGTGGGCGGAGGAGGCGGCGCCGCAGTCGTTCCCCGAGACGCCCTGGGCGTTGCCGCTCACGATGGCCGATTTTCCCTATCCGCGGAATTTTCACGCCGAATGGTTCTGGGAGAGCGGCTACGACAAGGATCCACTCGGCGACGCCGAGGGCATCCGCGACTGGAACCTGTGGGCGGTCTACGGCGCGTGGAACGCGATGAAGAATGGTGACGGGGCCGCGAAGCATCCCAATGCCGTGCTCACGTGGGTGGCCTTCGTGGGCGGGCCGCGGGAGAGCCGGCGGATCCTCGGCGACGTGGTGCTCACGCAGGACGACATCGTTTCGAAGAAGGAGTTTCCCGACGGCTGCGTGCCTTCCACCTGGTCGATCGACCTCCACTACCCGAAAAAGGAATACGCCCAGAAGTTTCCCGACAATCCGTTCATCTCGATCGCCGTGCACGACAACCGCATCGACCGCAACTACGGCTACCCGGTTCCCTACCGCTGCTTCTATGCGAAGGACGTCGAAAACCTCTTCATGGCGGGCCGCTGCGTTTCCGTCACGCACGAGGCCCTTGGCACCGTTCGCGTGATGAAGACCTGCGGGATGATGGGCGAGGTCGTCGGCAAGGCGGCGAGCGTGGCGATCAAGCACGGCACGACGCCGCGGGGCGTGTATGAAAAGCACTGGGCCGAGATGGACGAGCTCCTGAAACTCCCCGGCGAGGCCCGGCGCAAGACGCCCGACGCGCCAATCGAAGTGCCGGCCGAGGCTGCGCCCGCTACACCGGCGAAGCCGGCGCCGTAGGCATCAGCGGCGCTGCTTGGTTTAGACTTGCCGCTATGAAAAATTCGTCGGGGAGAAAGTCGTCGGGATCATTTCTCCGCCTGATGACGCACGGCGCTCGCCTCGCCGTGGTGGCGGCGATCGTGTGGCTCGTGCACGCAGAGCACGTCGCATTCCTCGGCCGGCAGCAGGCGGCGACGCTCGACACGCTGCCGAACGGGCGGGTGCAGCGGCATCTCCCGGAGGCGGCGGCGATCGGCGGCCCTTCTCCGGCGGTTGCCGGCGGGCTCGATCTAGTCGACGCGGCGGGCGAACGGGTGGGCGTGGTCCTCAAGACGTCGCCGGCGGGCGACGCGGCGATCGGTTTCTCCGGGCCGACTGACCTGCTCGTCGTGTGCGACTCGGGCCTGCGGGTGGCCGGCATCGAAATCCTCGCGAGCCGCGACACCCGCGACCATGTGGCGGCGATCGAGCGGGATTCGGGGTTTCTGAAGTCGTTCGCCGGGCAGTCGCTCGACGATCTTGCGACCGGAGGTGCATCGAAGCCCGACGCCGTCGGTGGTTCGACGCTCACCTGCATCGCGATCGCGGAGGCCCTCGCCATGCGGCTCAGGGGCGAGGCCGGAGCCAGCCGGTTCGAGAAGACGCCGTCGCTCGACGACCTCAAAAAGATCTTCACCGACGCCGTCGCGATCGAGCCCGATGCGGGTGATCCCGCCGTGATCCGCGTGCTTGCGGCCGACCGGATTCCGCTCGGCTGGGCGCTGCGAACAAGTCCGGTGGCCGACCGCACGATCGGCTATCAGGGGCCAACGGATGCCGTGATCGGGTTCGATCCTGCGGGCCGCGTGGCGGGCGTGGTGGTGCTCGAGAGCTACGACAACGAGCCCTATGTGGGCTACGTCCGCGACGACGAGGCGTTTCGCGGCGTCTATCGCGGCATGACATTCGAGCAACTCGCCGGCATCGATCCGCTCGACACGGGAATCGAGGGCGTGAGCGGCGCCACGATGACGAGCCAGGCCGTGGCACGGAGTATCGTGCAGGCTGCGAGCAACCGTCTGGCCCATCAACGCGGGCGGAAGGAATCGGGGCTCGTCAGCGGACTCCTGCGCGACCTCGACGGCCCGCGGCTGGGCGCCCTCGGCGTGATCGCGACCGCAATAATCACGGCTTTCACGCGGCTGCGCGGCACGTGGTTCGGGCGGCTCGCCCTGCCGATCGCGGTGCTCTTGTATCTGGGGTTTGGGGCCGGCGCGCTGCTTTCGCAGGCACAGCTGTGGGGCTGGTCGCAGGCGGGCGTGCCGCGGGGCGCCGTCGTGCTCCTCGCGCTTGGCATCGCGGCCGTCGTGCTGCCGGTGACGACCCGCCGCAACGTCTACTGCTCGCATCTCTGCGCCCACGGTGCCGCGCCGCAGCTGCTCGTGCGGTTCGTGAAGCCCACGCGCACGATTCCCGAGCGGCTGCGGCCCTGGCTCACATTCCTGCCCTGGGCGCTGCTCGGTCTGGCGATCCTCACGGCCGTGCTCCACCTGCCGCTCGCGCTCGTCGACATCGAGCCCTTCGACGGCTATCTGCCGACCGTGGCCGGCATCGCCGCCCTCGTGATCTTCGTCGTCAGCCTCGTGGCGAGCGGCTTCTATCCAATGGCCTATTGCCGCCACGCCTGCCCCACGGGGGCTTTGCTCGATCATCTCCGGCTGCATGGCCGGTCCGATCGGCTTACGTGGCGCGATGGCGTCATGGTGGCCTGTCTCGCTGTCGCGGCGGCGGCGCATTGGTGGCTTCGATGATTCGCGCTGCGATCATCTTCGCCGTGATGAGTGTTGCCTTCGCGGCCGCGGCGGAGGAAACCGCGATCACGCTCGCCGGCCCGGCGATGGGTACGACCTACCGCGTGACGCTCGCCCGCGGCGTGCCGGGCATGACCGCGGGCGAGGCGCATCGCGAGATCGAGGCGGTGCTTGCACGGATCGACCGGGCGCTGAGCACGTGGCGCGACGATTCCGACGCCAACCGGTTCAACCGCGCTCCCGCGGGCGAATGGGTCGCGGTGTCGGCCCACCTGGTGGCGGTCGTGGAAATCGCCCGCAAGGTAAACGCGGAGTCGCAGGGCGCCTTCGACATCACGGCCACGCGCAGCGGCCAAGACACGCGCAGCGGCCGGGCCGCGGGCATGCAGCAGCTCGAATCGCGACACTCGCCGCCATCGATTCGCAAGCGGATCGACGGCCTGACGATCGACCTCGGAGGCATCGGGCCCGGCTACGCAGTGGACGAGATCGGCCGCCGGCTCGCGGAGTGTGGCTCCTCCGATCATCTCGTCGAACTCGGCGGCGAGGTGCGGGGCTGGGGCAGCCGGGCCGACGGCGAAATGTGGCGGGTGCGGCTGCGGCAGGGCGATGCGACGAGCCCGGAGGGCGACGTGATCGAACTCTCCGCCGGCGAAGCGGTGGCCACGGCGACCGCGCGGCCTGGGCAATCGCCGATCGATCCGCGGACGGGCCGGGTGGTTCAGGCAAAGCGCGGATCGGCCACGGTCCGCCGACCTTCGTGCGCCGAGGCAGACGCCTGGGCCGTGGCCACCCTCGTGCTCGGCCGTCCGTGAACGCAACGCGTCATCCCCCGGCTTCCGCCGGAGGCTTTTGGGAGACGTGCTCCCCTCACCCGCAAGCCCCTCGCGGAAGCGAGGGGTTGACACCCGCCATCACCATCCGGGCTTTTTTTTCGACTTAGGGCGGGGGTGACCGTGGGAATCTTCCGGGCACCGCTAAACCATAGCGGAGGCGGCGGTTCCGCGCCTCCGCCTGCCCGTCGTTTTCACCAAGAATCCCGTTTGGAGTGCCCTCCACCATGAGCCTGCCACCGTTTGCCGCCCGTCTCGCGGCCCCGCTTGTCATCCTCGCCTGCCTCGCCGCGGCGATCGCGTCGCCCGCCCTGGCCAACGACAACGGCCGCGGCCGCCACAAGCAGCTCTATGCCGTGCCCGCGCCCGGCAAGGTGACGATCGACGGCAGCCTCGCCGACTGGGACCTCTCCGGTCAGATCGAGATGTTCGTGATCCAGGCCACCCGCGGCACGATGAACGCGAAGTTCGCGATCATGTACGACGCCGAGGCGATCTACCTCGGCGCCGACGTCAACGACCCCAACCCCATGATGAACATGCGGGGCCCGGAGACCGATCCCTTCCGCGGCTGGGATGCCGACTCCTGCCAGTTTCGTCTCACCACCGACCCGAAGGTGGGCTACCCGATCCTCGACGAGAGCACGTTCAAGTACAAGGGCAAGGGCGACCCGACGGAGACCCGCGACGACATCGTCCACCTCACGCTCTGGCACTACACCGAGACGGGCGAGCCGCAGCTGGCGATGCAGCTGGGCATGACGTATCGCGAGCCGAAAAACGCCCCGCGCGGCCTCGTGCCGCAGGACCAGTTTCAGGC
>JBJTDB010000309.1:0-3891 GCA_046092145.1 Planctomycetia bacterium | reverse complement strand
CCCGTCGAGAACCCTCGCCTTGTCACGAGCCGTCTGCAGCCGGCCGAGGAACCAGAGCCCCGCGTTGGAAAGGCCCTTGTAGTCGAGATCGACCGGATTCTGGGTCGCCAGCACCATGCCCAGCCCGTAGGCGCGGGCCTGTTTGAGGAGCGTCAGGAGCGGCGTCTTGCTCGGTGGATTGGCGGTCGGGGGCAGATAGCCGAAGACCTCGTCCATCACAAAGAGCGCCTTGAGCGACGAGGTGCCCCCTTGAGACCGCATCCAGGCGAGCGTCTGGCCCGCCAGAAGCGTGACAAAGGCCATGCGCTGCGCATCGGAAAGATGGGCGATCGAGACGATGCTCACCCGTGGCTTGCCGGCGGGATTCCAGAGCAGTCGGCCGACATCGAGCGGCTCGCCATCGAGCCAGCTTTCGAAGCCGGGGGCGGCGGCCACGGTGTTGAGCCTCGACGCCAGTTGGAAGCGGTCACCGGCCGGGTAGAAATTTTCGAGTTCGAGAAAGCCGACCCGTTCGATCGGCGGCGCCGGGATCGACCGCACGAGCGTGCCGAAGTCGACCTTTTGACCGCTCTTCCAGAGGGCATCGACGATCGTCGAAAGCAGCACGTGCTCCCGGCTCGTGCCAGGCTCGCCATCGACGCCGATGAGGGCGAGGATGCCCGACACGAGCGACTCGATCCGCTCCCTCCGAATTTCGGCATCGGCCATCACATGCTCTGGCGGCGGCTCCAGGCTCTCGAGCATGGCCAGGGGCCGTCCGGTGCGGCTCCCGGGGGTGTAGACGGCCATCTCGACGGCATCGTGAAGCCGCCGGATCCTCTCGGGCGACTGACCGCTCGCTGCGAGACCTTCCGACCATGATCGGGCCGTCCGCGCAGCGAGTTCTTCCACGGAAACACCCTCGCGGGCCGCCGCATCGGGCTCGATCCACGGCAGGAAGTCGGCCGGTGCGAGCGAGGGGAACGACAAGAGCACGTTGGCGAGGTCGCCCTTCGGATCGATCACGATCGCGGGGATCCCGTCGATCGCCGCCTCCTCGATCAGATCGATGAGAAGGCCCGTCTTGCCGCTGCCCGTCATGCCGACGCACACGGCATGGGTGGTGAACCGCTTGGCATCGACCAGCAGCGGCTCGGGGTTCACCGACCCCGTCGCAGGATCGACCGTGCGGCCAAGGTACAAAACGCCCAGCCCCTCGATATCGACAGCTTGTTTCTGCGGACGCGGACGCTTGTCGGCCATGGGGTGCTCCTCGGCGGGCGGAACACCATTCAACTTCGACGCCGCTGTTCCTGCAAACCGTCCCCTCGTCGCCACTCCGCCTCAGGGGCCGATGGACGACCTCTTTTCAGATGGTGTCCGCCGTGTCTCGAGGCCTTCGGCGCGAACGTGACGGATGATGCCCAACACGAGAAACATGAGCGTCGCAAGCACCACGAGAACGTCTCCTGCCGTAAACCACGGGTATTCATCCCCCTGCCGAAGCCGATCCATCGATGATCTTTCTGCATGCGCGCCTCGGGGCGATACCTGAGCCGCCCCCTGCCCCAGATCACCCCCCTCGTGGTGGAGTGATGTCAGACGGCCGGCGGGCGGGATCGGGCCCTTCCCCCCGACCCCGCGCCGCCGACTGCTCGATGAACCGAACGCCTTCGGCCACCGACTGGGAACACTCGTCGATATCGTGGGTGGCTCAGCGCATGCCCCTGTTTCATCGCCGCTTCTTCTCCCGGCATGCCGGAGACGAGGAGAGCGTGACGACGAACACCTCCTCGCCTGTCGCCGCACTGATGTCGTGGTGCACGCTCACCGGGAGCGCGCCGGTCGCATCCCTCATGAGCGACTCGAGCATCGGCCGCCCTGCAAGCACCAGATGGCTGCGAAGCTGCTTGAGGAGTTCGGCACCGCGTCCATTGCCCGCCCCCTGGCCCTCGATCAACCGCTGCTCGGCCGCGGAGAGCACTCCCTCCAGATGCACGAAAATCTTGTTCTCAATCAGATGGGCGTGGACGTTGCGCGGACCGCGGCCCATGTACTCCTGTTGGAATCGCGCCACGGCATCGCACACGGCTGCCTCGATCTGTCCCTGCGATTTCATGGCCCCACCTCAGATGCCCGCCCACGGCGACCCCCACGTCGGTGGGGGTATCGCCACAGTGGGTTTCGGGTGGTGTGGCAACCCGAAATCAGCAATGCGCATGGAGGCGGAAAATTTTTCTTGCCTTACCCAGATTGCCACTTATACTTGCCGCGACCGATTGGCAGCAGAGCCGTGAAAAGCCTTTGATGATCGGTCAAAACAAACAAAATTGACGGAAGACGAGTCGAGGGGCAGTCCGGTTTTTCCGGGTGGTCCGTCGCAGCGTAAGCCGGCGAGAGAGGCAGCCTTCGGGCATCCTCCCCCGCCGGCTTTTTTCGTTTCGACACCCGATGCCCGCGGAGCCCTCTCATGGCCATGACAGCGACGTTCACCGCACGGAGACACGCCCCGTATGCGGCCTTCTGGCCGGCGCCACCCGTCGATCAACGATTGGCGAGGCAGGTCGCCCTGGCCACCGGCTCGTTCGAACACCTGCTCCTCGGACGGGCTCCGACGAGCGTCTCCGTCGTCGCACACGACGAGTGGATGGTCGTGAACGTGCATGAATCCCTTTCTCCGCTCGAGCGTCGCCTTGCACGCGACGAGGCCGGTCGCACGCGGGTGCAGGAATACCATCGCGAACTCTTCGAATCGACGCTCGATGCGCTGCGAGATCACGTGCGGCAGGCGACCGGCGTGACGCTTCAAAGCGGGATGGCGCATGTGGAGCCGGCCACCGGAAGCCTGCTCAAGACGCTCTCCACTCATGCCACCATCGAACTTTTCCTGCTTGGCGACGGGCTGCCCGGACTTGGCGTTCCCGTGAACGTCCATCTTTACGCCCATGGCTCGGACGGCATCGGACCCGTCCACCACTGATGTTCCCGGAAGGACCCATATCCACGAAGAAGGTGCCCCAATGCTGGTGCTGACGAGAAAGAATCGCGAAAGCGTGGTGATCGGCCGTCCCGAGGATCTCGAGATCATGCTCGAGATCACGATCCTTGAGATCGAGGGGGGCCGCGTGCGACTGGGCTTCCAGGCCGACAGCAAGATGCCGATTCACCGCCGGGAGGTCTGGGACCGGATCTGCAACGGCAACGGCCATGCCGCGACGGCCACGCTGCCGGCCCGCGTGGTCGATGGCATGGTCGAGAGAAGCCGTGTTCCCTCACGGGCTCCATCAGCCCGCGACATCGGCTGACGCGGGGCCGTGATCATGAAGTCCCAGGGCGAGATCGAGGCCGCGGTCTGCGATGGCATCTCGAGATTCCAGCAGGAATTCATCGGGCGCGGACCGCGGGACATCCACTCCCACCTCATCGGCACGCTGCTGGTGGTGCGGCTGCAGGGGGTTCTCACGCCGGCGGAGCGGCAGCTCATCGCTCCCCGGCAGGAGGCCCCGGCGGCCGACGGCAACCACTCCGGAAACGGTGCCGATCACGGAAACGGTCGTTCCCTGCTCAAGCAGGTTCGGTCCCACATGGTGGCCTCCGGGCGGCAGCGGCTCGCGGACATCGTGGAGACGGCCGTGGGGGTACGGCTGGTGAGCGTTCACCACGACATTTCAACGGTCACCGGGGAGGAATTGATGGTGTTTTCCCTCGCCGAAACGCCCGCCTGCCGACCCCGGAAAAAGCTGTGACCCGGCTGGAACGGAACATTTTTCACCGTCTTGCATGGCAAAAGCGAATCCGTACACTAGGGCGTTTCGCGGTTTCGACCGGCCGCTAGCGTAGCTCAATTGGCAGAGCAGCTGATTTGTAATCAGCAGGTTGCGGGTTCAACTCCCGCCGCTAGCTCAGCACGAC
>JBJTDB010000308.1:0-6182 GCA_046092145.1 Planctomycetia bacterium | reverse complement strand
CGGCACCTTGCAGTACCTGAGCCCGGAGCAGTTCGACGGCGTCGCCGGTGATCTCGACGTGCGGTCCGATGTCTACTCGCTGGGCGTTGTTCTCTACGAACTCCTGACCGGCCGTCCCCCGTACGACGTCTCGCGTCGCACGATCTACGACGCGGCGAGGATTGCGAGGGAGCACGCCCCCCTCCCGCTCGCTGCAGTCGATCCGACGCTCCGAGGCGACCTCTCCACGATCGTGGCGAAGTGTTTGGAGAAGGATCGTGGTCAACGGTATTCCAGTGCGTCGGAACTCGAGGCCGATCTTGGCCACCACCTCCGGGGCGAACCGATCACCGCCGCGCCGCCACGACTCATGGAGTCGGTGGCTCGCGTGGCCCGTCGTCATCGTTTCGCCGCGACGGTCGGAGCCGCCACCGCGGTCGCTGCGACGGTGGCCCTGATCGGAATCTCGCTGTTCGCGATCCGCGCCGAGCGGCAGCGTCGGATGGCGGAGAAGGAACACGCTCGTGCCGAAGCGGCCGCCGAGGTCGCCCGTGAGCGGCTTTACATGGCCAATCTCCGCTCCGCTGAGTTCTTTCTTCAGGAGGGCAACGTGCCGATGGCCCGGCGGGCATGGGCCGAAAACGGTGAGATCGTCGGGGCTCCTCTGCCGCTCGAGATGCTCTGTCTCGGTGGGAGGCTCGATGATTCGCTGCTGGTGCTCGATCTGGGTGGAGGACCGGTCTGCGGCCTTTCCTACGACGAAGCGGGCGATCTCCTGATGGCCGAGGAAGCCATGGAGCACACGAACATCGGGGGGCGGGCCTATACCGCCATCCGCGGCAACATCGGCCTGAGGCAGAATGTGCTGCATACCCGCCAGCATTGCTTCCGTGTCGGCCCCGAGCAGGTGTACGAACGGCTCGTCGGGGATGATATTCGAAGCCCGCCGCGGCAGGAGCCGGCGCCGGACGATTCGATCACGGCGCTCGCTCGGACGGCCGATGGTCGCCGGATCGCGGTTCATCATCACGATGGCCGGGTGCACGTCGTTGGCCCGGAGTCTCGTGACGGCGCGATGGCGGTCGCGCTCGATGGGGTCCGGGGCGTCGTGACACTGGTGGCGTTTGCCTCCGGTGGTGATACGGTGGCCCTCATCAGGGCCGACGGGACCTTTGGCATCTGGGACGCGGCCAACGGCACGAATCTCGCTCGGTGTGGCGGCAAGGGAGCGGGAGCCGTCGAGGTGTTTCATGTCAGCCCGAACGGAAGCCATGTCGTGGCCGTCGTCAACACGCGGGGGCCACGGCACGACGTGCTTCTCTTCGAGGCGGCTTCAGGAAGACGGATCACGACCATCACGATCCCCCAGGGATTGGGCCCAGCCGATACGCAGGTGGTGTTCAGCCCCGACGGAACACGGATGGCCACGGCCTCGCTTCAAGGCGACATTCAGCTGTGGAACGTCGCTGACGGCATGCTCGAGACCACGCTGGTCGGTCCTGATGCCGCCGTCACGGCGATCGCCTTCGATGCCCAGGGCAGCCGGCTTGCGAGCGGATCGATGGGCGGCCATGTGCGGCTCTGGAATGTCGGGACGTTGCAGCTTGAAAAGGAATTGATGGGGCATACCGGCGCCGTACGGTCGATCGCCTTTGATCCGGGAAGCGAGATGCTCGCTTCGGGAGGGGCCGATGGGACGGTCAGGATCTGGTCGGCCACGGCGGCTCGCTCGCTCGCCGTGGTGCCCGGTTCGGGGAAGGCGACGGCGGTCGCCTTCCGACCTGACGGCCAGGAGTTCGCAGTGGCCCTGCCCGACGATGGCCGCATCGAACTGTGGGATCCGGCCACCGTGACGATGCGGAGGCGGCTTGAGTCTGCTCCTGGCCACGTGGCCCATGTCTGTTACAGCCCCGATGGGAGCCTTGTTGCGGTCGCCTCCGCCGTACCGCAGGAGTCGGGTGACATCGGCATCTGGAGGTCGGATGACGGTGCGCGGCTTGCCTCGTTCGGTCGTCACGATCGCGGTGCGCGATCCGTGGCCTTCGATGCCGACGGGTCGCACGTGCTGACTACGTCCGGTGTTGGCAAGGCCCACGTGTGGGATCCGCTGACGGGAAGGGAGATCCTTTCGACCGATCGCAGAGATACCATCGCATTCGGAAAACCATCGGCCGTGTTCGGCCTCGGAGGGAGGCGAGTGTTTTCCGGAGGATCGCGGTTGGTCGATGTCGAAACTGGCGGCGTTACAGCCAGCCTGCGGCCCATCGGGCAGGTGAGCTGCCAGGTCGCCAGTCATGACGGCCGCATGGTCGCGGTCGGAATGGCCAGCGGTTTCGCCTACCTCGGCGACTTTCTCTCCGGAGCCCGGCTCGCGTCGTTCATCGGACACAGTCATGCCGTCTTGGCGATCGCCTTCAGCCCCGATGGCCGGCTGCTCGTCACGGGGGCCTTGGATGGCGAGGTCAGGCTCTGGAATGTC
Organism: Planctomycetia bacterium; assembly: GCA_046092145.1. GTDB lineage: Bacteria > Planctomycetota > Planctomycetia > Pirellulales > UBA1268 > CACORA01. The sequence goes on along the minus strand of JBJTDB010000308.1, from coordinate 3,724 downwards.
TCGCGAGGCGAAGCGATTCGCGTGTTTCGCGGACACAACGGCCGCGTGGAGTGGGTCTACTTCACACCCGACGGCCGCCGCATCGTCACCGCTGCGGCCGACGGGACCGTGCATATCTGGAGCATCGATCTTGCAGAGGCGTTGTGCGTCCTCCCGGGCAGCCGGGAGTTTCCAAGCGCCGTTGCCATGAGCCCCGATGGTCAGCGGCTCGTGACCGTGACATCGTCCGGCTGCCGCATTTGGGGAATCTCCAACGCCGAGATCGTCAGGGCACGGCAGTCGCGGGAGATCGGACCCGATGCCGCGGCTCCTCGAGCGCCTCGAGGAACGCCTTCAGGTCGGACAGATCCTGCCGGCTCAGGCCCAGCGGGCGGAGGTGGGGCGATTTCGACGGAAAGAGCGGATCGTTCCGCTGGTAGTCCTGCCGCTTGAGCGTGACCATGCCGGCGTTGTACATCGCCAGAACGCCTGGCAGTTCGAACAGACCATTGTGCATGAGCGGGCCTGTTCTGGTCACGTCGCGGAGGCTTGGCGTCCGAAATCGGCCGACGTCGGCGGGGTCGGCGGTGACGTTGAAGCGGCCGAGATCCTCGAGGCTGCGGCCGTAATAACTCAGGCCGAGATCGTGGAAGCGTCCGTCGGAAAAGAGCGGGCCGTGGTGGCAGTTCATGCAGCGAGCCTCGCGGCGGAACAGGTCGAGGCCGATCACTTCCGCGTCGGTGAGCGCCGTCTGGTCCCCGCCCACGAAACGATCGAAGCGGGAGTCGCCGCCGACGATCGTCCGCTGGAAGCAGGCCAGGGCCTCGACGGTGCGATCGAACGAGATTGCGTCGTCGCCGAAGGCCGCCTCGAATGCCTCACGATACCCCTTCGATCGTTCGAGTGAGGCCACGATGTCGTCGCAGTCGACGTGCATCTCCTGCGGCGTGAGCAGCACGCGTGCCGTCTGCTCCTCGATCGAGGCAGCCTGGCCGTCCCACGAGAGCGTGGACTGGAAAGCAACGTTGATGATCGTGGGCGAGTTGCGGGCCAGCGGCGTCCGCGCATGGCCGAAGCTGACCGTTCGACCGTCCGTCCAGGCCAGGTCCGGGTCGTGACAGGAGGTGCATGCCATCTGGCCGCTGCGCGAGAGCCGCGGATCGAAGAAGAGCGCCTGGCCGAGCTTCTCCTTGGCCAGGCTATGCGGATTGGAAGTGGGGTGCTGCGCGAGGGGCAGCCGGCCGATCTCACGCCATTCCACTCCCGGATCGACGTGTGGCGCGGGCCATTCCCGTGGCGAACGCTGATAGAGCCGCCTGAGCGTCGCCGCCCGTGTGGTTCGTTCGGAGGAGGATCTGGCGGAGCCTCCCGCAGCCGCTGGGCGGCCCTCGCCGGCCATGATGATCATGAAGGCTGCTGTGGCGGTGAGCACGGCGGCCAGGAATCCGCACCATCGTCGGTTCATGGCGTCATCCGGCTGGTCTCCCGTCATGGAGCCGCCGCTTCCCCGCCTGCGATCGTGAGCATCGCGGCCACGATGTCGGCCGATGCATTCTCGTTGATGAAGCGGCATGAGCCATCGACGAAGAGAAGCCCGGCACCACCCTGATGAAATGCATACACCCCCTTTTCATTGCATCCATTGATCATGCGAGGGCCGGGGTCAATGTATTGGTTGGCGGGAAGCGTCTGGGACTCGTCGAGACGGTAGCCCCGGGCGTCGGTCTGGTTCGTGTTGGGCCAGCCGCACAGGGCGACGTATTTCGTGCTCGTCGCCAGGCCTGAGTCAGGAACTTTGCGGCCGAAATACCAGACCTGCGGGCGGCCGGCGCTCTCGAAAACGGCCACGCTCTTCGAGGTGCCGTCGAGGATGTCCTTCTCACCTCGCCCCATCTGGCCGGGTCTGATCGTCCCGGCGAAAAAACCATTGATGTTGGCAGGCTGGGGATAGGACACGTTCGACGGGGCGTTCCATTGTCGCGGTGAAGGGCCCGTTGATCCCGCATAGTCGGCGGCGATCGAGCCCCAGGTCGGTGAGCCGCTCGACTTGAATTTCGGGTCGGGGAGCGGCCCTCCGGGCATCGAGGGACAGCTCATGAATTCCAGGGCGAACTGGACGGCGTCACGATTCTTGATGTCGTTGCAGGCGACCGTGTAGTCGTAGATTCCCGCCAGGGGATTCTTCTCCATGTAGGGAAGAATCTGGGCCCCCCAGTAATGTCGTGGTCCGCTCGAGCCCGCCGACACATTCGTGGGAAAATAGCCGATGGAAACGTTGTAGTTGTGAAACCCGATTCCGATCTGCCGCAGGTTGTTCTGGCACGACATCCGGCGGGCGGCTTCGCGAGCCGACTGGACGGCGGGCAGGAGCAGCGTGACGATCGCGGCGATGATCCCGATGACGACGAGCACTTCAACGAGGCTGAACGCCCTTTTCGTGCCGCCTCCGACCGAAGCCAATCCATTCATGGTCCGCTTTCTCCATGGATCGGGGGGACCCCGACCGTGGGGTGCTCTCCGCCGAGGCAGGGAGCATATCGGGTGGCCTGAGAAGGGCAATCATCCCGGCATGGGAGGGGTGCCTTCGCCGGGGGGGCCACGGTTGGTCACGGTCGCGTCGTGACGCGGTGGAGCAGTCGGCGGCCCGCGTTTGGGAACCACTCGATCAAGCCCGCGAGCAGTCCCACCTTCCTCGGCACGACCAGCTCGCATGTTCGGCGTCGGCATGCGGCGAGGATCGTGTCGGCGAGCAGGTCGGGATCGAGCTGGCGCAGGCTCGTCGTTCCGCCCGGCACAGCTGCCTCGGGAGGCAGCCCCGCGGCCGCGGCCTCGGCGGCATAGCGGGCCGCCGCGCGATCGACGGCAGGGTCGTCGGGGGCGCGGCGGATGGGGCCGGGCGACACCAAGAGCACGTGCCCGCCGCGGGCGGCCACTTCGAGCCGAACGGCATCGACATAGGCCGCCAGCGCCGACTTGGCCACGCTGTAAGGGCCCATGAAGGGCATCACGATCTTGCCGGCAAGGCTCCCGATGTAGACGAGGTGGCCGTGGGCGGCCACGACGTCGTCCGCTACCGCCTGGGTGATCTCAACAGCCGAGAGCAGGTTGGCGTCGAGATACTCCTGCAGTGAAGCGGCGGACATACCAAGGATCGATGCACGCCCCGATCGCCCGACGCAGAAGAAGAGATCATCGATGCCGCCGAGCGTCCGGCGGGCCACGTCGGCCGCACGGTTTCCTTCCCCGGGCCGGCCCAGGTCGGCGGTGATTCCATGGATGGCTGCCGTCGCCTCGCCTGCCTGATCCCAGGTCTCGAGGGCCCGGCGCACGCCGTCGGCCGATCGGCCCACGATCAACACCCGGGCGCCGGCACGAGTCAGGTGCCGCGCGAGCACAAGGCCGAATCCGGCGGTGCCGCCGGCGACGACCACGCGGCGCTGGGTCCAGGGCGACTCGGCCATCGATCACCTCGCTGAAGATTCAGGACAGGTTTCTGAAAAGGAGGATACACTGGCAACCGGTTCGCCATCGCACCCTCCGCCTCCCCCGACAGCCTGACCTCCCCCGCCTGGCTTCCGATGTCCCGCAGCATCTCGACCCGTCCTCCAGGAGCATTCGCGGCAGGCTCCGACCATTCGCCATCCCGGACCGGCGTGCCGATGGTCGTGCGCACGAAAATCGTCGCCACGATCGGGCCGGCCTGCCGGGAGGAGTCTGCCATCCGCGGGCTCGTCGAGGCCGGGGT
>JBJTDB010000307.1:0-4955 GCA_046092145.1 Planctomycetia bacterium | reverse complement strand
GTACAAGGCCTAACTGCCGTCTCGAGAACGCATCCGAGATACGATCGGGAGCATCCAAGAGTTGACACTGTGAGCAAGGGCTCGGGGCTGCTCATGTGCCATCGCCGGACGATCGCGTCGGCCTTTCAGGCCATCGTGTTCGGCACGGCAGATGCGTGACGGGTCGATCGGTATCTGGTGTGGCTCGGGTCTGCCCACGCCCTCTCTCCGGACGTTCGCTGCGGGCATCCCTGCCCTCCGCTCTCTCGGAGTTGGCTGCGCTCTCGCCCTCCGGGCTGCGCTGGCCACCTACGCCGGCTCGAGGGCACGGGCAACCCCTCGCGGAGACTTTTATTGGCTCTGCGGAGGCTCACTGTTTGAGCAGGATTCCCTTGGGCTCTTGGGGAGGAGGCAAGGGGGGCGGATTGGCGGCGTCGTCGAGCAGTTTTTGAAACCGGCTTGGTGGACGTTGCGAAGACGATGCAGAAGTGCCGAACGTCGCGGATGCCAGCGATGCATCGAGCCATCGTTCGAGCATGGCCCGCTCGGAAGGTTTCAGCGGCTGGGCCTGCTGATGCGGGGTCGTGGCCGATCGTGGGTGGCGACGGCTGATCGTCGCGATGAGCGCGGCAGAGGATCGATCCGGGCCGCAGGCGTCGAGGATCGCCTCGATGTTGGCGAGCGTGATCTCGCGGGTGATCCTTCCGGTGAAGTCGTGATGCACGAGCCTGAAACCGCCGGAGCCGGCGCCGCCGTGGCAGGTCCCCGCGCCGCATCGGTTGAGCACGAGCGGCTGCACCTGCCGCGTGAATTCGGCCACGGCCGCGGGAGATGGCTCGCCCGCGGTGGCCAAGCGCGGGCCGGAGGTGAGCATGGCGCAGGCGGCGATCAGGAGTCCGCGCATCGGAAGCCTCGTGGCGGGAAGATAGGCCGGTCGCGAGGCCGCATCAAGGCGGGCTGGTTGTGGGCTCCCGCGGCCGCTACATAGACTCCCGTCCCAACAAGCAGGAGTTTTTCATGGAACGCACGTTCGTCATGTTCAAGCCCGATTGCATCGAGCGGGGGCTGCTCGGCACGATTCTCACACGCTTCGAGCAGAAGGGGCTGCGGCTCCTGGCGATGAAGATGCTGCGGATCACGCCCGACATGGCCAAGCAGCACTACGCCGAGCACGTGAGCAAGCCGTTCTACCCCGGGCTCGAAGAGTTCATCACGGCATCGCCGGTGGTGGCCACGGTCTTCGCCGGTCCAGACGTGATCCGCGTCGTCCGCGAGATGCTCGGGGCCACCAGCGGGCTCAAGGCGGCGGCCGGCACGATCCGCGGCGACTACAGCGCCAGCCGTCAGATGAATCTCGTGCATGCCTCCGACTCACCCGAGTCGGCCGCCCGTGAGATCGGCATCTATTTCAAGGCCGGCGAGATTCTCGAATGGGATCCCTCGCTCGCCTGCTGGCTGCAGGCCCCCGGGGAAGCGTGATCGATCGATGAGCACGCTCGTCTTCGGGCACCGCAATCCCGACACCGACGCCATCTGTTCGGCGATCGCCTACGCCGACCTGCTCCGCCGGACCACTCGCCCCGATGCCGTCGCGGCCTGCTGTGGCCCGGCGACCCAGCGCACGGACTTCGTGCTGCAGCGTGCCGGCATCGCCGCGCCGCGGCTCGTGATGGATGTGCGACCACAGGTGGAGGATGTCTGCCGGCGCGAGATCGTGACGGCGTCGTTCGGCGACGCCTTCCACGAGGCCTACGAGCGGATGAGGAGAAACGACCTCCGGGCGATTCCGGTGATCGATGCCGACCGCCGGGTCGTGGGCGTGCTCTCGATTCTCACGATGATGGAGCTTTTCTTCACCGACGCCGCCGACACGACCAAGGCCCGCGCCGTCACCACGAGCCTGCAGAAGATCTGCGACGTGCTCGGCGGCACCTTTCGCAACGCGATCGATCCCGCCCGTGCGGATGAACTGTTGGTGATGGTGGGGGCGATGAGCGCCGAGGGGTTCATGGAGCGCATGCGGCGCTACCCTCGCGAGCGGCTCGTGGTGGTCTGTGGCGACCGGCCGTCGATCCAGCTGCCGGCGATCGACGCGGGCGTGCGGGCGGTCGTGATCACGGGGGGATTTCCACTTGCGTCGGAGGTGGTGGAGATCGCGAAGGCGAAGGGTGTGTCGGTGATTTCGAGCCCCTTCGACACGGTCAACACGACGCTCCGGATCAAGTCGGCGCAGTTCATCGATCCGGTCGTGGATCGCGGCGTGATCACGGTGCCGGGCAAGCTGTCGGTGACGGAGGCCCGCGACCTCGTGGAGCGGTCGCCTCAGCCGGTCTTTCCGGTGGTCGGCGACGACGGCCGGCTCGTCGGCATGGCGTTCAAGACCGACCTCATCAGCCCGCCGCGGCCGCACCTGGTGCTGGTCGATCACAATGAACTGGCCCAGGCGGTCAACGGCGCGGACGAAGCCGAGATCGTCGAGGTGCTCGACCATCACCGGCTCGGAGGCGGGCTCAAATCGACGCAGCCGATCCGGTTCGTGAACGAGCCCGTCGGCTCTACATGCACGCTCGTCGCCAGGCAGTTTCGGGCGTCGGGCATCACGCCCGAGCCGGCGATCGCCCTGTGCATGGCGTCGGGCATCATCGCCGATACGCTCCGGCTCCGGTCGCCCACGACGACCGACGTTGATCGCGAGGCGCTTCGGTGGCTCGAGCCGCTCTGCGGCGAGGATCTCGAGACGTATGCCCGCGATTTTTTCCAGACCGGCTCGGCGCTGCGGTCGCGAACGCCCGCCGAGGTGATCTGCGAGGACTGCAAGGAATTTACGGAACATGGCGTGCGATTCTCGATCTCGCAGATCGAGGAGACCGGGTTCGACCTGTTCTGGGAACGCAAGGACGAATTGCGGGGAGCGCTCGAGACGTTCGCCGAGTCACACCGGCTCGAGTTTTCGGCCCTGCTCGTGACCGACGTGGTGAGCAATGGTTCGCTCTTGTTGCTCTCGAAGGAGTCCGAGGCTTTCGAAGACATCAACTACCCGCGGCTCGATCGGGCGCTCTACCAGCTGGCCGACGTGGTGAGCCGGAAAAAGCAGCTGCTGCCGTTGATCTCGCGGCTGCTGGCTTCACGCGAGGCATGAGGCTCCAGGTCATGTGGGCCTCCGTCCCCCTGTGCTAACCCGGCCATCCAAGCCTGGCGTCGGGTGATCAGGGTGAGAGGAGCCGGCTGGCCGGCGTGTCGGCGGCGAGCCGATCGATCATGTCGCGACAGGCCCGTTCGACGGCGGTCTGCCACTGGGCGTCGGTGAGCCCGGCGTTCATCTCGGGGCGTGTGTGGGCGAAGATCACGTCGCGGGCGCTGACGACCAGCGCCCCGAGCCCGTCGGGGTGAAACGCTCCGCGGACGTCGGATGCCCGACCGCCTTGTTTTCCGAATCCTGGCACGAGAATCCAGGCGTGCGGCATCGCCTCGCGCATCGCGTCGAGCTGCCGCGGCCAGGTGGCCCCCACGACCGCGCCGACGGCGCCGTAGGTCGAGCCGCCGGATGTGCGGGCGGCCAGCTGCTCGACTCCCGACGCCACATGTTCGTAGATCGTGCGGCCATCGGCGGTGAGATCCTGAAAGTCCTTGCTGCCGGGGTTCGAGGTCTTCACGAGGATGAAGATGCCGGCCTGACGTGCCGCCGCCACGGTCACGAACGGCTCGACCGAGTCGAGGCCGAGGTAGGGATTCACGGTGAGCGCGTCGGCGGCCCATGGGCCTGAGAGCCAGCCATCGGCATAGGCCTCGGCCGTCGAGCCGATGTCACCGCGCTTGCCGTCGGCGAGGACGAGCACGTTCTTGGAGCGAGCGTAGGCGATCGTATCGGCGAGGGCCGTCATGCCGTGGGGGCCGAGGGCCTCGAAGCAGGCCAGTTGCGGTTTGACGATCGGGACGAGCGGCGCGACGACGTCGATCAGGTCGCGGCAGAATCGTGCGAACACCGTCGCGACGGCTTGCGGCGCACCCCCGGAGGCGGGAGCCAGTGCCGGCGGTAGCGAGGCCAGCCGCGGATCGAGACCGATGCACGCGGGGGTTTTTCGGGACCTGATGGCGGCGGCGAGCCGCTCGGAAAAGGGCTGTGTCATGGCGTTCCGGCATCCTTTCGGCCCCAAGTGTGTCTGGCCTGGCGATGCTTGGCGAGGGGGGCTGGGGATCGGCTGGCTTTTGGGGCGTCGGACGGCGTAGGGTTGGGATGCCGCAGGGAATCGAGTGATGCGGCGTCGATGGTCGGCTTGGATGCCTTCACCGTGTCGGGCTCGTACAACCCTGTGGAGGTGCATCGTGCAACGCGTCAATCCGAATCGACTGGGGATCGTGCTGGCAGTGATGATGCTGGCGTGGCATGGGCTGTGGGTGGTGCTCGTGGCGACGGGCGTTGGCCAGCAGGTCGCCGATTTCGTGCTGCGGATGCATTTCATGAGGCCCGATGTGGCGGTGGGGGCGTTTACCGCGGGCGGGGCGTTGGCGCTCTTGGCCGTGGCCGCGGCAGCTGGCTACGTGGCCGGAGTCGTCGGGGCGGTGCTGTGGAACTGCCTCTCGGCGTGGAGTGCGTGCCAGGCGGGCGGGGCGGCGACGATATCCCGTTCACCGGCCAACAAATAACGTCTGGCCGGGGCGCCTCGAGTCTCGTGTTGATCATCGGCGGGCCTTCTGCGATAGTGTCGGGGTCGGGCGGTGGTGGTGCAGGATGCATCGCTGCCGATCGGCTGTTTCGGGGCGTGGCGCAGTCTGGCTAGCGCGCTTGACTGGGGGTCAAGAGGTCGCAGGTTCAAGTCCTGTCGCCCCGACTTGCTTTGTATAACCGTCCGGTCTCGGATGGTTGGCGAGGTGTTTGACGATCGGCCGGTGAGGGTCGCACGCCGCCCCGCGACGTGCGTCTCGATCTGGTCGATCCGCCCTTCCGATCGGAAGGGGCTTTCTTGCTGCCCGCGGCG
>JBJTDB010000306.1:0-3216 GCA_046092145.1 Planctomycetia bacterium | reverse complement strand
CTGGCCGGCAGCTTCGAGGTGGGCTACGTCTTCGCCCGAAACGTGTATGTCGTCGATGGTGCCCGCAACGTGAACCTCAACGACACGCTCATGCTGCGATTGGGCCTTGCCTACTAGCCATCCGCCCGCAGGGCCATTCATGGTTCGAACGTCGCTGATCCTGGTGGCGCTTCTGTGCGGCACCGTCCGCGGCGAAGACAAGACTCCGGCGCCCCTGCCGCCGGTCGAAGAAAACCTGTTCCGTCGGATTCGGCTGGCGGCGCTCGGAGACCCGCAGGATCTCACCGAGCCGCTCTTGCCCGACGATGTCGCGCCGCCGGGCCAGCCGCGGCAGGAGTTCGAGCCGCCGGCAGGCCGAAAGCTCCCGCCGGGGGCGAAGCCGGGAGCCCTGCAGCAGGTGATCGTCACGGCCACGGAACTGCCTCGGCTTGGCTCCAACGGTCTTGGCCTCTCGACCATCGACACGAGCCTCACGATCGGCATGCCGGCTCCGACCGTCGAATCGCCGCTCCTGATCACGCCCGGCTTCGGCACGACGTTCGTCGATGAGGTGGCCGGTCCGATGGATCCCGGCCTCCCGTCGCAGCTCTCCGATGGCTGGGTGCAGGCCCGCTGGCTTTCCAAGATCGGCAAGACGTTTGGCGTAGACCTCGCCGTGGCACCGGGATGGTACAGCGATTTCGTGAACGATACCTCGCAGGCCCTCCGCATCACCGGCCATGGCTTCGGGGCCTGGGAGGCCAGCAAGGATCTCCGCGTCGTCGCCGGCGTGATTTATCTCGACCGCTACGACGTCAACATTCTTCCCGCCGGCGGCCTGCTCTGGACGCCCGCCGACGACAAGCGGTTTGAGCTCATCTTTCCGCGGCCGCGGATGGCGTGGCGGGTGGCGGAAAGCAGCCGCGCGTCGCAGTGGCTCTATCTGGCCGGCGAGTTTGGCGGCAACCAGTGGGCAGTGCGTCGCGACAGTGGTGCCAACGACGTCGTCGTCTATCACGACTACCGGCTGCTCTTCGGCTGGGAGCGGCGGCCGGCCGATTTGGGGATCAACTGGCGGCTCGAGACCGGCTGGGTGACCGGCCGGCTCGTCGAGTATTACATCACCGACACCGCCGACTATCGGCCCAGCGACACGTTCCTCGTTCGCGCGGGGGTGTGGTACGACCTACACGGAAATGCGGCCATCCATGGCCCGCATTTCCTTGCCGGCCATCCGGCCGGAAGGGGGCGTCGCATCCGGCGACGCAGTCTTTGCGAAAATGCATCATCCATGGCCCGCATTTCCTTGCCGGCCATCCGGCCGGAAGGGGGCGTCGCATCCGGCGACGCAGTCTGGCCCAGCGTGCTGGCCAATCTTGTCTGTGAGACTAGATTGGCCAGACTCCTCCAAAATCACCTAAAAAGCGACGCCACGCCGAATCGTGGTTACGACAGCACGGCAGCGATCGGGGTGCCGTGGTTGGCTACGGTGAAGGGGCGGAGCGTGGGCGACATCACCGCCTCGTCGCGGGGGAGCCCCATCGCCTCGGCGATCGTCGCGTTGAGATCAGCCGGCTTGACGCCATCCTCCTCGACCAGATGGCCTCGCCCATCCGACCGCCCGTAGACATGGCCTCCCGTGATCCCGGCGCCCGCGAGCATCGCTGAAAACACGGCGGGGTGATGATCGCGGCCGGCCGTCGCGTTGACCTCTGGCGACCTCCCAAACTCCGTGGTGAGCACGACGAGCGTCTCGTCGAGCAGGCCGCGGGCGGCCAGGTCGTCGAGCAGCGTGCCCACGGCCTGGTCGATCGTGCCGGCACGCTGCGGCATCGCGGTGCCATCCCAGAGGCCGTTGTGCATGTCCCAGCCGGCGAGCGTCACGTCCACGCATCGCACTTCGTGCTCGATCAGCCGCCGGGCGAGCATGCAGCCTTGGCCGAAGGGAGTGCGGCCGTAGCGGTCGCGGTCGGTCTCGTTTTCTTTGTGCAGGTCGAAGGCTTCGAGATCGCCGCTGGTGAGAAGCTGCGCGGCCTGATCGTAGAAGTCGGTGTAGCTCCGCACTGACTCCAGCGGATATTTCTTGCGAAATCGCCGATCGAAGGTATCGATGAGCTCCAGACGTTTGGCAAACGATTGGTCGGTGAGGTAGGCGGGGGGCTCGGTGTTTTCCAGTCCCTTGGAGGGATCGCCGATCGGCAGCGGGCTGTAGGAGGGATCGAGGAAGCCGGCCGACGGGTGGCGGGGCGGAGGCGCCACGAGCACGGTGTCGGGGAGCGTTGGATGCGAGCGGCCGAGGAGCCGCTGGATCCAGGGCCCGATCGAGGGATGCCGCTCGGTGGCGATCGGCTCGTAGCTTGTCCGCATCAGGTATTCGCCCTGCTCATGGTCGGCCGTCTGCGTGGTCATCGAGCGGATGATCGCGATCCTGTCGAGCTGGCCGGCGAGCGTGGGGAGATATTCGCTCAGCCGGATTCCGGGCAGGCTCGTGGCGATCGAGCCCGTGTTTCCCTGGCTCTCGCTTCCCGGCTTCACGTCGAACGTGTCGAGGTGGCTCATGCCGCCGGCCATGAAAAGAAAGATGAGCCGCTTGGCTTTTCCCGGGGGCGCTGCCGCAGCCACGGGGCTGCCAAGCGTGGAGAGCATCCCCACGCCCAGGGCCGACCGGGCCGCCCCGGCGAGCCATTGCCGCCGGCTTAGGCCGTCCAGGTTGGTCAGAGAGTCTCGCATGCTCACGTCACTGGATGAATAAAAACTCGCGGGTGTTGATGAGCGACCAGACGACGTTGCCGTAGCCGGCGGGGCCGTCGGCCTTCACTTCCTTGATCGCGGCGGCCATCTCCTCGGGCGAGGGCTCACGGGCGAGGATCGTGAGAAACACCGCCTCCACGCCCTCGGGCACCGTCTTCGTGCGGACGATCGTATTGTAGATCGTGGAGTTTTTTTCCAGCAGCATGTGGGAGATCTGGCCGTTGAACATGAAGAGCACCTGCGGCACCGAGCCCTGCGTGGAGGAGGCCGCGATCAGCTCGCGGTCGGACTGGCCAAACATCCTCAGAAAATGGTTGGCCGGCAGCGGTGATGGCAGTTCCGACGCCCGGGCCAAGAGCGTGCCCTTGTAGGTGTGCGGCTTTTCGAGGTCTCGGCGAAGCCGGTCGAGCGAGCCGATCTTCCGCAGCGAGTCGATCACGTCGTCAGCCGTGGCCGTGGCCAGATCGAGCGAGGCCGCCTCCCGGG
>JBJTDB010000305.1:0-15393 GCA_046092145.1 Planctomycetia bacterium | reverse complement strand
CACGTAGCGGACGCAGGCGATGCGGCCGTCTTCGCCGCGCATCACGGAGAGCCGCTCCAGCGCGAAGGGCGGCCGGGCACAGTATCGCAGCAGGTGCTCGAGACTCTGAAAATAGCTCGGCACGTCGCGGTCGATGAGCGTGATCCGGACGCTGGCGTCCACCGAGAACCCGCTGTTCTCCCAGATCCTTGCGCGTGACCCATCGCGTCGCGCAGATTGAGCGGACTTCCGCCCGTTTTGTCGCACGACCGTGGGGCGTGATCCCTTGGCAGCCCATACCGATGTCAACGTTCCCTGCTGCCCGAACCGTGCTTCGTCCTGAAACCAGATGCGCACTCTGGTGCGCGGCCGGGAGGCCCGCACTTTGTTCACGAAAAGGGGGCGCGACGCTTGAAAGCCTTGGCCGCAGCCGAATCTTGCCGAGGATGTCTGGGCTGGGGTTTGAGGCAGACGAAGCCATGACGATTCAGCAACTTGTAGATCCCGTTAAGAGAAAAGGTCTTGCCGAACTCACGATCCAAAATCCCCCGAATCTGCGGCCCTCGGAGCGATGCCACGCCATCTCGAGGCGTGGCACCAGCCTTCACTCGCTGAACGAAACGAGTCTCTTGCTCGGGTGACAGTCGGCGCTGGCGACCGGGTGCCGTGCGACCACGCACCGCCTCGATACCGCCATCACGATAGGCGTACGCCCAACGCTGCACGAATCTACGACTGCGGCCTACGACGTCAGCAACTTCCAGCGCCTGCCGCAACTGCAACACCAGCAACACGCTACGCAACCGATCGCGCTGCATCGCATCCGATTCCTTGGCAATCAGGCGAGCGAGCCTGCGCCGATCGCCACCCTTCCGTTCGACGATATCCATGTGGCCTCCTTGTCTGGGGGCCGAATCATCGCACCGGCAGGCTGATGGCGCAATATGGGAACGCGGGGCGGTGGCGCGCGAGTCTCAAGTGGGACCCGTATAAGTGCCCGCGGCCGGTAGATGGGAGTGCCCATCTACCGGCCCTGCATGGCTAACAACTCGGCTGGTACCAAGTTGGGGGCAGCGTCAGCAGGCCTACCCTGGTGATAGAAACTGGTTTCATCAGTGGGGGCAGGTCAGCCGGCGAATTTCTTCTCGAGGTAGGCGGAGTCGACGCCCAAGAATTCGCTCGACTCAAAGACGTCGTGGAGGCATTTGAGAAGAACCACGACGTTTCTGCGGTTTCCTGAGTGCCGCTAGATCCAGAGTGTGGACAACCGCAGCCGGCCGCAACTAGGATGTTACGAAACCTCTGCCGGAAAGTATTTAGGCATAGGATTCGTAACACCCACCAAACGTCCGTCATGCCCGCCACCAGCCACATCGACCGACTCCTGCGGCACGTGCAGCGGCATGGGGTCGTGCGGACACGGGACCTCGAAGCGCTCGGCGTTCCCCGCGTTGCCCTTCAGCGTGCTGTCGATCGCGGCCAAGTCGTCCGCCGGGCTCGCGGCGTCTACGCAACGCCCGATCACGCCACCACCCGCCACACCGACGTCGCCGCCGTCGCCGCGAGATCACCGAAGGCGATCATCTGTCTCGTGTCGGCCCTCGAGTATCACGGCCTGACGACACAGGTGCCGCATGCCGTCTGGATCATGATCCAAAAGTCAGCCCATCGCCCAACCATCACGAGCCCCACCATACGCGTTCTCCGGGCGTCTGGCCCCGCGCTCACCGCCGGCGTGGAGAAGCACAAGATCGAAGGCGTGATCGTGCAGATGACGAACCCGGCGAAAACAGTCGCCGACTGTTTCCGCTACCGGGATACGGTCGGCACCGACGTCGCCGTCGAGGCGCTGCGAGACTGCCTCCGCAAGCGGAAAGCGACGCCGTCCGACATTTTCGAGATGGCAAAGGTCGATCGAGTTGCCAGCGTCATGCGGCCCTATCTCGAGGCGCTCACATGACGAAGAAGCCCGTGAGCAACGTCGGGGCCTCTGTCCTGCAGCGGCTCCTCAACCTCCGCGACCAGATCGGCGAGGATGCCCAAGCCCTCTTCACCCAGTTTGCCATCGAGCGATTCCTCTACCGCCTATCCCGATCGTCGCTTGCCGACCGGTTCGTGCTCAAAGGCGCCATGCTCTTTCGGGTGTGGTCCGGCAGCCTGCATCGTCCCACGAAAGACGTCGATCTGCTGGGGTTCGGAGAGCCCACGCCTGAGTCGGTCGCCGCCATGATCCGCCAGATCATCAACACCGCCGCCGCGGACGATGGGATCACGTTCGACGCAGCCTCGATACGAACCGAAGAGATCCGCGAGAACGATGACTACGGGGGCATCCGGGCCACGTTCACCGCCAGCTTGGATAAGGCCGTCATTCCGCTACAGGTAGACGTCGGTTTCGGCGACGCGATCACGCCGGCGGCCGAAGACCGCGAGTATCCAGTGCTCGTCGGTATGGCGGTCCCGAAGCTGCGGATGTACCCCGTGGAGACGGTGATTGCCGAGAAGCTCGAGGCTGCCGTCAAACTCGGCATGGTCAACAGTCGGATGAAGGATTTCTACGACCTCCTGGTGATCTTTCGCAGGTTCCGATACGACGACGGCACGCTCACCCGCGCGATCGGAGAGACATTCGCTCGCCGCGGAACGCCGCTGCCCCGAACCGTCCCGCCGGGCCTGTCCGACGAGTTCGGCAGCGATCCAACGGCTAATCGCCGGTGGCGTGAATTCCTCACGCTCAAACAGTTGGCGAACGAGCCGACTGACTTTGCCGTGGTGATTCGCACGGTACGGGATCGTCTATGGCCGACGATCATGGCGGCGGGCCGCCCGAATCTTTGACCCGGGCGGCCTCGCCCTTGCTGCCGAGGCCTATGCGGCGTTTCCTCGAGGCCCTCGAGGATGCCGTGCCGCAGCCCGGCGTTCGTATTCGAGCGGAACCGTGATTTCGGGCCGCGCAGGAGTCGCCTGGCCCGGCCGCCCCGGGATGATCCAACCGTCACGCATCAGGAACGCCTAAATATCCGCCGAAATCCCGGCATATTCCTTGAGCGGCCCCCTACGTATCGGCCGCGGCATCTCTCCCAAGGAATGACTCATGCACGACCTTCTCCACGAGCGCACAGCCCTGTTGGCTCAGCTCGGCACGACGCTTCGTAACGGACTCCAGGCCGCCGAAGCCTCCATCCCCGGGATCAATCAGCACCTGGCCGAACTGGCGGCAATCGGCGTCACCGATTTTCAGATCGAAGGCCCCGTCATCTATTCCCGCCCCGCTGGCGTCTCCAGCGCCCACGTCGACGAGTTTCTTATTTTCCAGGCCGCCATCATCCTTCCCGGCGGAGTCGGTGCCCTCACCTGGGGCTCGACCGAATACCACGAGCACGCGAGCCGTCCCTACGGCGAGCCCGTGGATCTCACCCCTCGGTTCACTCCCTACGCCCAGTGCCCTGCCCTGGTTCGGGCCATGCTGATCTCTCACGCAGGACGCATGCTCGAAAGCCTCATGCAGGATGTCCGGCTCCTTGGCTCATAGCCCGACCGGACTGAAGCGATACGCATGACGCCACACCGGCGGCGCAGGCCCCGATGCACCAGGCATCCACCTGCGCCGCCGGCTTTTATTTCCCTACCAACCCAACAGAAATACCTTCTGACTGATTCCAGCAATTTCGCACACCGCTGCGTGGCTGCGAAACGCCGGTTTATCACGCGGTTTCCACTGCTTTTTCCTGCGCCGAGGCCGCGCGGAACCGGCCGAAGACGGGCGAGAGGTACGTATGACACTGACTTTATCAAACAGCGGATGGGGTGGGATTCGAACCCACGAGCGACTTTCGCCGCTGCCGGTTTTCAAGACCGGTGCATTCAACCGCTCTGCCACCCATCCGGACGAAGCCGTCGATTCGGCAGTCTATGCTCCCGGTCCCGAGCCCTCCAATGCCGCGACGACGTGCGAGCCCGGCGCACTGCCTTTGACTCGTCTACGGCCTTTTTTTAAAGTTCGCGGGTCCCGAACAGGACCGTTTTCCACCAGACAGGAATCAGGCACGAATGGGCGGCATCAGCAACAGGATGAAGGAAGTCAAGCGGCGACGGCACCGCCGAAAGCAGCTCGTGAAGATCAACGCGAAGCTCAAGAAGGCGACCACGAGCGAGAAGCTCACCATGGCCGAGAAGCTCCGCAAGATGACCACCGGCTGCGAGCACCTGATCGCCCGTCTTGGCCTCGAAGACCGCAAGCGCGGCTGAAACGCCGGGCAAGGGCCGCTCAGATCCTCGCGAACGTGAAACCGTCCTGCACAAAGTCGATGCGGACGGTGCTCCCCTCCGGGAAGTGCCCGCCGAGCAGTTCCTTTGCGAGTTCGTTCTGCAACTGCTGCTGGATCACCCGCTTGAGCGGCCGAGCGCCGTAGACCGGGTCGTAGCCGAGCCGCGCGATCTCGTCGATTGCGAGATCGGTGCATTCCAGCGTGATCCCCGCCTTGGCAGCCTGACCGATCAGCTTGGCGACCTGTAGCTGCACGATCTTCCGGATATGCCGCTCGTCGAGCGGATGGAAGACGATCGTCTCGTCGATGCGGTTGAGAAACTCTGGAAGGAACCGGGCCTGGAGCGCGTCCTTCACGGCGGTGCGGACCTCCTCTTCGCTCCCCCCTTCCTTCGTGATCTCCTGGATCACCTGGCTGCCGATGTTGCTCGTCATCACGACGATCGTGTTGGTGAAGTCGACCGTGTGGCCGAGGCTGTCGGTGAGACGGCCGTCGTCGAGCACTTGCAGCAGCACGTTGAAGACGTCGCGGTGGGCCTTCTCGATCTCGTCCAGCAAGACGACGGAATACGGCCGCCTTCTGACCGCCTCGGTGAGCCGGCCGCCCTCCTCGTAGCCGACATACCCCGGAGGCGCACCGATCAGCCGAGCGACGGTGTGCTTCTCCATGTATTCGCTCATGTCGATGCGGACCATCGCGTTTTCATCGTCGAAGAGCACCTCGGCGAGCGCCTTGCAAAGCTCCGTCTTCCCGACGCCCGTAGGCCCGAGGAAGATGAACGACCCGATGGGACGGTTCGGATCCTGCAGGCCCGAGCGGCTGCGGCGGACGGCGTCGCTCACCGCCTCGACGGCCTCCTCCTGGCCGATCACCCGCTGGTGGAGCCGGTCTTCAAGCACGAGGAGCTTGGCCCGCTCCGTCTCGACCAGCCGCGTCACGGGAATCCCGGTCCAGGCGCTCACCACCTCGGCGATTTCCTCCGGGCCGACCTCGCGACGCAGCAGCCGCTTGCCGCCCGATTTCGCCGCGTCCTTCCCCTCCTTCTCGCTCCCTTCATGCTCGAGCCGCTGCTGGAGCTGCTTCCGCTTCACGTCGAGCTCGTAGAGCCGCTGATACATCCCCTCGCCGACGGGCTGCCCCGCGGCCTGCCGCTCCTTGATCTGGATGCCGGCCTGATCGAAGGCGTGCTGCACCTCGTCGAGCTGCTTCCGCAGTTCCTGGGCGCTGCCCACGCCGAGCTTCTCCGCCTCCCACTGCTGACGGAGGTCGGCGAGTTTCTTGCGAAGCTGCGCAGACTCCTGCTCGATCTCCTTGAGCCTTTCCTTGGCATGTTCTTCCGTCTCCTCGGCGAGCTGACGGGCGGCCAATTCGAGCTGTACGAGCCGTCGCTGCACCTCGTCGATCTCGCTCGGCACGCTCTGCAATTCCATCGCGATCCGGCTCGTCGCCTCGTCCATGAGGTCGATCGCCTTGTCGGGAAGGAACCGGTCTGCGATGTAGCGGTGTGACAATTCGGCCGCGGCGACGAGCGCCGAGTCCTTGATCTTCACCCCCTTGTGATGGGCCTCGTAGCGGGGCTTCAGTCCACGCAGGATGGCGATCGTGTCTTCCACGCTCGGCTCCCCGACGAAGACCGGCTGACACCGCCGCTCGAGTGCCGCATCCTTCTCGATGTGCTTGCGGTATTCGTCGAGCGTGGTGGCGCCGATGCACCGCAGCTCGCCGCGGGCGAGCGCGGGCTTCAAGAGATTCGCCGCGTCGGAGCCCCCCTCGGCTGCCCCGGCACCGATCACGGTGTGCAGCTCGTCGATGAAGAGGATCACGTTCCCAGCGGCCGACTCGACCTCGCGGAGGATCGCCTTGAGCCGATCCTCGAACTCCCCGCGATACTTCGTGCCGGCGATCAGGGCGCCCAGATCGAGGGCGACGACGCTGCGGTTCTTGAGCGTCTCCGGCACGTCGGCCTGGACGATCCGAAGCGCCAGCCCTTCGGCGATGGCCGTCTTCCCAACGCCCGGTTCGCCGATGAGCACGGGGTTGTTCTTCGTCCTCCTCGAGAGCACCTGGATCACGCGTCGGATCTCGGCATCACGGCCGATGACCGGATCGAGCTTGCCCTGGCTCGCCCGCTTCGTGAGATCGATGCCGTATTTTTCAAGCGCCTGAAACTTCGCCTCGGGATTCTGGTCGGTCACCCGCGACGAGCCGCGGACCGCCTGAAGCCCTGCCAGCAGCTCTTTCTCGCCGATCGCCGCCAATTGGAGGACGTTCTTCGCCTTCGACGGCACCTTCACCAGCGCCAGCAGCAGATGGTCGGTCGAGACGAATTCATCCTTCATCGTGGCCGATTCGGCCGTGGCCGTCTCGAAGACCTTGATGAGTTCCTGGTCGGGCTGCGGCTGGGCTCCGCCGCTCACCTTCGGCAGATGGGAAAGCTCCGCCTCGACGAGCCGCTCGAGGTGGCTTCTGTCCACACCGATCTTCTCGATCAACGGGCGGACGATCCCCTCGCGCTCATGGATGAGCGCCTGGAGCAGATGAATCGGCGTCACCTGCGGATTGCCGCGAGTGCCCGCCAGTTCGACGGCCCCCTGCACCGCCTCCTGCGCCTTGATCGTGAACGTGTCGAATCGAAACGGCATGACATGTCCCTCAGTGCCGGCTCGGGGGCGGCAAAAGTCTCCTCGCGGGGGGCCGCGGCGGCCCCATGCTCGTCGAGCGTTCGCCGAACCCCTCACCTCCCGTTTTTGACCTGATCGTCCAACGCGTCGCACGATGCGACGCCGTCAGCCGAGGGGAACCCTTGGCGTTCCCCTCCGGCTGACCAAGCGACACCGGGCCATGGATGGCCGGTGTCGCGCTACTGTTTCACTTCGAATTCCGCGTCGATCGTGTCATCGGGCCCCTTCCCACCGGCGGCCGCCTCGGGCGCCGCCCCGGCACGCTGGGCCGAAGCCGACTGCTCATAGAGCACCTTCGACAGCGCGTGCGACGCCTGCTCGAGCGAGTTGTGGGCCGTCGTGATCGCATCGACGTCGTCTCCCTTGGCCGCCTCGCGGGCCTTGGCGATCGCCGCCTCGATCGGCGCCTTGTCGGAGGCCGAGAGCTTCTCGTCGTTCTCCTTGATCAGCTTCTCGGTCTGGAAGCAGAGCGACTCGACCTTGTTGCGGGCCTCGGCGACTCTGGCCTTCTTCTTGTCCTCCTCGGCATGCTCCTCGGCATCCTTCCGCATCCGCTCGATCTCGGTCTCCGTCAGACCGCTCGACTGCTCGATGCGGACCGTCTGCTCCTTGTTGCTGCCGAGATCCTTCGCGCTCACGCTCAGGATGCCGTTGGCGTCGATGTCGAACTTCACCTCGATCTGCGGCGTGCCGCGCGGGGACGGCGGAATGCCTTCCAGATTGAATTGACCGAGCAGCCGGTTGTCGCGGGCCATCGGCCGTTCGCCCTGGTAGACGCTCACCGTGACGGCCGTCTGGTTGTCGGCCGCCGTGCTGAAGACCTGCTTCTTCTCGGTCGGCACGGTTGTGTTCCGCTCGACGAGCTTCGTGAAGATGCCTCCTTCGGTCTCGATGCCCAGCGAGAGGGGCGTCACGTCGAGGAGCAGCACATCCTGCACGTCGCCTCCGAGCACGCCACCCTGGATCGCCGCGCCGAGCGCCACGACCTCGTCGGGATTGACGCCCTTGTGGGGCTCCTTCCCGAAAATCTTCTTGACCAGTTCATGCACCTTCGGGATTCGCGTCGAACCGCCGACGAGCACCACCTCGTCGATGTCCTTCGCGTCCAGCTTGGCATCCTTGAGTGCCTGCAGCACCGGCCCGCGGCACCGCTCGATGAGCGGGTCGCACATCTGCTCGAACTGGGCCCGCGTGATCGTCATCTGCAGGTGCTTCGGGCCGCTCGCGTCGGCCGTGATGAAGGGGAGATTGATGTCGGTGCTCTGCGCCGACGACAGCTCCTTCTTCGCCTTCTCGCACGCCTCCTGAAGCCGCTGGAGGGCCATCGTGTCCTTGCGGAGGTCGATCCCCTGCTCCTTCTGGAATTGATCCGCGACGTGGTTGATGAGCGTCTGATCGAAGTCGTCGCCGCCAAGATGCGTGTCGCCGTTGGTGCTCACCACCTCGAAGACACCATCCTTCGAGACGTCGAGCACCGACACGTCGAACGTGCCGCCGCCCAGGTCGAACACCACGATCTTCTCGTCCTTCTTCTTCTCCAGGCCGTAGGCCAGCGCCGCGGCCGTCGGCTCGTTGACGATCCGCATCACCTCCAGGCCGGCGATCTGCCCGGCGTCTTTCGTCGCCTGCCGCTGGGCGTCGTTGAAATAGGCCGGCACGGTGATTACGGCCTTGTTGACCTTGTGGCCGAGGTAGCTCTCGGCGGCTTCCTTGAGCGCGCGGAGCACCTTCGCCGATACCTCGGGCGGCGTGAACTCCTTGTCGCCGGCCTTCACCTTGACGTAATCCTGCGGGCCCCCGACGACCTCGTAGGGAACGATCTTCTCCTCGCTGGCGACCTCGTTGTGTCGCCGTCCCATGAACCGCTTGATCGAGTAGATCGTCCGCTTGGGGTTGGTGACGGCCTGCCGGCGGGCGATGTCGCCCACGAGCGTTTCGCCCTTGTCGTTGAAGGCGACCACGCTCGGCGTGAGACGGTTGCCCTCCTTGTTCGCGATCACCTTGGGCTCCTTGCCCTCCATGACCGCCACCACCGAGTTGGTGGTGCCGAGGTCGATGCCGATGATCTTTTCGCCTTGCTTGGTTGCCATGTTGTGTTCCTCTCTCTCTCCGCCAGAATTGGACTGCCTTTCTGGACAGCCCTTGGGAAAGCAAAGGCCGTGCCAGCGGCGTCAGCATCCTCGGAGAAAGGCGACGCCCCGGCCCCCCGGGGCAGGATTGGCCGTATTTACCCGGCTGTTGTTCCGTGTACAGTTGGCATGTGCCTCCGAACAGCCGCCAGCGGTTCGCGGGAGGCCTGCCATTTTGGCCGTCACGAGATCATTCCATGGCCAGACCATCATCGAAGCCATCCTCCGAAGGCCGCGCGAAGCCGGCCGGCCTTGCATCGCTCCGCGGCCAGATCGATGCGATCGACCGTGACCTCGTGGGCCTGATGAACGCACGGGCCGAAGTGGCTCGCCAGATCGGCCACATCAAGCGGTCGGACGGTCAGGCCACCTACGATCCCTCGCGCGAGGAGACGGTGCTCGAGCGGGTCGCGTCGGCCAACAAGGGCCCGCTCGCCGACGACAACCTCAAGGCGATCTTCCGCGAACTGATTTCGGCATCGCGGGCGATCGAGCAGCACATCCGAGTCGCCCACCTCGGGCCCGCCTGGACCTACAGCCATCTGGCCGCGGTGCACCGGTTCGGCAGCTCCGTCGAGTTCGTGCCGGTGGCGAGCATTTCCGCCGCCTTCGAGGAGGTGCATGCGGGCCACTCTCACTACGGCGTCGTGCCGCTGGAAAACTCGACCGATGGTCGGATCGCCGACACGCTCGACAACTTCTCTCGGCTGCCGGTCAAGATCTGCGCCGAAGTGCCCCTGCGGATCCATCACACGCTCCTGGCCTCGTGCGACAGGTCCCGCATCCAGGAGGTCTACAGCCGCCCGCAGGCGCTCTCGCAGTGCCGCAACTGGCTTGCCCGCCACCTGCCCCAGGCCCGCCTCATCGAGGTCACCAGCACGAGCGCGGCGGCCGAGATGGCATCGCGTTCGCCCCATGCCGCCGCCATCGCCAGCCGCCAGGCCGGCGTCCATTACGGCCTCGACGTCTTGGCCGAAAACATCGAGGACGTCGCCGACAACACGACCCGGTTCGCCGTCATCGGCCACGCCGATGCCTCCCGCACCGGACGCGACAAGACGGCGCTGATGTTCGAGATCGAGCACCGCCCGGGAGGTCTGGCCGATGCCCTCTCCGTGCCCAAGAAGCAGAAGCTCAACCTCACCTGGATCGAGTCGTTCCCGATGCCCGGAAAAGATCGCGGCTACATCTTCTTCGTCGAGCTGGAAGGACACCGCGACGATCTCCGAGTCCGTCGGGCGATCGCATCCCTCGAAAAACGCTGCACGCGGGTGGTGATCCTCGGCTCCTACGCCACCGCCGCCGCCGTCGGCTAATCTCGCCCCCAAACCCTCTCACGAACCATTCGAAAGGAATCACACATGCCCCGCAGGAAGATCGTCGCCGGCAACTGGAAAATGAACCTCGATCAGGCCGCCGCCACATCGCTGGCCAAGGCGGTCGCCGCCCGGCGACGCGAGGCCGGTGGTGTCGAACTCGTGCTCTGCCCGCCGAGCGTGTATGTCGGCACGGTCGCGTCTGCGTTGCAGCTCTCTGGCGGCGAGAGCCCCTCGGGCGTCTGGCTCGGCGGCCAGAACATGCACGACAAGGCGAGCGGTGCGTTCACGGGCGAGGTCGCTCCGCCGATGCTGGCCGACATGGGATGCCGGTATGTGATCCTCGGCCATTCGGAGCGGCGCACGCTCTTCGGCGAGACCGACGCGATCGTCAACGTGAAGACGAAAGCCGCCCTCGCCGCGGGCCTGACGCCGATCGTCTGCGTCGGGGAGACGCTCGAGGAACGGGAGTCCGACAGGACGCAGGCCGTCGTCACGACACAGGTGCATGGGTCTCTGGCCGGCCTCTCCGCCGCCGACCTCGCGCGGGTGGTCATCGCCTATGAACCGGTCTGGGCCATCGGTACCGGCAAGGTGGCCACCCCCGAACAAGCCCAGGAGGTGCATGCCCTGATCCGTTCCCTGCTGGCAGGTCTGGCCTCGGCCGACATCGCCTCGCAGGTGACGATCCAGTACGGCGGGAGCGTGAAGCCCGACAATGCCGCCTCGCTGGCCTCCCAGCCCGACATCGACGGGGCCCTCGTCGGAGGCGCCAGCCTCAAGGCCGACGACTTTCTCGGCATCGCTAAGGCGTTCAACGCATGACCGGGTAGGCTGACCTACCGACTTTCGATACGATACCCCGGCTCGGTCGTCGTCGGATGACCGTTCCCTTTCCGGAGATGCTCGGCTTCCATGGATTTTTTCGTCCGCTTTCTGCTCGGGTTTGGTCTCTCGATCACGGCCCTCTTCCTGATCCTTCTGGTGCTCATCCAGCGTGGGCGTGGCGGTGGTCTTGCCGGAGCCCTCGGCGGCATGGGAGGCCAGAGCGCCTTCGGCACGAAGGCCGGCGACACGTTCACCAAGATCACGATCGGCGTCGCGGCGGTCTGGATCATCCTCTGCATCGTCGCGATCAACGTGCTGGGCCGACAGCGGACGCTCTTCAGCAGTTCCTTGGGAAGCGCGGCGCCGCAGTCGGTCGCCCCGACGACGCCGGCCGAGAGCACGATTCCTGCAGAGACGCCGGCTGACGCATCCCAGCCGCCGGCTGAGCCGCCGGCCGCTGAATCAAAATCGCCCACCGACACAGCCCCGCCGGCCGCCGAGGCCGCTGCCTCCGGCGATGCGGCGACGCAATCGCCTGCCGCGGCCGAAGAGCCGGCGGCTGCCAAGTAGTCGAGGGCATCATGGCCCTCAGCATGACAGGCTGCGGTGAAGGCGTCGCGACCGACGGGCCCAACTCCTGCCGTGTCGAACTGCGGACGGTCAACAATCGCTTCTTCAAGCTTTCGCTTCGCGCCCAGGAAGCGTTCGCGGGAATCGAGTCGCAGATCGAGGCCGTGATCCGCAAGCGGATTCAACGCGGCTCCGTGCAGATGACGCTCGACGTGAGCGGCCCTATGGCACCGGGCGTTCGGCGGCTCGACCGCCGTCAACTCGAGGCCTATCTCGACGACCTCGAAGACTTCTGTGCGACCCACGATATCGCCGTCCCGCAGTCGGTCGATGCCCAGCTCGGCCTCCCCGGGACGATCGTCGAATCGAAGTCTGTCGCCGGCGCAACGCCCGAGGCCTGGCCGCTCGTGGAGCGGGCGCTCGATGCCGCGCTCGACAGGCTCGATGCCATGCGGCGGGTCGAGGGGGACACGCTCGCGACCGACATGCGGGCCATCTGTGGATCGCTGCGAAGCCTGGCCGCCGGCATCGCCGATCGGGTGCCCGCGGCGGTCGAGGAGCATCGGGCACGGCTTCACGATCGGGTTCGGAAATTGCTCGAAACACAGGGCACGGCCCTCGCCCCGGGTGACCTCGCCCGGGAGGTCGCCCTCATCGCCGACCGCTCCGACGTGGCCGAGGAATTGGTCCGCCTGGAAAGCCACCTGGGCCAGTTCGAGCGATTGCTCGGCGAGGATGCCCCCGGTCGCTCGCTCGATTTCCTCTCCCAGGAACTGGCCCGGGAGGCCAATACGATCGCCTCGAAGTCGGCCGACGTGGCCATCGCGCATGCGGTCGTCGAGATGAAAACCCGGATCGAGCGGCTCCGGGAGCAGGTGCAAAACATCGCCTGACCGGCCGACCGCCCATCAGCCTTTCAACCGACTTTCCTGCAGGCTACAACATCGGGATGGCAGTCCAAGCGGGACAGCTCGTCGTCATTTCAGGCCCCTCCGGGGTCGGCAAAACGACCGTCCTGCGCCGGCTCCTCGCCGAGATGCCACAGCTCATCCCGAGCGTGTCGGCCACGACCCGCCCCCCTCGCGCCGGCGAGCGGGATGGGGTCGATTACCATTTCCTGAGCCCCGAGGACTTCGACCGGCGCAAGGCCAACGGGGAATTCCTCGAGAGCTGCCGCGTCTACGGACGCCAGCACTGGTACGGCACGCTCGTCGATGAAGTGGCCCCGCGGCTGGCCGCCGGATCATGGGTGGTGCTCGAGATCGACGTCGAGGGTACACTCTCGATCCTCGCCCGCTATCCCGATGCGGTGACCATCTTCGTCGAGCCGTCCCACCCCGATCAGCTGCTGCAGCGGCTTCAGGGCCGAGGCACGGAATCGCCGGAGGCGATGGCACGCCGGCTCGAGGTGGCGCGGCGGGAGTTGCTCCAAGCCCACCACTACAAGCACCGCGTCGTCAACGAGCATGTTGAGGAGGCGGTCGATCGCATCAAACGAATCCTGTCCGACGCCGGGCTGCCGCCCGCCCCGCATTCCGCATCCCCGCCCGCACACCCATCAGGAGCCCACGCATGATCGATGACCTGCGCGAAGAAGACCTCGTCAACAAGGTCGGAGGCCGGTTCAAACTCTCGACGCTCATTCAGAAGCGGCTGGTCGCCCTCAATGCCGGCGGTCGCCCCCTCGTCGATGTCGATACCGATGACAAGATGCAGATCGTGATCGAGGAGATCAAGCAGGACAAAATCTTCCTCGATACGTCGATGAACCTGCGGATCACCGGCGAATCCCCAGAAGCCGGCAGCCCGCTCGACTTCGATCCCACCATCCTCTGATTCGCGCCGGTGAGGCATCCGGAGGCGGGTGCCGCGGTTCGCCGCGGCCTCGCTCCCGGCGCCTCGTCGATGGCGCGTCTCGAGGGAAGCGGCCTCGTCACGATGCTTCACGGTCGAGAAATCATCATCGGTGTCTCCGGAGGCATCGCCGCCTACAAGGCGGCCGCCCTCACCAGCCAGCTCGTGCAGCAGGGCGCGGGCGTGACGGCCGTGATGACGCGGGCCGCGCGAAAGTTCATCGGTGCGGCCACGTTCGCAGCCCTGACCGGCCGGCCCGTGGCCAGCCGTAGTTTCGATCCCGACGCATTCCCGCTCGGGGCGCATATCGAACTCGCTGCAAAGGCCGATCTGGTCGTCGTCGCCCCTGCGACTGCCGACATCCTCGCGAAGGCGGCCCACGGCATGGCCGACGACCTGCTGACCACGCTCCTCCTGTGTGCCGAATGCCCCGTGCTCTATGCCCCCGCGATGAATGCCGCGATGTGGGAAAAGCCGGCCGTGCAGCGGAATGTCGAATTGCTCGCTCGGGACGGGGCGACGATCATCCAGCCCGGCACCGGCTGGCTCTCCTGCCGGCGCACCGGAGCCGGGCGCATGGCCGAGCCGGATGAGATCGCCGCCGCGATCACGACGACGCTGGCAGCCCGGTAGCCCCCCCATGGCCCACATCCGTCTCACGGCCGGACCGACCCGGGCCTACATCGACGACGTCCGCTACCTCACGAATGCCTCGAGCGGCAGGATGGCGGCGGCGCTTGCGGCGGCGGCCCTCGCCCGCGGGCATGCGGTGACGATCGTGAGCGGCCCCGTGTCGATCCGGTATCCCGACCGGGCGACCGTGCTCCCCGTCGTGACGACGGCCGAGATGCTCGACGCGTCGCTCGAGGCGCTGCCGGGCTGTGATGGAGTGATCGCCGCAGCCGCCCCGTGCGACTTCGAGCCGGCGAAAAAGGTGCGGGGAAAAATTCCACGGCGGGGCTCCGGTCTCACGCTCGCGCTCGAGCCCACGACCGACGTCATCGCCACGCTGGCGGCCACCTCGAAACGCCGCCGGCCACGGGGCCCCCGGGCAAAATGGTTCGTCGCCTTCGCACTCGAACCGGGCGCCGACGGGAAGCGTGCCTGCGAGAAGGTGACGGCCAAACAGTGCGACCTGATCGTGGTGAACGATCTGACAGCGCTGGAATCGAACTCGACCGCCGTCGCCGTGTACGACGCGGCACACGACCAGGTCGGGGTGAAACAAGGCACGAAAAAATCGGTCGCCACTTGGCTGATCCGCCTCATTGAGGCAAAACTGGTCCCGTGACCGACGCCTGATGCCGAATGCCGGGGTCCGTGCGAGGATTTCGAGCATGTGGATCGAGCGTCGCGAGAGACACGAGCGAACCATTCGCACCGCCCCGGCGGCAATCCGGATTCCGACCCCCTCACGAAGCACCAGGCAACATCATGATCAAGGTCGCGATTCTCGGTGCCACCGGCTATACGGCGCTGGAGGCGATGAAGATCCTGCTGCGGCATCCTGATGCCACGATCGTCGCCGTCACGAGCCGGCAGGAGGGCAACACGCCGGTGTCGAGCGTGCATCCGAGCCTCGTCGGCCGCCTCGACCTGCCGCTCGAGGAACTTCCGCCTGAGGAGGTCGGGAAACGTGCCGACTGCGTGTTCGGCTGCCTGCCGCACTGCGCCAGCGCCGAGATCCTTCCCAGGGTGCTCGCCGCCGGTGCGAAGGTCGTCGATTTCAGCGCCGACTACCGGCTCGACGACCAGGCGTCGTACCTCG
>JBJTDB010000304.1:0-10497 GCA_046092145.1 Planctomycetia bacterium | reverse complement strand
CGCCTCCAGGACTGCTCCGTCAGGATCGACGTGGTCACCGTCACGTTCGGCGAAGCAGGGCCTGTCGTCGAGCACTACCAGAACGCGTTCGAAAGCCCGTGAGGCCCGCGCGATGCCCGTTCGGCAGGCGGACTACATCATCTCCATCGCTTCAGATGCGTCGGTGAACACCCGAAGCATGCCGGCGGGAAGGCGGCCTGCGAGCCGATCGAGCCGAGACCTCACCTTCTCCCGTGGTGCCTTCGCTTCGACCTGCCGGATCACCACGCCCCGCACCTGCTCCGGATGACGCCGTGCCACGGCGGCGTAGACCTCCGGATCTCGCTCGCCCGAATCGCCCACCAGGACGAACTGCCGACGGGGGAAGTCGGCGAGGATCCGCTCGATCGTGCGTCGCTTCGACCGCTTGCGCGATGGAAGGCGGCCCAGCGGCGTCGAATCCTTGAGACGGAAGAGCTTCAGGTGCATCGAGCCGGCCGGGAGGCCGGCGACGTCGAAAAATTCGCACAGGCTCGGGACCAGTTGCCACGGGCTTGCCGACACGTAGTGAAACACCGTGCCTTCCTCGCCGAGCCGACGATAGATATCGACCATGCCGGGGACGGCCGTGAACTCGCGGAGGAACGTGTTGGCCAGAAGCTCGCGGCGCCGGGCGACCTCGGTGACCTTCACCGTGTCGTCGATGTCGGAGACGACCGACAGCCCCTCGTCGTCGATGCACTGGATGCGGCCGCCGGCCACCGGCGGACCTGCGGCCATGGAGTCGCTCGCCTCGTCTGCCTCCAAGGAGGCCTCGTAGCCGATCCAGCGGCAGCCGGGTCCGCACGGGGAGGCGTGGGCATCGATCGCGTTGTCGTCGAGCGTGACCTCGGCCTGGAAATGCCCCGCCCGGTCGGAGTGGCCGACGTCGATCGAACGGCCTGCCACAGACACCCGCACCGGCCGGCCGGAGAGCCGCTGGAAAAAGAACGCATCGGCCCGACGGCGGAAGATCTCGGTGTCGAGCGCGGCGTCGTCGACGTCGAGCAGCCGCTTGAGGACCGCCCGGGCCAGCACCCGGCGATGGCTCCGCTCGGGGAGCGGGCGGGCGACCATGCCGGCCACGGTGGCCCGCCACCGCCGCTCTCCGGGAATGCGCCGCGCGTAGGTGGGGAAGAAAACGATCATGCGGCCAGTATGGCTATCGGGGATGGACCTGGCTGCCATCCGTATGCCGCCAACTTTCGCTGTGGGAGGCCGCGTCTTGCAAGGGGCTCCCGCCGTTTCTACAACTTTGCGGGAAACCAGACGGTTTTCCACCCGGAGAAAAGCATGGGCGTCAAGAAATCAGGCAAGGGCCGCCGCAAGCGGGGCCAGAAGAAGCGTCGCATGCGGGCCCGCATCCGGCATCGGAAGTAGTCCGGGCTGGCGTCACGATCGGTGCACCCCGCGCATCTTTCCGCGGCACCGGACGCCTCGAGTTCGTCCCGGATTTCGGATTCAGATCCGTCTTCAGGAATTTCTTGCCGCGCACACGGCGTGGTGTAGGGTTGCGAGGCCTCGCGGAAAAGTCCGCGGGTCCGATACCCGACGCCGCAGCGTGCGTCGGCCGGCCTTTCCAGGAGACGGATCGATGCCCGCGACGGAGTGGAACAAGCGTGCCCTGCTGTGCGTGCCAGTCATGCTGGCCGCCGCCGGGCTTTCTGGCTGCAAGTCGATGAGCGAGCGGTATATCGCGCTCGAGGTCTGGCAGTACGAGTAGTGCTTCGGCCATCTGCCCCCGGGATTCACACCGCCGGGTGCCGAAGCCCCGATGGCGGCGCCCCCGATGCGGCCCTGCGGCCAGCAGGCGCCCTGCGCCGCACCGGCCAACGCCTGCGACCCTTGCGCTAATGCGGCCATGGGCGGCGCGAGCATGGGCGGCGTGCCCGTCGTCAGCGACGGCATGCCGGTCGGCGGCTCGCCGACTCCCGTCACCGCGGGGCGGCCGGTCATCGTCTCCGACGAGGTCGTGCTACCGGGCGCCTGATGCCCCGCCCAGCCGCCTCGGCGGGGCGCAGGTGGCATCGGTGCATTCGTAGGCCATGATCGCGCCGGCCGCGCCTGTGCGGTCGGCGAAGAGGGGGTCGAGCGGCCTTGGCCTTCCGGGCACGGGCAACGCATCGGGCCTCGGACGGAGGGCGATCACCGCCCGCGGCCGAAACCGCCTGACGGCATCCGCGATTGCGTCGCGCACCTGCGGCGGGGCCGAGTCTGCCACGACCACGATCTGTTCCGCGGGGCCCAGCAGCATGTCGAGCGCCAGAAGCGTCTGGCTTGCCGCCATCGCCGACCGCCGCGCCAGCGGCGACACCGCCAGGATGGCCCGCTCCGCCGCCACCCGATAGCGCTCGCGGCCGGTGAGCATGGCCAGCCGCACGAGCACCGTGGCCGCCATGCCCGTCGCGCTCGGCGTGGCGTTGTCGAGCATGTCGTGCTGCCGGATGATGAGCGACTCGTGCGACGGCGAGGTGCGAAAGAATGCCCCTGTCTCCGGGTCGAGAAAGCCACCGTCGCGCAAAGGCCCGGAATCATCCTCGCCGAGCAGGCGATCGACGAGCCCGCAGGCCTCCGAGATCCAGCATTCGTCGAAGGTCGCCTCGTACAGGCTCACCAGCCCCTCGGCCAAGCAGGCGAGATCCTCGGCGAAGGCCAGACCGCTGGCCCTGCCCTTCCGCCACTGGTGGGCAAGCCGCCCCTGCGCGTCGCGGCAGTCCGACAGGATGAAGGCCGCGGCCCGTGTGGCCGCCTCGGTGTACCGCGGCTCGCCGAGCACCGCCCCGGCCCTTGCGAAGGCGTCGATCGCCAGGCCGTTCCAGGCAACGAGCAGTTTGTCGTCGGTGCCGGGCCGAACCCGCGCACCGCGGGCGGCACGCAGGGCGGATCTGTCGTGTGCCATCCGCTCCTCGAAGCTGCGTGGCTCGATGCCGTGGGCCCGCGCCACGGCCGACAGCGGACGTGGCAGATTGAGGATCGAATGCCCTTCGAAGTTGCCGTGGGGCGTCACGTCGTAAGCCTCGCAGAAGAGCCTCCCCTCCTGCTCGCCGAGCACCGCGAAAATCTCCTCGGGTGACCAGACGTAGAACCTCCCCTCCTCCCCCTCGCTGTCGGCATCCTCGGCGGCCCAGAAGCCGCCGGCGGAGTCGGTCATGTCGCGGAGCAGATAGTCGAGCGTCGAACGCACCACGGCCGCGAAGTCGGCGCGGCCCGTGGCCTGATGCGCCTCGAGATAGGCCACGGCCAGCAGGGCGTTGTCGTAGAGCATCTTCTCGAAGTGGGGCACCAGCCACCGGGCATCGACCGAGTAGCGGGCGAAGCCGCCGCCGAGATGGTCGTGGATGCCGCCGGCCGCCATGCAGGCAAGCGTGTTGGCCGCCATCTCGACATCGTCGATGCGGCCGCTGCGCTGCGCGGTGCGCAGGAGAAGCCGAAGATCCATCGGATGGGGAAACTTCGGAGCGGCACCGAAGCCACCATGGTGCGGGTCGTACATCCGCTCGAGGGACCGCGCCGCCTGCTCCAGGAGCCCCGCGTCGGGCAGGCCGCCGCCATCCGGACCTGCGGCGACGAGCGATCGCGAGAGAGCCTCCGTGATCTCACCGGCCTGCTTCGCCACCTGCTCGCGACGATTCTCCCAGGCATCGATCACGGCATGGAGCACCTGCGGAAACCCTGCCATCCCGCCCCGCTGCTCGGGAGGCCAGTAGGTGCCCGCGAAGAAGGGCTCGAGATCGGGCGTGAGGAAGACGCTCATCGGCCAGCCGCCCCGACCGGTCAGGAGCTGTACCGCCGACATGTAGACGGCATCGAGGTCGGGCCGCTCCTCGCGATCGACTTTGATGTTGACGAAGTGCTCGTTGAGGATCGCGGCGATCGACTCGTTCTCGAAGCTCTCGTGGGCCATCACGTGGCACCAGTGGCAGGCCGAATAGCCGACCGACAGGAAGATCGGCCGGTCCTCGCGGGCGGCCCGCGCGAGGGCCTCCGGCGACCACGGTTGCCAGTGGACGGGATTGTCGGCGTGCTGCAGCAGATACGGGCTCGTCGAGTCGGCAAGCGCGTTGGAGATGCTGGTCATGAAGTCCTGCGCCTTCCCGCGTCAGGGAGCCTTTCCAGCCACGACGTCGGCCCGCCACCGCGCGACCGCGTCGGCCATCGTCGTCTTCACGTCGGCATACCCGCGGACGAACTTCGGCACATGGCCGATCGAGAGCCCGACGAGGTCGTGGAAGACGAGCACCTGGCCGTCGCACTTTGCCCCGGCGCCGATGCCGATCGTCGGCACATCGATCGCGGCCGTGATGGTGGCGGCCGCATCGGGCGGGATGCATTCGAGCACGACGGCGAAGGCGCCGGCATCGGCCGCCGCCCTGGCATCGGCCATGAGATGGTCGATGTCGCGCTGGATGCGGTAGCCGCCGAGCTGATGCACCGCCTGCGGACGCAGGCCGACATGCCCCATGACGGGGATGCCCGCCGCGACGATGCCCGCGATCACGTCGGCCTGCCCGGCCGTGCCTTCGAGCTTGACCGCCTGGCATCCGGTCTCCTTGAGGATCCGGGCGCAGGAAGCCACCGCTTTGCGGACGCCGAGATGCTGCAGCGGAAATGGAAGATCGACGACGACCATCGCCCGCGAGACCGCGCGGGCCACGATCTCGCCGTGGTAGATCATCTGGTCGAGCGTGGCGGGAATCGTGGAATCGCGGCCGGCCACCACCATTGCCACGCTGTCTCCCACGAGCACGCAATCGACCCCTGCCTCGTCGGCCAGCCGACCGCTTGGCCAGTCGTAGGCGGTGATCATCGCGATCGGGCGGTGGTCCCGCTTCGCGGCCGCCAGATCGAGGACGGAGACGCGGCGAGCGGGAGCGGCGTGGTGGCTCATGAAACGGCTCGGGCGGCAAATGGGGATGGCGGGTTCGGCGAGAGGCCCATGTGACATGGATGCATCAGTGTGATCTCGACGGGGGGGCATCGCCATATGCGAGCGAATTTCCCGGTCGGGGTTGCCCTGTCCACGGCGATTCACACGGCGTGTCTGCCCAGTCTTCCCAGAAAACGCCAGTTCTCCAAAGGGTGACCTTGCGGCGACCACCGACCCCTCTATAATCGCGGGGTTTCCGCAGGAATTCGCTCACCGACGGCATCGCTGCCATCGGGATCGGGTGCCTGCGGAGGCCCTTCGCGGGTGTAGCTCAGTTGGTAGAGCACCACGTTGCCAACGTGGTTGTCGTGGGTTCGAATCCCATCACCCGCTTCTCTCGTCGAACGTCCCGCCTCCTGTCTTCCAAGAGTTTTCATGGCTGCCACCACTGCCGCTCCACCCGAATCCCCGGCCGCTGAAGAAGGCCCCAAGCCGCTCACGCTCGACGTCGCCGTCGAGACGGTATCCACCTGCCAGCGGAAGGTGAAGGTGACGGTGGCCCGCGAGGACATCGACCGCGCGGTCGCCGATGCGATCGGCGACCTGATGCCCACCGCAGTGCTCCCCGGCTTCCGGCCCGGCCGCGCCCCGCGGAAGCTCGTCAGCAGCCGGTTCAAGTCGGAACTCAAGGACCAGGTGCGATCGAAACTGCTCACCGATTCGATGTCGCAGGTGATGGAGGCCGAGAAGCTGGCCGCGATCAGCGAGCCCGACCTCGACCTCGAGGCCGTCGTCCTTCCCGACGAGGGGCCGATGACGTTCGAGTTCACCATCGAGGTGCGGCCCGAGTTCGAACTTCCGAAGTGGAAGGGGCTTTCGATCAAGCGGCCGACGCGAGACATCTCCGAAGGCGACGTGGACGACGCCTTGGCCAACATTCTCCGCGACCGCAGCAGGCTCGTGCCGCATTCCGGCTCGCCGACGGCCGGCGACCTCATCGTCGCGAACATTCGCTTCCTCGACGGCGACAAACTGCTGTCGCATGCCGAGGAGATGGAGATGGTGGTGCGTCCGAAGCTCTCGTTCGCCGATGCCGAGCTCGCCGGGTTCGATGCCCTCGTGAAGAAGGCCAAGATCGGCGAGGCCGTGACGGCGAAGGTCACGATCTCGCAAGAGGCGGCCGTCGAGGAGCTGCGGGGCAAGGAAGTCGAACTGGAGCTGAAACTGCTCGAGGTCAAGAAGCTCGAGCCGCCGGAGCTCACGCCGGCCCTGCTCGCCGAACTCGGTGATTTCGAGTCGGCCGATGCGCTCAAGGACGCGATTCGCAAGCAGCTCGAGAACCAGATCGAATGGCACCGCCGCCGTCAGGTGCGGCAGCAGGTGTCGAGCGCCCTGACGGCCTCTGCCGACTGGGATCTTCCGCCGCAGCTGCTCAGGCGGCAGGCGCAGCGGGAACTCGAGCGGGCGATCCTCGAACTGCGGCGAAGCGGCTTCGACGACGACTCGATCCGCCGGCATGTCAATCAGCTGCGGCAGTCGGCGATGGCCAGCACGGCCCGGGCCCTCAAGGAGCACTTCATCCTCGAGCGGATCGCCGAGGAGTCGTCGGTGTCCGACACCGCCGGCGATTACGAGGAGGAAATCCGGGCGATCGCCGCCCAGTCGGGCGAATCCCCCCGACGGGTTCGGGCGAGCCTCGAGCGGCGCGGCCTGATGGACGTTCTCCGCAACCAGATCATCGAGCGGAAGACGATCGACCTCATCGAGTCGGAGGCGAAGTTCTCCGACACACCCTTCGAGTTTCCCAAGCCCGATGCCGAGGCCGTCGATCATGCGGTGTGCGGCGCCGTCGTCGGGGAGAACGGCTGACATGCCCTCGAACGTGCCCTTCGACGACTCGTTTCCGCGTGCCGCCTCCGCCTACCGCGACTACCAGCGGCAGCGGACGATGACGCTCGGCGATCTGCTCCTGGAAAACAGGATCATCCTCCTCCAGGGCGAGATCTACGACGGCAACGCCAACGAAGTGGTGATGAAGCTGCTCTATCTGCAGAGCGAGAACCGTCGGAAAGACATCCACTTCTACATCAATTCGCCCGGCGGCAGCGTGACGGCCACGATGGCGATCTACGACACGATGCAGATCCTCTCCTGCCCGGTCGCCACCTACTGTGTCGGCCTGGCGGCCAGCGGGGGTGCCGTGCTCCTGGCGGGCGGATCCAAGGGGAAGCGGTTCGTGCTGCCCCATGCCAAGGTGATGATCCATCAGCCCTACGGGCAGGTGGGCGGCCAGGTCAGCGACATCGAGATCCAGGCCGATGAGATCATCAAGACCCGCGAAGTGCTCAACAAGATCCTCGCCGATCACACCGGTCAGCCGATCGATCGGATCGCCAAGGATACCGACCGCGATCGCTATCTGACCGCCACCGAGGCCAAGGAATACGGCCTCGTCGACGAGGTTCTCTCCAAGCCACCGGTGTCGGTGGAGGAAGAGGAAAAGGACTGATCCGTCCGCCTGCGACCGAAAGACAGCCATGCCCCTGATCCCGTACGTCATCGAGAAGAGCGGCCGCGAAGAGCGGGCGATGGACATTTACAGCCGCCTGCTCAAGGACCGGATCGTGTTCCTGGGCACGCAGGTGAACGACGAGGTGGCCAACGCCATTGTCGCCCAGATGCTCTTCCTGCAGTCGGACGACCCCAAGGCCGACATCCACCTCTACATCAACTCTCCCGGCGGCAGCGTGACGGCCGGTCTTGCGATCTACGACACCATGCAGTTCGTGACCTGCGACGTGGCCACCTACTGCATCGGCCAGGCCGCCTCGATGGGCGCCGTGCTTCTCACGGCGGGCGCCAAGGGAAAGCGGCGGGCCCTGCCCAACGCCCGGATCATGATCCACCAACCGCTGGCCGGGATGGAGGGGACGGCGGAGGAAATCATGATCCACGCCAAGGAATTCAAGAACGTCAAGTACAAGCTCAACAACATTCTTCTCAAGCACACGGGCCATCCGTTGGAGAAGATCGAGGAGGATACGGACCGCGACCGGTTCATGTCGGCAGAGGAGGCCCGTGACTACCGGTTGATCGACGAAGTGATCGAGCACATGCCGTCGGTGAAGAGCATGCAGTAGCGGTCGCACGACCGCGGGCGGCTCCGAATCGACATCCGACGACACGGCACGGCGATGAGGCGCAAGGAGGCGCGTCATGAGACGGTGGCGAAGCGAATGCGCGAGTTGGTTGGCGGTCGTCGTCGTGGCGGCGGCCGGTTGCAAGAGCGACTTCAACCAGCAGATCCTCGAGCGCGAACTGCGGCTCCAGGAAGACCAGATCTACCAGCTGCAGGACACGCTGCAGAACACCTGCGTGCGGCTCGACCATGTCGCCGCCGAGAACCAGTCGCTCAAGAAACAGCTCGGCATCGCCGACGTTACGGAGTCGCGACCGGGCCGCTCCGGGCCCACGCCCAGCCCGAGCGGCACTCGTGCCGCCCCTGCGCCGGGCGCGCCGGCCCTGGCGCCACCGGTGCTCGTGCCTCCGACGGTCGAGGATCTTCCGCCACCGCCCCGGTCGTCGGCCCCACCGGGAGGGTCGCGGTTCGGTTCGCCCGATGAGCCACCCCCGGCCTTCCGTGGCACCTCGGCCCCCGCGCCGGTCGATGGCCTGCCCCTGTTGCCGGAGGAGACCGTGATTCCGCCCGGCGGCATCGATGCCGCGGAGACCACACCGACCGGGTCTGCGGCGCGGCCTCGCAGCGAGGTTCGGCGGCTCTCACACGAGCAGGCCGCGGCGGGCGGTTCGTCGGTGACGCATCTTGTGCTCAACCCCGAGGGCACGTCCTGCGCGGATGCCGATGGGGACGGGGCGAGCGATGCGATGACGATCGTCTTCGAGCCGCGCGATGCGGAAGGGCGGCTCGTGGCGACGATGGGAGATGTGTCGATCGCGATCTACGAGCCGCTCACCGCGGCCACGGCGGCCGATCCCTCGGGCGAGGGCGCGTGCATCGCCCGATGGGAGATTCCCGCCGCGGAGGCGGCTGCTTCGTTTCGCCGCACGTCGCGGTATCGCGGACTGCAGATCGTGAAGCCCTGGCCCGGCCAACGGCCGATGGCCGACCATGTCCGCGTCTTCGTGCGGATGCGGACCTTCGAAGGCGAGACGTTTGAAACCCAGGGCACCGTGCCGGTGCGCGTCGCGGCCATTCCCAGGTGAGCCCGGAGTCTGTCGAGCGGGTGCGGGCCACGGCGGAGCGGCTCGGGTGCCGGCCGCTGTGGGGCCGGTCAGGCCGCGGGCGGCCTGAACCGCTCGTCGGCAAGTGGATCGCCATCGCGATGTTCGGCACTGACCAGCCCCCCTTCAACGATGCCACCTTCGGAGCGAGAGTCCGAGGCTGAGGTTGGTCGGGGGAAGACCGTAGCCGAGGCGGTCAAGAAGATCGGCCTCTATGAGGTGACGCTGTCATGACGTTACTCGAAACGCTCGCACAGAAAATCGACGGGCGTCACAATGACGACACCTCGAAACGGGTTCAGCATCAAGAGATCTTGATCTCCCGAGATGATATGAGTCGCCCTTCCTTCGATCGCCAGTTCGAGGAACTTGTCGTCCCTGGAATCCCGGCATTCCCGCAGTCGGGTCGTCACGATCACGTCCTCGGCGTCGCGAATGTATGCGGCAAGAAACTCTAATCGCTGCTCCTCGCTCACATACCCGGCGAGCTTCGGCCGTCGCAGCACGTCGTCCAGTTCCTCGAGCGTCGCTTCGGAAACCAGCAGTTGGCCATGCTCCCGGGCCAGATCAAAAGCTCGCCTGGGACGAGAACCGAGGAGCATGAGTGCGCTGACAACGACGTTCGTGTCGAATACGAACCGCATGTCACCGCTCGTCGAGGAGCGACGCGAGCGATTCGGGCGTTAGGCCTTTTTCCACCGCCGCCCGGCCCACGTCGTCCAAAATCTCGTCGAGTGACCGTGCGGGCCGGATCGTCAACTCCCGCAGCCGCAGCCGCAACAGCAGTTGCAGCCGCCGCTGCTGGCCCGCCGACGCGGATTGATAGGCGTCCGCGGTTGAGGCATCCACGGGAATCGCAATGACTGGCGTGCTCATACGACGAATTATAGCTGCTGCTGACTGTTTGTGCACCACCCGTCACGCTCGACCCCGGAAAGTCGCTGTGATTGCGGTACGCGATCCTCCTGCACGGCGACATGCCCGACGACCGGCTCCTTGGCCGTGCTCGCGGCCGTGTTTCTTGGGCTCGTGTTCGATGGAAGAAGAACGCGAGTGACGTCCCGACACTTCGACAAGGGTGAGAAGGAAAGCGACTCCGCCGACGATGCCACGAGCTTCAGTGGGCGTTATGGCGAAATTCGAGCGGGGTCTGGCCGGTGTGCTTCTTGAACGCTCGCGTGAAGTGGGCCTGGTCATAGAAGCCGCATTCCGTCGCGATCCGGCCCACCGCATCGGTGGTCGTCCGCAGCCGGCGCCGCCCCATCAAGAGCCTCAGCCGCAGGATGTAGTCGCCCACCGTCATGCCGAAGAGCCGTCGAAACTCACGCTGCAGTTGGCTCGCCGAGAGATCGGCCCGTCGGGCGAGATCG
>JBJTDB010000303.1:0-14891 GCA_046092145.1 Planctomycetia bacterium | reverse complement strand
CGGCCAGAAGAATGTCTTGCCCACGGCATAGATGCCGAGTGCCGCCAGCGCCACCGGACAGGTGGTCATTCCGCTGGCGAATCGCAGGCCCACCCAGGCCAGCACCGACGACACCAAAAGCAGGCCGATGGGCGAGAGTCTGAGTTTCGTCTCGATGAAGTGGGCACAGAACCGCAGGCCGAACATGATTGCGGATGTCCAGATGAACAGCGCCTTGCCCTGCTGCGACGAGAAGAGGTTGCCGGTGATGTTCTGGATCCAGCTGTCGGTGCCAAGCTCGACCGCCCCGACGAGGGCGTGGGTCACGAACAAGACGAAGAGCATCAGCGAGCCGACCGAGAATTTCGTCATCAGGGCGACTCCGAGGAGCAACGCGCCGCCCAGGGCATAGCCTGCGACGGCGGCTTGCTCGGGGATGAAGGCCCGCAGGATGTCGGCGAAGAAGAGCGACAACAGGTAGCAGGCGACGGCCGACCCGAGGATGCCCACGCTGCGGAACATGTCGATGAAGCTCGCCCCCTTCTCCGCCGCTTCCGACCGCGGGAAGGTTTGCCCGAGGAACATGATCGCGTAGGCCACCGTCGGGATCAGGTAGAGGGCCAGCTGCCACTTCCAATGGATGCCCAGGCGGTCGTCGAGGAACCAGCCGACCATCGCCCCGAGCACCATGCCGGCGGGCCAGCTGGCATGCAGGATGTTGAGGTAGTGGGTGCGATTGTGGGGGAAGACGGTCGCCACGAGTGGGTTGGCCACCGCCTCGAGCGTGCCGTTGGCGAATGCGAAGATGAACGAGCCCCAGAAGAGAAACTGGTAGGCATTGCCGGGCGAGGAGGCGCTGAAGGTGACGAACGCCGAGAGGACGTGGCCGATGAGGGCGATCGCGACGAGTTTCCCGTAGCCGATTTTATCGACGATCAAGCCGCCAAGAATGATCCCGAAGCAGAAGCCGGTGAGGCCCGCGCCGGTGATCTGACCGACCTGGAGCGCCGTGAAGTCGAATTCCTGTCGCCAGTTGTCGAGAATGCCACCACGGATGGCGAATCCAACACCGGCGGCGAGGATCGCCATGAATCCCGCCCACAGAAGGCGATGGGCATTGGGCGTCGCGCCCGCGAGATCGGATGAGCGGTTGGCGTCGTTGGCGTGCATGCGTGGTTCCCCTTGGTCTTCGCGGCCTCTAGGTGTGGCGAAGCGGGAACTATAGCAAGGCTCCGCAGGAGACGGAAACAGCAGTGTTTCGGGGCTTCGCAGCGGCTTTCTCGGAATGTCGGGTGGCTTGACCCCCGATGGGCCACGCTCGTACTGTCCCGCCCCCTCCTGCCCGGCCGGGATCCGTGCCGGCCGCGGGATCGCCGTGCGCCTCCTCCGATACCATCCGTGAACGCGCTGACCGACTCGCTCTGGACGCTCGTGCGCTGGGCCGTGCCCGTGACGGTCGCCGGAGTCATTGCCGCCGGCGTGATCGGCGCAAGCAGGATCGGCGACCAGGTGCGAACCCGTGTCGAAGCCCGACTGGCCGAGGAGTTTCCCGGGATGGTCGTCCGCGTTCAGGCGGCGAGCCTCATGGAAGGGGAGGGGATCGTCCTGCGCGGCGTGTCGCTCGTCGATCCGACCCTGCCTCAGCAGTGGCGGCAGCTCCTTTGGATCGACGAGGTTCATCTCGCCTGCGGCACGACTCTCGCCGAGCTCGCCTCGGGGCCGCCGCGAATCACCACCGTCCGGGTCCGTCGGCCGGTGATCCATGCCGCCCGTCGCCAGACTGGCGACTGGACCATCGCCCGGTTGGTCGCCGGTCGTCCGGCCGGCGCGCTGATCCCGATCGTCATCGAGGATGCAAGCCTGCTCATCGATGACGCGCGGCTGGGCACGAGGATCGCCATGAGGCAGGCGGCGGTCGAACTGACGCCCGATGCCGCAGCGCCAGGCTGGGCCACGATCCGCGGCAGCGCGGATGCCGACCTGTTCGACAGGGGGACGTTTCACGGACGGATCGCGCCGGGGGCCGGCGGTTTCGAACTTGCGGGAACGATCGACGGATTCGAGGTGTCGCCGCGGATCGCCGCCGCCGTGGCGGCGGCCACCCCGCGGGCCGCCGATATGCGGGGTGCGGCGGTCGGTCTGCGGGGAAGGCTGTCGCTCGCGTGGAAGGCGGCAGGGGCCCTGAACGACCTCGAGAAGGTCGTGTTCGAGTGCAGTGGCAAGCTCGACTCGGGGCATCTCGAGCATCCCAAGCTGCCGCTGGTCGTCAGCGACATGAAGGCCACGTTCGCGGCCGACCGGAACGGGATTCGCATCGAGGGCCTCCAAGGACACAGCGGCTCGACGCTGCTCCGAGGGGCGGGTCGGCTGGCGGGCTGGAGAACGGATGGTGATTTCGACCTGCTCGTGGAGGCGGAGCGGCTCGCCGTGGGCCGTCACTGGGAGGGCATGCTCCCGGAGGCGATCGCCGATCAATGGCAGAAATTGCTCCCCGCGGGCGAGGTCGACGTGCGGGCTGAGGTGGTTCGCCGCGGCGGCGTGATCGACCCGCGGGTGTCGGTCCGCTGTCGAAGCGTTTCGCTCACCCACTACCGGTTTCCCTATCGCGTCGATCACACCGTCGGCACCGTCGTCTTCGAGAACCGCCAGTTGTCCCTTCACCTCACGGGGCAGGCAGGGGGGCATCCGGTGCAGGTGGCCGGTGCCCTCCGCTTCGAGCCGAACGCCGCGTCGGGGCATGTCGAGGTGCGTGGCGAAGGCATGCAGATCGACGACTCGCTCCTGGCGGCGATGCCCTCCCAGAGCGCCGACATCATCCGCAGCCTTCGTGCAGCAGGCACGTTTGACTTCGTCTTCCGACACGAACGAGGCCCTCACTTGCAGGGCGGCCGGGCCAACTCGCTCGGCATCCGGCTCATCCGGTGCAGCATGGCCTATGCCGGATTCCCCTATCCTCTCACCAACGTCTCGGGCAGCATTCGCATGGATCGTGACCACTGGACGATCCGCGACATCGCGGGATCGAACGATGCCGGCGTCGTTCGATGCTCGGGATCGCTCACGCCCCGTGGCGATGGCGATGGTGAACTGACCTTGCAGCTCTCCGGCAGCGGCGTGGTGCTCGAGCGGGAACTCCGCGATGCGCTGCCCTCGGGGATGCGGCAGATCTGGGACGACCTCGATCCCCGCGGCAGCGCCGACTTTTCGGCGACGGTCCGCCATCAGGTGAAGCCCCGTCAGACGTCTGTGGAGGTCGAGGCGATTCCCCACGGGCAGACCGTGTCGATCGAGCCGGCTTGGTTTCCGTATCGGCTGGAGCAGCTGACCGGGAAGATGGTGCTCAAGAACGGTCTGCTGCAGTTCGATGGCGTGCGGGGCGTGCATGACCGGACCACCGTGGCCGCCGAGGGAACCTGCCGATTCATGCAGGGCGGGGGGTGGCATGTGTCCTTTGCCAATCTCTCCGCCGATCGCTTCCGGGCCGATCATGAAGTGGTGCGGGCGTTGCCGCCCGGCCTGCAGCGGGCGATCGAACTGGTGCGTCCGCGCGGGCTCTTGTCGCTTTCGGGGGCGCTCGATATCGCCTCGTCGCCACACACGGCATCGATCAACCAGCCGGCCGTCGAGCCGAACGCAGCGGGCCCGTCGCCGGCGGCAGCCTGGGATCTTGTGCTCGACATGGAACAGGGGGCGCTCGATGTTGGAGTGCCGCTGGAGCACGTGCATGGCGGCGTGCGCCTGAAAGGGCGAAGCGACGGTCACGCCTGGCAATCGACCGGCGAGATCGCCATCGACAGCGCGATCTGTCGAGGCGTCCAGATGACGGGCATCACAGGTCCCTTGGCGATGGATGCCGATGGCGTGCGGTTTGGCATGGCGGCGGGGGGGCTGGAGACGGGAAGACCCCGACGGCTCGAAGCCGGCATCGCCGGGGGCACGCTCGCAGCCGACGGACGGATGAATTCGGACGAGGCGGGGACGTTCGCCGTGGCGTTGTCGCTCGACAGCGCCGACTTCGAGCGGCTCTCGGGCGACGCGCTCGCCTCATCCCCCTCGCAACGTTATCGGGGACGCCTCTCCGGATTCCTGGAACTGAGCGGATCGCGGGCGGGCACGCACTCACTTTCCGGCCGGGGGCAGATGCGGCTTCGCGACGCCGCAATCTACGAACTGCCAGTCGTCGTCTCGCTCCTCAAGGTGCTCCGGATCAAGTCGCCCGATCGCAACGCCTTCGGATCGAGCTTCGTCGATTTTCATATCGAGGGGCCGCATGCCTATCTCGATACGATCGAACTGTCGGGAGATGCGATCAGCCTCGTCGGCGCCGGCGAGGTCGACATCGATGCCAACGTGAAGCTCGTCTTCCGCTCGATCATGGGCGATTCCGAGCAGCAGCTGCCCGTGCTCAAGCGGGTTCTCGGCGGTGCGAGCGGGCAGTTCCTGCTCATCCATGTCGATGGCACGCTCGCCCAGCCCGAGGTTTCGACCGAAGCGTTCCCGACCCTGGCCGCGGCCCTGCAAAAACTCCAGTCGGCCCAGCGGCATCCGGACGGCTTGCGCAATGCGGCGGCCCGCCGCGAGGCCCGACGGGACGTGTCGCGGTGACGGGGCGGGTCACGAAAGAAATGCCGGCCAACGGCGCGATGGGGTAGAGTGTGGCCGACGGAGTGCCGATGGGAAGGCGACGAGAATGTCCGAGAAGCAGCTCAAATTCGTGAAGATGCAAGGGGCGGGCAACGACTACGTCTACGTCGATTGCTTCGTCGAGCCCGCCCCGTCCGACCCCGTCTCGCTGGCGCCGCGGATCGCCGACCGCCATTTCGGCGTCGGGGGCGACGGCCTCGTGCTCGTGCAGCCGTCCGACAAGGCCGCCGCGCGGATGCGGATGTTCAACGCGGACGGCAGTGAATCGGAGATGTGCGGCAACGGCGTGCGGTGCGTGGCGCATCTGGTGGTCGCCCGGGGCCATGCCCCCG
Source organism: Planctomycetia bacterium (assembly GCA_046092145.1). GTDB lineage: Bacteria > Planctomycetota > Planctomycetia > Pirellulales > UBA1268 > CACORA01. The sequence goes on along the minus strand of JBJTDB010000303.1, from coordinate 9,936 downwards.
AGGGCATGGTGACGATCGAAACGGGGCGTGGGGTGCTGGCGCTCGACGTCCGCCGCTCCGGCCCACGCGGGAGCGTCGTGCGGGTGGCGATGGGCAGGCCGATTCTCGCCGCCGCCGAGGTTCCGGTGACCGTGCCGGGGGATCCACAGGGCCGCGTGATCGATGCGGCCTGCCCGGCGCTCGGTGCGGCCGAGCCCTGGTGGGACACGGCGGGGCTCGACCCCAGAATGACCTGCGTCTCGATGGGCAATCCGCACGTCGTCTTCTATTGCCGTGACGTATCGGCCATTCCGCTGGAGCGGATCGGCCCTTCCATCGAGCAGCATCCGATCTTTCCTCGGCGGGTCAACGTCCACTTCGTGCAGGTGATCGCCACCGACCGCGTGCGGATGAGGACCTGGGAACGCGGCAGCGGCATCACGATGGCGTGCGGCACGGGCGCGTCGGCGGTCTGCGTGGCGGGAGTGCTCACGGGCCGCACCGGCCCTCGGATCGTCGCCGAAGTGCCCGGGGGCGAGCTGACGCTCGCGTGGGACGGCGATGCCGAGGTCTTCATGACCGGGCCGGCCGAAGAGGTGTTCGAAGGCGCGTGGCCCATGGGGAACGCCCGATGAAGATCGAGTCACCGCTGGCGATCGGAGCATGGTCACTCGCATCGACCGCGTGCATCCGTCAATGGATGGCCACGCTCGACTGCCGCGCCGAATACGGCGACCCGACGGTCGATCCGGTGCATCCGGACTACCGTGGCTCGAAGATCTACGTTTTCTGGCATGAGAACATTCTCCTGCCTCTCTATCTTCGTGGTCACAGCAACATCTCGATGCTGCTCTCCCGGCACGTCGATGCCAACATTCTCGACCGGGTCGCCCGGATGATGGGATTCGGCGTGGTTCGCGGGAGCACGTTCCGGGGCGGCACCGTGGCGCTCCGTGAACTCGCGGAGCGGGCGGCCACCGGGAATCTCACGATCACGCCCGACGGACCCCGTGGGCCGCGCCGTCGATTGGCTGCGGGCTGCGTGTTCCTGGCCAGCACGCTCGGCATTCCCATCGTCGCGATGGGCTTCGGCTACGACCGGCCGTGGCGGATGGGCACCTGGGATCGCTTCGCCGTTCCCCGGCCATGGACGCGCGCCCGCGGCGTGGTGAGCCGCGCGATCAGGGTTCCCGCCGATCTCGACCGCGACGGCATCGAGCAGTATCGCGAGGGGATCGAACGGCTGCTCATTCGGCTTTCCGACGATGCCGAGGCATGGGCCACGCGCGGAGGGCGGCGCCTCGGCGAACGGATCGTGCGAAAGGAGCCGTCGCGGGTGGCGGCGCGGGCGGCAGCCCTGGCCGGCCCGGTCGGCGTCGGCCTCGACGAGGAATTCGCCCGTCTGGGCATGGCCGCACAGGCCGTGCCCGGCGATGTCGGCTGCCCCGCGGCGTAGCCGACGTGGAACCACGTCGGCCGGAGCAGGATGCGCCGACCGCCGACCGTGGAAAAAGATCATCGCCGACTTTTTTCCACGGACAGGGCGCGGATCCCGATTACCGCAGCGGGCCTGAGGGCGTGCGTTCACGCATGCCGTCGAGTTGGCGTTCGAGCGACTCGACCCGCTTTCGCAGGAGATGGATTTCATCCTCGAGTCGGCTCGTGGCCGGCGCATCGACTCGGAGCATCGACGGCGACAGATCCCCTCGGTGATCGGGTGGTACCGCCAGCCTGCGGGCCTGCTGAAGCCCCGATTCGGGAGCGAGCAGGGCAGGATCGCCGACGGTCGGATCGGGGCCGGTGAGCGCCCGCTCGAGAGGAATCTCCAGCGACTGCAGGACGACTTCAGCCTGACGGGATTCTCCCCCGGGCAGAACATACTCAAGCGCCACGGGCGATCCGGCAGGTCCTTGGGTGACCAGCCGCGTGAGATCACCGGGATCACGGATGGGCCGGTTGCCAAGGGCCACGATCACGCTTCCCGGCGGCACGCCAGCCTTTGATGCGGGAAGATCCTGCACCACGCCCACGACGTAGGCTCCGGTCGGCTGCGAAAGGCGGTAGCGGGATTGCATGCCCTGATCGACAGGAACCGTTCGCACCCCCAGCGCGATGCGTCCCTTGGCTCCATGCCGCTGTGAGGGGAGTGACGGGGGAGGCAATTCTTCGACCCGCGACGGCGGGATCGCCGCGGGGGCGGGAGCCGCGGGCGCCGGGGTGACGGAGGCCTGCCATTGAGGCGACGGCGACGAGAGCGGCCGAGCGATGGCCCTCACCGCGACCTCATCGATGCGATCACCCCTCCCGATCGCGAGCTTCACGTTCATGCCGGGGCTGATCGCCGCCAGTGCCGCCGCCAATTCATCGGCGTTCCGAAGCGGAATCCCGTTGATGCCAAGCAGCGTGTTCTGGGGCACGATGCCGGCCTCGGCCGCCGGACTCGCCGCCGCGACATCGACCACGACAAGCCGGCCCGGCACGAGGGTGTCGTCGGCGGTGATGCCGATCCATCCCATGCCGACCGCCGAGGCTTCAGAGGTCAGCGGCCGCGGCGGCTCGGGAACTGCGGATCGCACCGGAGCAGGGGCGAACGGGGCGGCTGGTGTTCGTGTCGGTGGAGAGTCTTGTTTCGGCCATACGTTGGGCTGCGATGTTTTGGGCTCCGATGGCATCGGTGGGGGCTCGATCACCGCAGCGGGCGCCCGAAAGGGAACCTGGAGCGGTTCGCCGATCGAGATTTCGCCCGGTTCGAAACCACCTTTCCCGCCCGGAGCAAGATCCTTTGCAGGGGTGTCGCCCGATGGAGCCGGATCGTTTTCCGCGGCAAAACCGGCGGTCGCCCATGAGCAACTCAGCATGCATCCCACGACGGCGATGTGAAAAAACCGCTTCATGCCGTTGGTTCGCCTCTTTCCCTGCGGAAGGCTCTCGAAATCCGCCTGCGAACCGCACAGTATAGGCGATGGAAATCATTCATGCGCGGGGTGCTCGGCGGTGAAAAAAAGATGCTCGCGGGACGTTGCGAGGTCGTTTTGTTCGTCTGTGCCGGAGGACGCGCGCGGCTGTTTGACAGCACTGCAAGCACTCCTATACTCGCCGCCCGGTCGAACGCTTGCGAGTGCCGGACGGATGGCAAAAACACCCGCTGAGGGTGTTTTTTCGACGGGTGGAAGGATCCATGACAAGACGACGGAACGTGCATCGTGCGGCAAGCAATGCCGACGTCGTCAAGGCGGATCTCGCCGCACGCGTGTATACCGCCCTGAAGCAGCGGATCGGCCCCGATCGCTACGCGGTGTGGTTCGGCGAATCGGCCTCGATCGCGATCGAGCCCGAAGGGCCTGCCAACCATGCCGTGGTGACGATATCGGTCGGCACCGGTTTTTCGCACGAATGGCTGCGGAAGACGTTCCGTGGCGATGTGGAAGCGGTCGTCCACGATCTCTGTGGCCCGAGCGCCTGCCTGGAGTGGCAAGAGATCGGCGGGACGGTCGCCGGCCCTGAGCGTGCCCCTGAAGGCGTCTCCGACACTCCCAGCATGGAAGAAGGCTCGCAGGGGCGAAGGAATGGCCGGGCGAGGGCCGTAGAGGGCTCGGCTCGGCCCGCTGTTCTCGGCCCCTCGGTCGAAGCTGGCGGTCCGTCGCCGACCGCGACCCGCCGACCGCCGGCAACGCTCGAGGCGTTCGTCGTCGGCACCAGCAATCGCATGGCCTACGCGGCCGTGGAACTGGCCGCCCATCGCCCCGGGGAGATGTCGCCCCTGTTTCTGCACGGCCCCAGCGGGGTCGGCAAGACGCATCTTCTCGAGGGATTCTGCAGCCAGGCCCGGACGCGGCATCCCGGAATCACCGCCGTGCTGCTCTCCGCCGAGCAGTTCACCACGGGATTTCTCCAGGCCCTGCACGGCTCCGGGCTGCCGGGATTCCGCCGCTCCTGCCGCCATGCCGACCTGCTGGTCATCGACGACCTGCAGTTTTTCGTCGGCAAAAAGGCGACGATCGTCGAGTTCCAGCAGACGATCGACGCGCTCCTTCGGCAGGGCCGGCAGATGGTGTTCGCCGCCGACCGCGATCTCGACGCCCTCGGCGAACTCGGCCCCGATCTGCTGGTGCGTCTCAAGGGGGGAATGCAGGCCCGTATCCTTCCTCCCGATGCCGACGTTCGTCGGGGCATCGTCGCCGGCCTGGCTGCCCGACGCGGCCTCGGCATGCCGGCGGACGTCGTCGACTACATTGCCGCCCACATCACGCGGCATGCCCGCGAACTGCTCGGGGCCGTCAACCGGCTCGAGGCCTCCAGCCACATGCTCGGCCTTCCGATCACGCTCGACATGGCGGAGGAGGCGCTCGCCGATCTTGTCCGCTCGAGCAGCCGGGGCGTTCGTCTGGCCGACATCGAGCGGGCGGTCTGCACCGCGTTTGGCATCGAATCGGGAAGCCTTCAGTCGTCGCGGCGTTCGCGGAGCGTGAATCATCCACGGATGCTCGCGATGTTCCTCGCCCGCAAGCACACCTCCTCGGCGCTCACCGAGATCGGCAGTTACTTCGGCCGCCGAAGCCATTCGACGGTGATCGCGGCCCACAAGGCGGTGGTCGAGTGGGTGAGCCGGCACGAGAGCGTCCGACTGGCCGACGCCTCCTGGAATGCCGAGGAAGCGATCCGGCGGGTCGAGGATCTGCTCAGGGTGGGCTGATCACTCCGCGATCCGTTCCTCGAGGCTCGCCTTGTAGCGGACGCTCGATTGCGGCCCCTCGAATCCGACGACCCTGCGATCGACCGCCGTCGATCGCGAGATGACGCGGCCCGCATCGATGTCGAACCGGATCGTCCCCTCCCAGATCCGCTCCATGAACCGGGCCTCGAGCCGGGGATCATCGACCGGCGTCAGCACCGTCGTATCGACTGAGATCGTGGCGATGCCGTTCTCGATCGCATCGAGCCTGTAGCGGAGACGGGTTCGAACCGACCGGCGGCCGGCATGAGGAGCCTCGACCACGATCTCGTCGGGGATCGTCCACGAAGCCCCGGCGGTCACCGGCCCATCGGGTAGCGGCACCACGACCAGGTCGCCGGTGGTGGTGGGGGGCACGGGCCTCAAGTCCCGTCGCTCGATCACGCGGCCGGCGCGGTCGATGACAAGCCGCGTCAGCGGCACTCCCAGGCTTTGTTTGACGGTGTCGTAGCCCGGCGGGGCGGGGCCGTCGTCGGCGCTGCTCCACCGGATTTCGCCGCGGTCGCTCGTCCGCGAGGTCATGGTCACTCCATCGACCGATTGCTCGAGCGTGGCATGGCCCGCGTCATCGACGGCCACCACGCGCCAGGTCTTGCGCGAGTCGGTGGCCGTTTCCGTCGATTGCCTGGTCGATCCGATCGTGGTCTCGGTGAGTGCCCGATGGACAACATTCATGTCGATCCGGTCGCCCGCACGGAACCGGTACTCCAGCCGCACAGGCTCGCCGGCCGCGGCGACGGGCGAGCCGAGGGGACAGGCTGCGACGAGCAGGACAGCACCGAGGTGCGCGGCGGTGAAGGCTTTCATGATCCGCCGTCCATGCCGCCGTCCATGCCGCCGCCAGGGCCGGGCCCCCTCGCTCCGCCTCCCCACGACAGCTTCTCCCGCAGCGTGCGGTAGTAGCCGTGCCGCCGGGTTTCGATGAGCGTGAAGCGTGGCGCGGCCCGGCGCACCCGGATCCTGTCGCCCGGTTCGATGCCGGTGACGACCCGGCCATCCACCACGCAGGCCGAGCCGGGGTTCGGCCTGGTCACGATCAGTTCATACTCGCGGTCGGCCGAGTCGATGACGGGGCGGTTGGTGAGCGTGTGGGGGTTCAGCGGGGTGAAGACGAAGGCGTCGAGATCCTTGCGGACGATCGGCCCGCCGGCGGAGAGGTTGTAGGCCGTCGAGCCGACCGGGGTGCTCACGATCAGCCCGTCGCCGCGGTAGGTGGTGGCCAGTTCACCATCGACGTGCAGACCGATCTCGATCATCGAAAATGGCGGGCCCGCGAGGACCGACACCTCGTTGAGGCCGAGTTCGCGGTGCAGCGAATCACCCCCGCGGATGATGTCGCATTCGAGCATGAGGTGGTCGATGCGGCGGAATCGTCCGGCGGTGATGTCGGCGAGCGCCGGCTCGACGTCGTCCCGGGAGACATCGGCGAGGAAGCCGAGTGTTCCGAGATTCACTCCCAGCACCGGCGCCTGACGGTAGCCCATCCATCGGGCCGTCCGCAGGATCGATCCATCGCCGCCGAGGACGATGACCAGATCGGGTGGATCGGTGGTGTCGCCGTCGCGTTGGTCCCAGGCCGACCGGGGAGCGAGCTTCGTGGAAACACGGTGGCCGTCGCGCGTGAGCAGGGCCCCCACGCGCCGGGCCTCGGCATCGACGCCCTCGAGTTCGCTCGGGCCGACGATGAGCGTGGCCAACGGGCCGTCGAGCGGCCGCGACGGCTGCAGCCGCCCGGCTAAGGCATCGCGGCTGGGGGACGGACGTGTCATGGACGGGCTGCCGACGCCGCTCGTTCTCCCAGCGACGAACCGAGCGGTCTGACGGCGAGGCGGCGGCATGTGGCGGCGATTCCCGTCGCATCGAGGCCCAGTTCCGCCAGCAACTCGCCCCGTTCACCATGCTCCACGAACCGATCTGGCAGGCCGAGCCGAACGATCGGCACGCCGGGCATGCCGGTCGTCGCATGGGCGTCGTTGACCGCCTCCAGGACCGCGCTGCCAAACCCGGTCTGCAGGGCGTTCTCCTCGACCGTGACCACCCACGGGGCCGCCTCGATTCGCGGCAGGATCATCTCCGTGTCGAGCGGCTTCACGAATCGGGCGTTGATGACGGCCACGTCGAGCCCTTCCTCACGGAGCCGAGCGGCGGCTTCCATCGCCGCGCCAAGCAGCGTGCCACAGGCGATGATCAGCCCGTCGCTTCCCTCGGCGAGCAGTTCGGCCCTGCCGAGCTCGATGGGGGCCCGCGGCCCGGGATGTGTCTCGACCGCCGTCTTCGGATAGCGGATCGCCACGGGGCCGCCGTGCGCCAGGGCCCACGGCAGCATCGCCTTCAGGTCGTCCTCGTCGCCCGGCGCCATGACGACCATGTTCGGAAAGAGCCGCATGTAGCCGAGATCGAAACTGCCATGGTGCGTGGGCCCGTCGGGGCCGGTCAGTCCGGCGCGATCGAGCATGAACGTCACCGGCAGATTCTGGAGGCAGACCTCCTGGAAGACCTGGTCGAACGACCGCTGCAGGAAGGTGCTGTAGATATCGACGATCGGCCGGCATCCGACCTTCGCCTGGCCCGCCGCGAAGGCCACCGCATGCGACTCGCAGATGCCGACGTCGAAGAACCGGGTGGGAAACTCCTCCCGCACCGCCTCGAGCTTGTTGCCCTGGCACATCGCCGCCGTGAGCACCGTCACCCGTTCATCGCGACGCATGCAGTCGCCGATCGCGGCGCTGGCGACATCGGTGTAGGCACGGGCCGACGACTTCTTGATCGACACGATGCAGTCGTCGTCGTCGCACTCGAACGGCGCCGGCGTGTGGAAGAAGACCGGGTCGGCCTCGGCCGGCTTGAAGCCGTGCCCCTTCTCCGTCAGCACGTGGAGCAGGATCGGCCCCTCCTGGTCCTTGACGAGCTCCAGATAGCGGATGAGGTTCGGGAGCGAATGGCCCTCCACCGGTCCGAAATAGCGGACGCCCATCGCCTCGAAGAGCATGCCGCCATGGAGGGTTGCCTTCAGCGAGTCCTTCACGTTGACGAGCATCCGCTCCATCTGCCCGCCCACCACCGGCACGCCCTTGATCAGTTCCGTGGCCTGGTTCTTGATGCCGCGGTACCAGGGATTGGTTCGGATGACGTCGAGATACTCCGCGAGGCCGCCGACCCGCGGGCAGATCGACATCTTGTTGTCGTTGAGGATCACCAGCAGCCGCTTCTTGAGGAAGCCGGCATTGTTGAGCGCCTCGAAGACGATGCCCGAGGGGAGCGCGCCGTCGCCGATCACCGCCACGGAATGACGGTCGCCTCGGCCGCAGAGATCGTCGCCGCTGGCAAGACCGAGCGCCGTGGACACGCTCGAGCCGGCATGGCCCGTCATGAAAAGGTCGTAGGGGCTTTCGTCGGGATTGGGATAGCCCATCAGCCCGCCACGCGTGCGGATCGTGCCGAACCGGGAGAACCGTCCCGTGATCAGCTTGTGCGGGTAGATCTGGTGACCGGTATCCCAGATCAGGCGGTCGCGGCTGAAATCGAAGACTCGATGCAGGGCGAGGCAGAGTTCGACGACGCCGAGGTTCGACGCGAAATGGGCCGTTCTCGTCGCGGCCACCTCGCACAGGGCCTTCCGCATTTCGGTGGCGAGCAGCTCCATCTCCTCGACGGAGAGCCGCTGCAGGTCGAGCGGGGACATGATCGTGGGGAGGATGTCGGCCATGGAGAAGAACCTCGTTCCGTCGGGAATCGGGCCGCCGTCGTGGCGACCGCTCAATGGTTGCGGGAAACGATCCAGCGTGCCAGCCGTCCCAGTTCCGCGGCCTGTTCGCCGAGGCCGGCCACGGAGGACTCCGCCTCGTCGGCCAGGGCCGAAGCGCGTGTCCGGCTCGCCTCGATGCCGAGGATGGTCGGGTAGGTGAGTTTGCCGCGGCCGGCATCCTTGCCCACCCGTTTTCCGACCGCCGCCTCGTCGCCCAGCGCGTCGAGCAGGTCGTCGGCGATCTGGAAGCAGAGCCCGAAGCTGCGGCCGTAGGCTGCCAACGCCTGCCGCCGCGCGGGTGAGGCGCCGGCGGAGAGCCCGCCGAGATCGAGCGATGCCAGGAACAGGGCGCCGGTCTTGCGGCGGTGGATCCGTTCCAGCCAGGCGACCTGGTCGTCAGCGGGAGCCGAGGCCATGTCGGCGATCCAGCCGCGTTCGGCGGCGAGGTCATCGGCCTGCCCGCCCACGAGCGCCTCGGCACCGGCCGCCCGTGCGAGCACGAGGCAGGCTTCGCCAGCCACCGCCGGCGGCATGCCCCGCGCGAGCGTCTCGAACGCGAGGGCCTGAAGGGCGTCTCCACACAGGATGGCCGTCGCCTCGTCGAAGGCGCGGTGGCAGGTGGGCCGCCCGCGGCGGAGGTCGTCGTCATCCATCGCGGGCAGATCGTCGTGGACGAGCGAATAGGCGTGGATCATCTCGACCGCCACGGCCGCCGGCGCCGCCTTCTCCCAGGAGCCACCGCAGGCTTGCGCGGCCCACAACACGAGTGCCGGCCGGAGCCGTTTGCCCGGCGCGAGCACCGCGTATCGCATCGATTCGAGAAGACGCGGAGCGGCCTCCGAGGAAAGCGCGAGAACCGAGTCGAGGAGCGGTTCGATGAACGCCTTCACTCGCGCGAGGTCGGCCGCGATGTCGTCGCCGTGGGGAGGCCGTTCATCGACGCCGGTCACCGGCCCGCCGGCTGTCTGGCAGCTTGCCATGCTGGGCCCCACCACAGGGAAATTGAGGAGGGCCGGAAGTCGTTTCCGGCCTGGATACGGACCACTCTCGCGACCCCTGAATATTAAGCCTCTTCGAGCGCGCCGTCCATCCCCGGGAGCGTGTTCGGCCGCCGGCCCTTCGATGCCGAACGGGACGACGGCTTCCTGCCGGCTGCCGGCGGATCGGAGGCGGCGGCAGGAAGGGGATCGAGAACGGGGCGACCATGGTCGTCGATTCGCACGAGCAGCCGAACCCGTTCCTCCACCGTGTTGAGCTCATCGTGCAGCCGGCGCAGCAGCGAAACACCCCGTTCATATGCCGCGATCGATTCCGATAGCCCGAGCGACCCCGACTCGAGCCGTGCCACGATGTCGCCCACGGCTGTGAGCGACTCTTCAAAGGAGGCAGACTGGTCGGACTGCGACGGATGTTCCGGTTCCGGGGGCGTTGGCGTCATGGGTTTGGCTCACGGTCGGCAGGGTCGTTGGAAACTCGTTCG
>JBJTDB010000302.1:0-3803 GCA_046092145.1 Planctomycetia bacterium | reverse complement strand
CTCGCCATCGGGAACATCGGCAAGCGGTGCGAGGCCGGTGCCGGTCAGCATGCGGGCAAGGCGCATGCCACGGGCTGCTGCGACGCGAATCAAAAGCCCCGCTCGCACGACACCTCACGGATTGCGTGGGCCAAGCTGATGGCGCGGCTGGGGGAGGAGTTTCCACTGCAATGCCCGGGGTGTGGTGGCGCCATCCGGCTGATCGCGTTCATCACGGAGCCAGGGCCGATCCGGAAGATTCTTACGCATCTCGGCGAACCACTCGAGCCTCCGCCCGTTTCGCCCGCCCGCGGCCCGCCCACCGACTGGGCCGAGCACGTCCAGGCCCATGACGAACGCGACGTGATTCAATCGTCGCCCCAAGAGCTGCCCGCGATCGACATCCACAAACGGCCGACTAGGACGCGGTCTGCGCCGACGCGAGAAAAACGCCAACAAAGCGGGTGCGGGGCGTCTCGAGAAACCCACTCCGGACGCCCGGGCCCGCTCCTCCCGAGACTCACAAGTCGCTCGTCAGCCGGAAGACCGTTGCCGAAGTGCCATTGACCGGGCTATCCTTCGTACGATTGGCCACGTGATCGTCAATGGCCGGGACACGAACCTGGAGATGCTCGAAGAGGGCATGGCGTGGCACTACAAGCACTTCGACAAGAACAAGAGACTTGCTGAGGCGGAGACGTCAGCACGGGCGGCCAAGAAGGGCCTCTGGACTGAGGTCAATGCAGTGCCGCCGTGGGAGTGGCGGAAAGATCATCAGCACAGGAAAGAACCGGCTGGGGCCAAATAATCCATGGTCAAATTCGGCTTCAGAGTCCCGTCGCTGAGAAAACGCATCTCGGCCAGAACAAGCCTGAAGCGGTATGTCCGAAACAGTCTGGGGCTCAAGGCGCCGCGAGGCTGGGGTTGGGTCACGAACCCCAAGAGGGCCGCCTACAACCGGGTCTACAACCGGACAACGCGGGGGTGCTTGGTGTTGGCTGCCGCGACGGCCGTCGGTCTGAGCAGCCTCGGACTGCTGCTGGCAGCCGTGGTTAGCAGGTGAGGTGGCAGGCGGATTCAAGCGGGCCGGGTTCAGAATTTGGCATAGCCCTTCGCCGAACTCTTGGCCGACTTCTTGTGGCCATGGCCGGCGGCATGCCCCCTGCGATTATGGTCGTTGTCATGCAGTGTGAGCAGGTCTTCGACGCCGAGGTTCCCCGGGTCGATGCCATGACCAGTTCGCAAATGACCCTGAATTTCTTCAAGGCTTGGCGCCCAGTCGCCATTCACGTTCCACCGCGGGCCGGCAATCCGTGAGATGGTTCTGACGGCTTCTTGACCCGCCAAAGCGAATGAAGACACGAGCGATGTCTTCAGGAGCGCCAAAAAAAAGATGCAGGCGGAGCGTCGATTCATTGTGCTGTTCTTTCGTGTCGATCCGCCTATGGCAAAGATAGCACACACAATCCGTTCGGCCGGATAAGATCAGCCCGGAAGACCCCTGATCTTTATCAGCACGGTGACGGCATGAAGAGGCCCAAGAAGCCCAAGCCCAAGCCCAGCCCCGACCAGACTTTCTCGGTCACGCTCAAAAAGCGGCAGGTCGAGGACATCCAGAACGAAATCCTTCTTGACGCTGATCTGGTGGCCGGAGGAACTGAGCAGGAAGACGGCTCGGTCCGGTACGAATGGACGCTGGACGAGGTCGAGGAGGCGCTGGACTTCCTCGCGGCAGCCTGCAATCACGCCGAGGACCCCAAGGTCGAAGCCCGGCTCGACACGATCTACCGAAAACTCGAAAAGTTGATCGAGTAGGGTAGGGGCGGATTTCTCTCCTGATTGTTTGTCAGGCCGTCCGGAGCGATTCAGCGAAAGAAGCCGTCTACACCACCCCCGACCGCACTGCCCATACGGCTGCCTGCGTCCTGTCATTCACAGCCAGTTTGCGCAGCAAGTTCTGGACGTGCTCTTTCACGGTCTCGACGCTGATTTCCATCGACCGGGCGATCTCCTCGTTGGACAGGCCGAAAGCCACATGGGAAAGAACTTGGCTTTCACGAGGCGTAAGTTTTGCCTCGCTCGTCGCTGAATTGGGCCTACCCGTCATCGAAGCCACAACACGGCGGAACGGCCCGGCCTCCATAGCGCTCTTTCCGGCCCTTGCGTTCTCGATGGCCGTAGCAAGTTCCTTCTGCGAAACGCTCTTGAGCAGGAAGTTCGAGGCACCGGCGGCTTTTGCCCGCGCTATGTAGGTCGGGTTCTCAACGGCCGAGAGGATGATCACTTTCGTGGCCGGGATGCTCTTTTGGATTTTGCCGACCAAATCGAACGCATCGCCGCCCGGAATAGCCGCGTCCAGAAGCACGACGGCCGGCTTGTGCTTCTTGGCGAGCGCGAGGGTACTGGTAGCGCTGTCAGCCTCGGCGACGATCCGGACGCTGGATTTAGACAGCATTGCCCGTAGGCCAGCCCGGATGAGTTCCTTGGGGTAGGCGACGAGCAGGGGAATTGAGGCGGGCATGGTGGGCGGCTCAACTTTCTGCCGCCTGTTTTAACGATTCATCCACGTGATCGATAGTTGCAGCACCGTGGCGATCGAGACCCAGAGAAAATACGGCCCCTGAGCGAGAGCGACCCAGCGATAGTGCGGCCAGACCGAAAACATCATCCAGAGAATCGTGCCCCAGACGATCAAGATATCCAGCGAAGCCAGCGGGAGATTTCGCAGGCCGAACTGGATGGGCGTAAACACAAGATTGGCGACGAGATTGATTGCAAAGGGCACCGCGACGAGCCATGGGATTTTTCCGCGGCTGGCTTGGACGAACACAAAGCCAAAGGTCTCGAGAATCACCGGATAGAGAACCTGCCAGATGAGCCCGATTGTTTTTGGCTCAGGCGTCCACGAGGGCTTGGCGAGGCTCTGGTACCAGTCCATCCACGGCACGTCTGTCACCGGCCGGCCTCTTCCTGAAACTCGATCTGGATCGTCCGGTGCTGTTCTTGGCTCGCCGGATCAATGCTCAGGAAGTCGGTGTCTTTATGGACGTCCGAGCGGTAGAGGACCTTGCCGTCGTTGTCTTTCACGACGCAGTAGAGATCGGGCTTGCTCTCGAACAGTGAGTCGAGGCTCCTGCTGCTACTGAGGTCGAAAAGAAAGCCCGCCGTGCCGTCCTGCTCCACGGTACTTGCCGAAAGAAAATCGTCGGTCAGGGCGTCGGCGTCAAAAAGAGAGATTCGCTTGCCGATGAGGCTTTTCGGGTCGGCCTTGTGGCAATGCAGTTTTGCGATCACGCGGACGTAGGTGGTTTTCATGGCTAAACCCTCCCTATCTGGGCATGGGCGTCTACAAGGGTGTTTAAGAGATCAGGGACCATGCGTGAAGCAGTGGGTTGGTCATGCTGGGGTTCCGTGTCGGGGGCTGGGATTATGTTGAATAAATCAGAACCTAGCCGCCGGAAATATCCATCTTTATCTGCAGCGACCGGCTACCACGGGCTTTCAAAAGCCGGTCTTTCTCGGCCCGGCGCAGCCTCTTGATGGCCAGTTCCCGCTTCAGGGCCGCCGATTTGGACTTCTGAGGCTCGCTGTAGGCCAAAGCCACGGGAAGGCGGCTGCGGGTGTATTTCGAAGCCTTGCCGGCGTTATGGGCTTTCAGGCGCTTCGGCAGGTCGTTCGTGATACCCGTGTAGAGCGAGCCGTCGGAGCATCGCAGGAGATAGACGAGCCAGCGGGAGGGAGAGTGGCGGCGAGGGGTAGGCATACAAGCCGATCATGGCTGCCGGGTTGCGCCGTTGAACAGGGCGTGAAGGGCGGAGAGGACT
>JBJTDB010000301.1:0-2178 GCA_046092145.1 Planctomycetia bacterium | reverse complement strand
ATTCGGCAACGCTCGCCCCGCCGCTCCCGCGGATCGACCCCGAAATCGGCCCGATGCTGCATGCCTCGGTGGTCACCCGCCAGACAGGCTGGTCGATCATCGTGGCCGTTCATCACGCCGCCTGTGATGGCCTGGGCATCGTCGGCTTCATGGATCGCTGGCTATCATGCGCAGCCGGCAAGTCCGCACGACGGACGCGCGGCTCGGCGGAGGCCATCGCGGCACTCGGCAGGCGGGATCGCGTGGCCGGGTCGTGGCGAGAGTTCTCCCGGATGCTTCCCAAACTCGCGAAGGGCCTCGAGGGCGTGAAGCAGTTCGTCGCGCGGGATGTCGTCGATCTCGGCCATGCGCCGGGCATGCCCTCGGGACCGACCGAGGCCGTGGCTTCCACTCCATGGCAGCCGACCATCATCGCCGTGACGCTCGAAGAGAGCCTCGTGGAGCGACTCGAACACCGCGCGATGGCCGAGGAGGTCATGGTGAACGACCTGCTGATGGCCGCGCTCATGACGGCGCTCGGCGAGCATGTGGATGGCCGCGTCATGCCGGCCGACGAAAAGGCATGGATCCGCCTGGCCACGCCGATGAGCCTGCGAACAAAGTCCGATCATGCCCTTCCGGCCGCGAACCGGGTGAGCATGGTCTTTCTTGACCGACGGCCCGGCGATCGATTCGACACCCCGCTCCTCGTCCGCAGCTTCAAGGACGAGATGGACGTCATTCGCGGCCATTCGCTCGGCCACATCTTCCCGCTCTCGCTCGCCGCGAGCCGCCTCATGCCGGGCGGGCTGGGACGCACCACGAACAATCCCAAGCCGCAGGCGACGGCCGTGCTCTCGAACCTCGGCCGATGCTTCCACCGGTCGCCCCTGGCTGACGATGCGGGGACCATCCGTGTGGGCGACAGCCAGCTGACGGGCTGGTGGATCGTGCCTCCGGTCCGACCGGGTACCGCCCTCGCGGCGGCCACGCACGAGACGTCGGGTCGGCGGACCGTCGCGTTTCACCTCGACGGCAGCCGCGTGCCGCTGCCCGTCGGCCGTGGATGGCTCAACGGCATGTACGCGACCCTCGAATCGCTGGCCGATGGTTCGCCTGTGCCCTCCCGGAACGTGGAGCCGATGGCGTCATGAGCATGGTTGCTTCCATTCAGGACCTTTCCTCCTCTCCCGGCGTGCTCCTCACGATCCTCTGGGCTTCTCTCGTCGTCCCGCAGATCGTGCTCACGCTCTGGTTCATCGGCATCGTGCGGCACCGCACCCGGGCGTTTGTGGCGAGGCTTCCGGACCGCGAGGAATCGACCGGGGTCCCGGCCGAGGTCATCCTCTGCCTGAGGGGCTGCGATCCGACGCTCGACGACGTCTTCACGGCGCTTGCGAACCAATCCCATCGTGACTGGCGGCTTCGGGTCGTCGTCGATTCCGTGGACGACCCGGCATGGGGCGTGGCACAGGCGGCGGTCAGCCGGCTCGCTGCCACCGGGCCCTCCTGGAAGGGACATCGTGTCGAGCCTCTCGCATCGCGGCCCACGCGCGGTTCGCTCAAGTGCGCCTCGCTGCGGCAGGCGCTGCGATCGCTCTCGCCCGAAACCCGCGTGGTCGCCTTGATCGACGCCGATTCAGTCGTCCACCGCGACTGGCTCGTGACGATGGTGGACGAATGCCTCCGGCCCGGGGTGGGCGCGGTCTCCGGGAACCGCTGGTACGATCCCGTCCGCGATACGCCCGCCGCGCTCGTGCGGGTTCTCTGGAACGCCGGTGCGATCGTGCAGATGACGACGTTCGGCATTCCGTGGGGCGGCTCCCTCGCCGTGAGGCGGGAGGCGCTCGACGACTGCCGCTGGGCGGACGTCATCGAGAACACGCTCTGCGAAGACACGGCGCTTGCGGCACCGCTCGCCCGTTCCGGCTGGAAATACCGATTCATTCCGGCCCTCACGGCGATCGATCGTGACGATGAGGTCGCCTTCGGCCCGCTCACCCGTTGGATCGCCCGGCAGCTGCTCACGGCCAGGCTCCATCATCCCTCGTGGGCCATGGTGGCGATCCACGGGGTCGCCACCTCGTTCGCTCTTGCCGCCGCGGTGGTCGGGTGCGTGCAGGCGGCCATGACGGGTAACGGGCCGCTTCTCGCAACGCTTGGAGGCAGCTTGCTGGCGTATGAGGCCGTCAATCTGCT
>JBJTDB010000300.1:0-3004 GCA_046092145.1 Planctomycetia bacterium | reverse complement strand
GCGAGCAGCCCGGCGTCGAGCGGCCGTGCGGGCGCCGGATTGAGGATCACCGGCACGCCCGCAGCATGGGCCACCGCGACGGCGTGCCGCACGGTGTCGAGCGGGATTTCAAGCTGCACGAGCAGGATGTCGGCGGCCCGGATTGCGTCGCGGGCCCGGTCGATGTCGGCCGGCAGCAATCGGTCGTTCGCACCACTCGCCACGGCGATGCTGTTTTCGCCGCGGTCGTCCACGAGGATGAAGGCGACGCCCGACGCCGTCGCCAGATCGCGGGAGATGAAGGTGGTGTCGATGCCTTCGGCCGCGAAGGCGGCCACCGCGGCGTCGCCCATCGCGTCGGCGCCGAGCTTGGCGATAAGAGTGGTGCTGCCTCCCGAGCGGGCCGCGGCCACGGCCTGGTTGGCCCCCTTGCCGCCGCCCACGCTCGCGAAGGTGCCGCCGATCACGGTCTCGCCGGGCCGCGGCAGAGTCGGCACCCGCACCACGAGATCGGTGTTGGCACTGCCGACGACGACGATGCGGGCGGAAGTGGATGCCATGCGGATTCCGGGCCTTTCATCTCGCAGCGATGAGCAGGGCGAGCCCGGCACCGTAGAGCAGGAACATGAGCGTGAGCAGCCGCCCGGTGCCGGCCGGCGCCGCCGCGAACTCCCGCCACACGAACACTCCCCAGAGGGCCGCCACCATCGTCGCCCCCTGGCCGAGCCCGTAGGAGACGGCCGGACCGGCCTTGTCGGAGGCGAGGATGCTCAGGCTCATGCCGATGTTCCAGATCACGCCGCCGAGGATGCCGACGCCGTGCACCCAGGGGCTGCCGGTGAAATACTCGCGGAACGAGACCGGCTCACCGACAAACGGCCGCAGCATCACGAGCGTGTTCCAGAGGAAGCTCGACAGAAAGAGCCCCGCGGAGAAGACGGCGATCGCCGCATAGGGCCCGAGTTTTCCCGCTTCGGGATTCGCAAAATCGGTCGCCATCGCCGCCACCACGAAGCGGTAGAAGAATCCCATCAAGACGCCCGCGGCCACCGAGAGGATCATGCCGAGCCGCGGCTGCGCGGCCGCCGAGTGGGCGAGCCTTCGGTAGGCGACCGCGTCGAGCACGATCGCCAGCATGATGCACAGGACCCCGAGGCCGATGAGGAGCGGATTGCCGACCGGCTTGGCGAGGTAAGACGTGGCCACGCCGATCACGAGCGCGAGGCCCACGCCGACCGGAAACGCCACGGCCATGCCGGCGACGCCGATCGCGGCGACGAGCAGGATGTTGGAGAGGTTGAAGATCGCCCCGCCGAGCAACGCGGAGCCGAGGGCCGCCGGGGCAGCCTGCGCGAGATCGGCGAGAAACGGCCGACCCGCCGTGCCGAGGCTGCCGCAGGTGAAGGCCGACACGACCGCAAGAAGGAGCACGCCGAGCGAGTAATCCCAGTAGTAGAGTTGGAACGGCCAGGCCCGTCCGGCGAGCTTCTGCGTGTTGGCCCATGAGCCCCAGCAGAGCATCGTCACGACGCACAGGGCGACCGCCACGGGAAAGGAATGGATGATCATCATGGCTGCAACAACAGCGCAACCGATTGTTCTCACTGAATGACAGGAGATTAAAGAAACTCTCCGCATTCGGCAAGGGAAGCGATTCCGGCTGCAGTGCCGGCGGCTCATCCATCCGGCGTCGATGCGGGCCGCACGTCGTCCACCCGCTGGAGCAGGTTCACCTTCTGCCAGATCTTCTGGCACAGGCCGGTGGTCAGGTCCTCGATCTCGGCGACCGCCTCCAGGACCACGGGGTCGTCGAACCACTGCACGTAGACAGCCGCCACCTTGCCTGTCAGGGAGAGCAGTTCCGAGCAGTAATCGAGATACCGGTTCAACTCGAAAGCCGTCATCGTCTGCCGGGGCGATGCCTCGGTGCTCGAGTAGCGATCGAGCAGGCGATCCGGATCCTTTGTCAGCTGATGCATGTCGATCACGTGCGCCACGCTCCTGAGTTCGTGGAGCGCCCGCAGGGCCCGCGACCGTTTGAGCCGCCGCTCCCACCCGATCACGAACAGGAGGCCGGCGCCGATGAGCACCGCCTCGCTGAGTCCGGCCTCGGAGGTCTGGATGATCTCCGTCATCTCCACGTGCCTCCACCGCATCCCGGTGGAGGCCACCGCCAGACAGATAGCCGCCACGAGCAGGGCGACGAGCAGCCAGGTGAGGGTGCGGATCGCCACGATCGGGCGGCCGAAGCTCACCGCCCGCTCGGCGGCGGCCCGGCTCGTGAGGAGCAGTTCGTTGCCGATGCGCGACAGTCCGGACCCGGGAAACCGGGCATCGATACGGTTTTTCAGCCGCTCGATGGTCTCTACGATCCGTGGGGCTTCGAGCACGTGACCGGGCATCTTCACGTGGTGTCTCCGAGGGAAACGGCGGCGGATCGAGGATCGGGCGGCAAGTCAGAGAATAGCCCGGTCAATCGCCCCGTCGCAACCGTGTGCCGGTCGATGAAGGGCCGACCGGCGATCGGGCAGATCGGTCAACCGCGGGGCTGGCCCGCGGGGCCACCGACTCACGGGGCACGAGCGTGGTGGCCACCACGACGCTCGCGGGCGGCGGCTCGGCGGGGTGTTCGATCCGCCGACAGAGCATCTCGATCGCCAGCCGGCCGATCTCGGCGGGATCCTGCCGCGCCGTCGTCATCGGCACCGCCAGCACGCCCGAATAGGGCTGCTCGTCGAAGCTCACGAGCGAGACGTCGGCGGGCACCTCGAGCCCGGCCTCGAGCAGCGCCTCGAGGGCCCCGATCCCCACGAGGTTTGAAAAGGCAAAGGCCGCCGTGAACTCGACGCCTGCGGCGAGCAGCGCCCGCATGCCCGCCTGGCCCGCCTCCTTGCCGAAGCCGGTGCCGGCGACGAGCCGGGCATCGAAGCGGATGCCGTGCGCCGCGAGAGCATCTCGATAGCCCTGCATCCGCAGGTCATCGGGCATCGTGCCGGCCAGCCCGCGGATGCAGGCGATCCGGCGA
>JBJTDB010000299.1:0-4072 GCA_046092145.1 Planctomycetia bacterium | reverse complement strand
CCCATGTTGACCAGCGCGAATTCGTCTTCCTGCGGACGGTGCCAGCCGGCGGCGACGTTATCCATCGGCCGCTTGTCGGGCATGATCCAGCTGAGCGCGGAGGTCACGAGCCCCTCGGTGAGGAGGAAGTGGCCGGGGGCGAAGCACTGGTAGGTCGATGGGCAGAAATACCGGTCGTCGAGCATCAGCATCTCGTGCATGAGCGTGGTGCCAGACCGCCAATGCCCGAGGATGAAGAGCGGATCGACCGGCTCGCTCGTTTGCAGCTGCCGCTTGTAGCGGGCGGCGCAGAGCGGCTCGGCGATCGAGTTGAAGCTGGCGGCGGTCGTGATCGTCGCCATGAGCCCCCACCGCGAGAGCGACGCCTTCGCGCGGTGCTCGGCCACCAGCGGCAGCCACACCTCCAGCGGCATGCCATGCCAGAACCGCGGGCTCCACCAGGGATAGGCGTGGTATTCCTTGTCGGTCATGGACGCCATCGTATCGCAAACCGCCGCCGGTGCGGTCAGAGCGCATCCCGCTTCCGTGGATCGCCGGCTCGGGGGCGGCAAAAGTCGCGTCGCGGGGCGAGGATACGCCCCACGCTCCTCGAGCGTTCGCCGACCCCCTCGCCTACGTTTCTCAGTTTGTCAGATCGTCGCTTCAGCCATCCGGAATGCGGTCAGCGGAGGGGATCGCCCTCGCCCGACGCGACGGCCGGCCGCAGCCCGGCTTCGAGCGTGGCGGCCAGTTTCTCGGCCGTGGGGCGGCCGACCGATCGCATCCGCTCCTCCCCGTCGGGCCCGAGGATGAGCACCGTGGGAAAGGCCGTCACGCCGAGTGCCTTGCAGGTGTCGGCATGGCGATCGGCATCGATCATCACGCAGATGAAGCCCGAGGCCAGACGGATCACCCGGGGATCGGCCAGCGAGCCCTGCGTCATCTCCGCGCTCCACCGGCACCAGGCGGCGCGGCAGATCGCCAGGATCGGCTTCGATTCCACGGCGGCGCGTCGCAGGCCCGCGTCGAGACCCTCGACATATTCAAGCGTCGTCCGCGAGGGGGCCGAGCGGTTCGCGGCGCGGCCGAGCATGTTTTCGAGGGCGGGCAGATCGGTCCGCAGACGATGGCTCGCCGACTGGGCGATCGGCTGCACTTCTTCGTCGCGAATCTCGCAGCCGGCCAGGAGGCACGACACCGCGATCGCCGCGAGGCCGCCGCACCGCGACGGCCAGGGAAAAGATCGGGACCGCGACATGGGATGCCTGGATCGCATGAGACGCGGTGGATACGGCCGGGCGAGGGGGGCGGGCAAGGCCGGTTCGTGGCGGAGCCGGTCGCGGTGGCAAGACAGTGCATCCAGGCAGGCGGGGCGCCGCCGGTCGGTCGAACTGGCCGTTGAGCCGGCCGGCGAACCGGCCTACAGTCCCGACGCTCCGGGGAGTGCCGTGCTTGTGACCAGTCGTTTCGTGAAGTCTGTGGCCCGTCGGACCGCGTCGTCCGTCGCGATCGCCAGCGTCGTGGCGGTGTTCGTCGCCGGTGCCGCGGGCTGCCGATTCATGCCCCGTCGCGGTCCTGTGCCCGAGGAACTCGCCGCCGCGCGGCGATTGAGCAACCAGGGCTTGAGCGCCGCCGATCAGCAGGATCTCGCCCGCGCCGAGACGCTCCTCGAACGGGCCGTGAAGGCATGCCCCGAGGATGTCGAGGCACGGCGGCATTATGCCGACGTCCTCTGGAAGCGCGGCTCGAAGGTGGAGGCGGTGGCCCAGATCACAAAGGCCCTGGAGCTGTCGCCCGGTGATGTCGGCCTCTGCATCGATGGCGGCCGCATGTATCTCGAACTCGGTCTGCTCGAAGATGCCGGCCGCCTCGCCGGCGACGCCGTGCTCCACTCGCCGAAATCAGCGGCGGCCTGGCACCTGCATGGCCAGGTGTCGCTCGCCCGAGGCCGGCCCGACGAGGCGCTGGCCGATTTCCACCGCGCGCTGGCCGCAGCCCCCGACGACCGCGGCATCCTGCTCGATACGGCCGAGGTCTATCGACGGCTCGACCGGCCGCAGCGGGCGCTGGCCACGCTGGCGGTGTTGGGCGAGACCTACGGGCCCAACCAGATTCCGCCCGACGTGTTGCGTTTGGAGGGCCTCGCGCAGGAGGCGCTCGGCCGCCGTGAGGACGCGCTCGACAGCTACCGCCGCGCGGTGGCACGCGGGGATGGTTCGCCGCAGACGGCCGAACGCATCGCGGCGCTCTCGACCGCTACGAGCCCGTCGTCCTTCCGGTGAGCAGATCGAAGGCGCCGATCGCCGGCACGAGCATCGCGAGCGTTGCGAAGCCGTAGGCCGCCATCGCGACGAGCAGCACCTGCAGCGAGTTGCCCTGCAGGAAGCTCGTGATGCCGACGAACGTGAGCGCCGGAAGCATGGCCGAGGCCCAGCCGATCGCGGGTGAGGGATTGCGGGCCGAAAGAGCCGCGTAGAGCCCGATCGCTCCGCCCACGATCACCGCAAGGAAGGGGGCCAGCTGCAGCTCGAAACTCGACCCGAAGGCCACCATGATCCGCATCGCCGTCGCCACGCCCACGAAGAGGAAGGCGACGGTGCCGAGGGCGACCGCGATCGCCCGTCGCGATGCCGGGTACGAGAGGCCGACATGCAGCCCCAGCACGGCCGAAAAGAAAAGGAGCAGCGACATGCCGAGGGCGAGATAGAAGCCGTTCTCAGCCGAGGCGATGCCGCTGACGACGAGCGCCCCGCAGAGCACAAGCGGCAGGAGCACGATCTCCCGCGCGACCACGAGCACGCCGGTGAGCTTGCCCCAGACGAATTCCTTCGGCTCGAGGTCGGTGACCAAGAGCACGTCGAAGGCGCCCCGGTCGCGCTCAGTCGTGATGCTCGTGACCGCCAGCGCCGTCACCGCCAGCAGGCTCGCCAGCACCATCGGGATCACCGCGATCGCGACGGCGAGCCGATCGGGCCGCGGCGAACGGGCCTCTGCCACGATCCCCGCCACCGCGGCGG
Source organism: Planctomycetia bacterium (assembly GCA_046092145.1). Classification (GTDB taxonomy): domain Bacteria; phylum Planctomycetota; class Planctomycetia; order Pirellulales; family UBA1268; genus CACORA01. Next base: position 1,076 of record JBJTDB010000299.1, on the reverse strand, counting down.
CAAAAAGCAGAAACCACGCGATCCGCACGAACACGATCCGCCGGCCATGAGCCTTGGTGCAGATCTCCCGCCACAGGATCGGGTTTTCCCAGACGGTGCGGGATTCGCGGCGTGGCGCCCCGGCAACGGCTGCCTCGGTCGGCTCCCGCCGCCGTTCGACGGCCACATTCCACCGGCGGACCTGTGCGATGCCGATGAGGTTCGAGGCGATGATCAGCCCGGCGCAGGTCGCGAGGAAGGGGAGATAGGCCTGGCCCCCGGCCGGACCGAGCGCCGTAAAGAGGGCACGGGCCGGCGAGATCGCCGCTCCGGCCGCGGGGCCCCGGAAGCCCGTGGCGATTTCGCCGGCGGCGATCCACGCAACCAGCGCGAAGGCGGTGATGGCAAGTGTTTGGAAGGTCGTTTCCTTCCAGAAGGCGACGGTCGTCGCGATGCTCGCCGCGGCCAGAGCCGCCGCAGCCGTGACGATGAACACGCGGGCCAACTGTTCCGGCGTGATGCCGCCAAAGAGGCCGGCCAGCGCAAACATCGGCACCGCGGAGAGCAGCAGCAGGAGCACCCGCACGAGGCTGCCGGCCAGCTTCCCGACGACGAGCTGCGTGTCGGAGAGCCGGCTGACAAGCAGCAATTCAAGTGTGCGGCGGTCCTTCTCCGCGCTCACGGAGATGGCGCTTGTCATGGCGGCGGCGAGCATCGCGAGCGTGAGCTGAAGCGGTGCGAGGATCCGCATGAGCGTGGCCCCGAATCGGGCCGTGTCGCCGACGGTCGTGACCGACTGCGTGCCGGTGATCACGAGCCAGCAGGTGGCGATGATCGCCAGCAGGGCTCCGGCATACACGGCGCGGGCAATCGCCATGCCGCGATTCCGCGGCACCATCCGCACTTCCCGTTCGAAAACTGCCCCGAGCATTTCCGAGCCTCGCTTCTCCAGCGGGGCGGGTGGCCGCCCCGAGGCCCGTACGCTAGCAGATTTTCATGCGTGAGGCTGGGGGGGCGGGGTTGATGGGCCTGGCTTGCCCGTGCCACGGAGCCGGCGGTGCGGGCAAGCGCCGGCCGGGGGGCCGAGAGCGCAGCCC
>JBJTDB010000298.1:0-1570 GCA_046092145.1 Planctomycetia bacterium | reverse complement strand
CGAGTGATAGGGGACCGAATGATTGTCGTAGCGTTGTTCCCAGCCCTCCCGCACGAGCCCAGACTTGGCCACGGCTTCGACATCGGGCCAGACGGCCAGCGTCACGACGTCGGCGTCGAGACCATCGATCACGGCCCGCGCCTGGCTGCCCGACGCGGCATGCGACTGTTTGACCGTCACCTTCCGGCCATGCTCGGCCCCATAGCGCTTCGCGAAGGCGTCGTTGATCTCCCGGTAGAGTTCGCGGGTCGGATCGTAGGAGACGTTCAAAAGCGTGATCGGGCCATCGGCAGCGACGGCGGTACCGCCCAGACCGGCCAGGAGAAGTGCGGCGAGGAGCAACGCGGTGAACGCACGGCGGGGGAACAGAGGCATCGGGATGGTCTCGCAAAAAGGCTCTGGACGCGAATCGAGCTACGCGGGTCATCTATGGGCAACGGGCGTGCCAACGGCCAAAAACCCAAAAACCAGACGGTCAGGTCACCGTCAGATTGCCTGATATCAATACAAAGCGATTTTAAACGAATGCCCGTGCTATTTGATGGAATAGTATCCGTGACATATGATGGCCATCCGTTACATGAGACGATATTCCTAAAATCATGGCCGGAGGATCAGGCCGATGGCTCAGCCGCAGGATCTTTTGTCTGACGTCTGGCGGGAGGCCTGCCGTCACATCGAAATCGAGGGCTCCTCGGCGGCGATCGCGGAATGCATCGCAAGCCACCTGAAGCTGCGGTCACTCGCAGTGCTGCGCGTCGGGGCCACCGACAAGACCGTCGAACCGCTCGCCGTCGGCGCCCCGCCCGGTTCGGCGGCGATGCAGTTGCGGTCCGCCACAGTGCCCCCGAGGACCTGGCGCCGACTCACACCCTGGCTCCGGAGCGATGAGCTGATCGGGCTTGGCGATTCCATCGCAGAAGGATGGCTTGCGTCCGTCCTGCCCGAAGGGATCAACGCCGACGTCGTCGCCGGCCCACTGCGATCCAGCGACGGAGCCGGCGGAATCCTCGTGGTCATCGCCTCTCCTGGAACCCAATTTTCGCCGATCGACCACCGGACGGTGAAGGGCCTGCTCGAGCCCTTCGCCGTGGCTCTTGAAAACGACATGCGGCTGCACGAGCTGCGATCCTTGAGGGAAGCCGCCGAGGCGGACCGGGAACGGCTCCTGACCCGACTCGGCCGCCAGGACGTCAACGAGGAGGTGGTTGGCAGCCGCACCGGCCTGCGGCATGTGATGGACCGCGTGCATCTGGTGGCTCAGTCAGACGTGCCGGTGCTGATCCTCGGCGAAACCGGAACGGGCAAGGAGGTGGTCTCTCGGGCCATCCACACTCGGTCCGCCCGCGCCGACGGGCCGTTCATCCGCGTGAATTGCGGCGCGATCCCTCCCGAACTGGTCGATTCCCAGCTCTTCGGCCACGAGAAGGGGAGCTTCACCGGCGCCGTCTCGCAGCACCATGGCTGGTTCGAACGAGCCGACCGAGGAACGCTTTTTCTCGACGAGATCGGGGAGCTCCCACTGCCCGCCCAGGTGCGGCTCCTGCGAGTCCTGCAGGATCACCAGATC
>JBJTDB010000297.1:0-5075 GCA_046092145.1 Planctomycetia bacterium | reverse complement strand
AGCGCGCCAAAGCTGTAGCCGACGATGCCGACCGGGCGGGAGGGGTCGATCTGCCCGAGCAGCCACGCGAGGTAGCGGCCCTCGCTGTAGGCCCGCGAGAGTTTCGCGCGGCCGTCCTTGAGCAGGATTCCGTCCTTCTCGCTCGGCCATGAATAGATCACCGTCCGCACCGGCCCGGCATTCGGGCAGGCGGCGGCACAGTGCCGCGCGAGGAGCAGCCCCTGCTGGCGGGCCTCATAGCCCTCGTAGCGGTTGCCATGAATGAAGATCAGGATCGGCTTGAGGCGGCCGTGCTCGTCGGCGTCAAAGAGGCGATCCATGTCGGCCTGCTCCCAGCGGCCGCGGGTGCAGCGCTCCCCGCAGCCCTCGTCAACGAACCGCTCGACGGTCATCCCGGGAGCCAACGGCACGCATCGCGTGGAGGGCAGCCTGCGGGTGCTCACGAGCCAGACATCGGGCGGCTCGCTCTCTGGCAGGGCGAGATGCGGCGAGTGGTCGAGGTCACGAAGCGCACGGCTTCCGGGCGGATTCATCGACTCGCCGCGGGCCGATCTCGGGATGATCGCCAGGCCCACGATCCCGATCGCGGCCAGCACAACGCCGGCGCGGCATGCGGTCATGCACGCCGCCATGATCGTGGCGATGCAGGCTGAGATTCTGGTGGATCGATGTGTGGACATCGAAGCTCGCGGCCGTTCGTGCCTTTCAACGCCCTTCCTAGAGGCGTCGGATGCTCAACCCTAGCACGCGCTTTTCTGTCCGAGCACGTGCCTCTCTGTTAAGAGTCGCCATTTTGGAAGGCGTGCCGGCAGGACCGTCACCACGGGAATGACCGTCATGCGTGGGCCAAAGGCGGAAAAAATTCCTGCGGCCGGTCCGCCGCGCGCAGGATCGTGGGCTAGGGTTCCCTAGCGTCGTCACGGACGACGCATCGAACGTCCAAGGTGGGACTCCCCCCGTCCCGCCGAGGTGGAGGAAAGACGATGTCTCGCACGCTCTTGCTCGCCGTCGCGGTCGGCTGCCTCGCGACGGCTCCCGGCTGCAGCAGCTGCTTCGGCAACAACAGCTGCCGCCGGCCCTCGTTCATGGAGTTTCGCGGCGAAGGCTGCGGGCTGCTTCGTCGCAACGAGCCGCAGATGGCCCCCTGCGGCGCCCCGGCCTGTGCGCCGATGGCCGCACCAGCCTGCGATCCCTGCGGCCAGGCGGCGCCATGCTGCGAAGGGGGCACCGTGATGCCGGCCCCCGCCGGCTCGGCGCCCGTGGTCAGCAACCCGGGCACATTTTCCTGATCCGACAATTCGAACACCTCCCGCCCCTCCGGTGACGCGCCGTTCTTGCCGGCCACGCATCGGGTGAGCAGCACGCTGTGTGCCTGCTCCCGATTCGAGCGGCTCGTCACCAGGGGGGCGGTCGATTTTTTGGCGGCTATAATCCCGCCATGTTCGAAACGCTCTCAGCATCGCTCTCGTCCGCGATCGGCTCCCTTCGGGGCCGCGGAAAGCTCACCGCCGCCAACATGCGGGAGGGCCTCGGCGACGTCCGCACGGCCCTGCTCGAGGCCGACGTCGCCTATGAAGTGGTCGATCAATTCATCGACCGGGTCGCCGAGGACGCCGTCGGCGCCCGGGTGCTCGAGTCGCTCGATCCCACGCAGCAGCTCGTCGGGATCGTCCACCGTGAACTGGTCAACCTCATGGGCCCGGTGGATCACTCGCTCCACCTCGAGGCTGGCAAGACGACCATCCTCATGCTCTGCGGCCTCCAGGGCTCCGGCAAGACGACCTCCTGCGCCAAGCTCGCCAAGAAGATCAAGGAACAGGGCCGCGGAGTGATGCTCGTGGCCGCCGACCTGCAGCGGCCCGCCGCGATCGAGCAGCTCGCCGTGCTCGGCCGGCAGTTGAACGTGCCGGTCCACACGCCTGATGGCGTCACCGATCCTGTCGCCGTCTGCAAGGCAGGCGTCGATGCGGCGAAGAAGGCGGGCATTCCCGTGGTGATCCTCGATACCGCCGGGCGGCTGGCGATCGACGAAGCCCTCATGCAGGAACTGGCGAGGATCGACCGGAGCGTCGGGCCCGACCAGGTCTTCCTCGTCGTCGATGCCATGACCGGCCAAGACGCCGTCACCAGCGCCAAGGCCTTCAACGAGGCGCTCACGATCGACGGCATCGTCATGACGAAGCTCGACGGCGATGCCCGCGGCGGCGCGGCGCTCTCCGTGAAGAGCGTGACGGGCGTGCCGATCAAGTTCATCGGCACCGGCGAACAGGTCGATGCCCTCGAAGACTTCCATCCCGAGCGGCTGGCCGGCCGGATCCTCGGCATGGGCGATGTCGTCTCGCTCGTCGAGGAGGCGCAGCGGAAGTTCGACCAGGACGAAATGCGGCGGCAGGAGGAGCGGCTGAAGGCGGGCGAATTCACGCTCGACGACTTCAAGACGATGCTCGCCCAGACGCGGCGGCTCGGGCCGCTTGGCAAGGTGCTCGGCATGATCCCGGGCATGGGGGGCATGCAGGACATGCTCGCCGGCGCCGACCTCGAGAAAGACATGAACCGTCTCTTCGGCATCATCGACTCGATGACGCCCCAGGAGCGGCGGAATCCATCGCGGCTCATCGACCAGTCGCGGCGCCGGCGGATCGCCGCCGGCGCGGGCGTGCCGCCCAATGAAGTGAGCGACCTCGTGAAGCAGTTCGACGGCATGGCCTCGCTCATGAAGGGCATGGCCGGCATGGGCATGCGCGACCGGATGCGGGAGGTGCAAAAACTGCAGGCCCAGATGGCCAATCCCGCCGGACGGCTTGGCCGCCCCAAGGGCGACACGGGCAAACGGCTCACGGCCGATGAGCGGCGAAAACAGAAGAAACAGCGGGAAAAAGAGGCCCGACGAAAGAAGCGGGGAGGCGGGTGACGCCCGGCCGGCGGGGTGGGCTTGGGTTTGGAGGTTTCTCGGGTACGCTAAGGGGCTCGAATTTCCCCGCAGGAGAAGAGTGACCGTGGCAGTCGTGATTCGGATGAAACGGATGGGCCGCAAGAACCGGGCCTTTTACAGGATTTGTGCCGCCGACAAGCGGAGCCCCCGCGACGGCCGCATCATCGAGGCCATCGGGACGTATGACCCGAGCGTCTCGGAGACCGACGCCCGCTGCACCCTCGACCATGGTCGCCTTCAGCACTGGCTGTCTGTCGGCGCCAAGCCGAGCGACAACGTCCGGGTGCTCATCAAGAAATACGGCCCCGACGGCACGCATCTGAAGCAGATGGAAGATGCCCGTGCCCGTCTCTCCATGCCCAAGGCCATCCCCGATCCCGGTCCGCCGGCTTTTGTGCCCGAGCCTCCCAAGGCCGAAGGGTCTGCCGCCGAAGCCACGGCGGAAGTGTCTGCCGAGGCACCGGCCGCGGAGCCCGCGACCGAGCCTGCTGCCGAGCCGTCGGCCGAGGCACCGGCCGAAGAATCCTCCGGTTCCTGAAGCCTGATGCTGAAGACCCTGGTCACCATGTGGGCCGGTTCTGCCTTTCCGCCATGCGCATCGACGTCCTCACCCTGTTTCCCGAGATGTTCGGAAGCTTCCTGGAAGGAAGCCTCCTCGGGGCGGCGCGCGACGCTGGCCTGCTCGACATCCGGGTGATCGACATCCGCGATTTCGCGGAGGGCGTGCACCGGCAGGTCGATGACCGGCCGTTTGGCGGTGGGCCAGGCATGCTCCTGATGCCCGGGCCTGTCGTCGAATGTGTCGAAGCCGTGCAGAAGCAGGCGGCGACCCCCGGCCACCTCGTCATGCTCACGCCCGGTGGCCGCCGGCTCGATCAGGCCGCCGTCGAGGAGCTTGCGAAGAAGGATCGGATCGTGCTGCTGTGCGGTCGCTACGAGGGCTTCGACGAGCGGATCCGCGAGATCCTCGAGCCCGATCAGATCTCGATCGGCGACTATGTCCTCTCCGGCGGCGAGGTGGCGGCGATGGTGATCATCGACGCCGTGTCGCGGCTCGTGCCGGGCGTGCTGGGGCACGAGGAGAGCGCCCGACAAGATTCCTTCTCCGGAGCCGACCGGCTCGTGGAAGGCCCACAATACACGCGGCCGCGGGAGTATCGCGGCCTGCGGGTCCCCGAGGTGCTGCTCTCGGGCGACCATCGGCGGATCGCCGAATGGCGTCATGCCCAGTCGGTCGATGCGACCCGCCGCCGCACCAGCCCCGCAGCCCACTGATCACCCCTCACCTCTCTCGTACGCATCCCCACGGAGTCACGCCATGAGCCAGAAGATCCTCGCCCACGTCGAAGCCTCGAGCCTCAAGTCGGAGGTGGCGTCGTTCAAGATCGGCGACACCGTCGATGTCCACACGCGAATTCTCGAAGGCGAAAAAGAGCGAATCCAAATTTTCAACGGCGTCGTGATCGCCCGCAGCGGCTCCGGCAGCCGCGAGATGTTCACCGTGCGACGCATCGTCGCCGGCGAGGGCGTGGAGCGGAAGTTTCCGCTGCATTCCCCCAAGATCGCGAAGGTCGAGGTGAAGCGGTCGGGCGTCGCCCGCCGCGCGAAGCTCTACTACCTCCGCGACCGCGTCGGCAAGGCGGTGCGGCTCCGCGAGAAGCGGGAGGAGACGGCCGGCAACGAGGGCAACGCCAAGAAGACGGTCAAGAAGAAGGCCGCCGCCAAGGCGTAGCCGGTATCGATGCACTCCCGCGACGAACTCGGCCGGCGCGGTGAGGACGAAGCGGCGACCTATCTCAAGGGCATCGGCTACCGGATCGTCGGCCGCCGCGAACGGATTCTCCGAGGCGACATCGACATCGTCGCCCTCGATGATCGCACGGTCGTCTTCGTGGAGGTGCGGAGTCGCAGCGACACCGCGCACGGCCATCCGGTGGAGACGATCGGCCTGCAGAAGCAGCGGCGGCTGGCCGATCTGGCCAACGCCTACATCCGCCGCCACCGCCTCCAGGACTGCTCCGTCAGGATCGACGTGGTCACCGTCACGTTCGGCGAAGCAGGGCCTGTCGTCGAGCACTACCAGAACGCGTTCGAAAGCCCGTGAGGCCCGCGCGATGCCCGTTCGGCAGGCGGACTACATCAT
>JBJTDB010000296.1:0-15281 GCA_046092145.1 Planctomycetia bacterium | reverse complement strand
CGAAGCCCTCGGGAAGGCCGTCACGGAAAAAGTCTTCGAAGGGGGTGCCCTTGAAGGGATTTTCACCGCCCCGCTGTGGGCCGCGGCCCTGGGCCGCCGGCTGCGGTTTCACCTCGCTCCGCACCACGACCACGCTCGGCGACGCCTTCTCGGCGGCCTGGCGGAAGGCTTTCGACAATGCGTTGGCATGCGTGAGCGGATCGGTCGGCTCGTCGGCGAGCAGGTCACCCGCGGCCAGGCAGGTCGCGATCATCATGACCACCATGATCACCTGGAGAAGCCACGGTGGCAGGAGAGCGATCGTTGTTCGTCGATTCATCGTGTTGGTCATGGTCGTTATGGTCGTCATGGGAATGGGCACCTCGCTCGAAGGAGATGGCGGCCGCCGACCGCCGCCGGAGACATCATAAACGCAAAGGCCCATGCCGCGGCACCGGTGGCATCCGTGCCCGGTTCAAAAACGGGGGCAGGCCGGCGCGAAGGCCGGCATCTGGAGGTCGTGTTCATGGGCGACATCATCTGGTACGCGGGCCGTTCGAGGAGGGTTCGATCGGTGCAAAAAGCGTTGACGTGCCGCGTCGGGAGGCGTATGGTTCCCGACGGGAGGCCATGCTGGAGCCAGGAAGGAAGTGTCGGCGGTGCAGGAGTTTACGATCGATGTCGCGGAGTGCCAGCGGCGGCTCGACTATGCGTTTCGCGATCCCTCCCTGCTGATGTCGGCCCTGACCCACGCGTCGGGGGCCCAGCACCGGCTGGCGTCCAACGAACGGCTGGAATTCCTCGGCGACGCCATCCTCGGGTTCATCGTCTGCGAGACGCTCTATCGGATCTTCCCCGATTCGCTCGAGGGGGATCTGACGCGGATCAAGTCGGTGGTCGTGAGCCGGGAGACATGCAGTCGGATCAGCGACGAACTCCAACTCATCGAGTTTCTGATCGTCGGCAAGGGTCTGTCGGTGAACCGCCCGGTTCCGACATCTGTTCTATCGGATCTCTTCGAGTCGCTCGTCGCGGCCGTCTACCTCGACGGCGGCATGGAGCCCGCCCGGAGGCTCGTGGAGCGGTTCATGGAGCCCGAGATCATCAAGGTGGCCTCCGGTGAGCAGGGTGCCAACCACAAGTCTCTCCTGCAGCAGGTGGCCCAGCGGGATTTCGGGGTCACGCCCACCTACGAGGTGATCGAGGAGGCCGGGCCGGACCACAGCAAGAGTTTTCACGTCTCGGCGCAGATCGCGGGCCGCAGGTACGCCCCGGCGTGGGGCCGCAACAAGAAGGAGGCCGAGCAGCGTGCCGCCTCCAACGCCCTCACGGAACTTCAGTCTGGTCGTTCGTGAGGCTCGTTCGCAGAGGGCCCGCTCGTTCGCCGTCGTGCACGACGATGGCCGCCCTCGGCGTCGCGCCGTGCAAATGCGGCGTGACCGTTCGTTCAGCGCTGTGTGGCCGACTCGTGGCCGCGTCAAAGTCACCGCCGTCATCACGGCTTTCCAACCCACCCGTTCCACAGGGAGGAGTGGTGTTGGAAGAGCGACTCACTCGTTATAGTGATTCGAACCGCTTCGTGGACGTGGCGGCCAACGAGTGATCGCGAGTGCCGTGCGGAAGGATGCCACCATCCGTAGCGCCGCTCGCGAACGAAGGAGCGTTCGCGGGAGGCAGCATGGCAGCCATCGGCGTTGATATTGGTGCAGGTCGCGCGGATCACTCCCGGGCGGCGATCGCCCGGCTCGTTCTCGGCGAACTCGAGCGTTCCCGGACGGCAACCAGCCGGAACCGGCTCGATCCGGGCATGGACCTGCAGAAGGCGGGCGTCGATCCGTCGCGGTTTCTCGACGCGGTACGACGGATCGAGGGCCTTTACCAGATGCGGTTTCACGAGGAGTGGCTGCAGGATATTCGCACCTGCGACGATCTCGTGGACTGTGTCGAACGGCGGATGCTCGACGCCGCCGACCGGCTCGAGCCCGAAAGCCCGGTCGCCGACACGACCGCAGACCCAGCCGGCGACCCCTTCCCCGAGTGCCAGGCGATGGAGGAGCGGCTGGCCGGGCTGGCCCAGGCCGGTCTCTCGAACCCGTTTCTCCTGGCCAACGAGCGGGTGGATGGCAGTCGGGCGACCATCGGCGGTCACGAGGTCGCCACCTTCACGAGCTTCGATTATCTGGGCCTCGCCGGCCATCCCGACGTTAAGCGGGCGGCGAAGGATGCGATCGATCGCTTCGGCTGCAGCGCCTCGGCGAGCCGAATGGTGGGCGGCAACACGTCACTGCTCGATCAACTCGACGCCGAACTGGCGGCATTCATCGGCACCGAGCGGGCGGTCGTCTTCCCGTGTGGCTACGGCACCAATGCGTCGGTGCTCGGCCACCTCTGCGGCGCCGACGACCTGATCCTCTATGACGAACTGGCCCACAACAGCATCGTGCAAGGCACCGCCGCCTCGCGGGCCGGCAAGCGGCCTTTCCGGCACAACGACCACGCCCAGCTCGACGGCCTGCTTCGCGACCTGCGGCCGCGATACCGCCGCGTGATCGTGGCGATCGAGGGCGTCTACAGCATGGATGGCGACTATCCCGACCTTCCACGGTTTCTGGAGGTCAAGAAGCGTCATGATGCGATCCTCTACGTGGACGAGGCCCACTCGATCGGCACGATGGGGCCCGGCGGCCGCGGCATCTGCGACTTTTTCGGGGTGAGCCCAACGGAGGGTGACCTCTGGATGGGCACGATCAGCAAGGCGCTCGGCGCCCAGGGAGGCTACCTCGCCGGCCCCGAGCGGCTGATCCGCTACCTCGGCTTCACGACGCCTTCGTTCGTGTTCTCGACCGCCTGCTCGCCGCCGAATTCCGCCGCCGCGCTCGAGGCGATCCGCGTGCTGCGACGGGAGCCATGGCGGGTGACCCGTCTTCGGGAGCGGTCGGAACTGTTCCTGAAGCTCGCCGACGATGCCGGCCTCGACACCGGCCCCAGCGGTGGCACACCGGTGATCCCCGTGATCACGGGCAGCTCGTCTCGCGCGATCCTGGCCTCGCAGCTCCTCCTCGAACAAGGCATCAACGCCCGGCCGATTCTCTACCCGGCGGTCCGCGAAGCGGCGGCCCGGCTGCGGTTCTTCGTGACCTGCGAGCACACCGAGGAGCAGATCGTGAGGGCCGTCGAAGCCGTCGCCGAGGTGATGGCCGCAACGGCAGGGCGGGCCTGACGGTTTGTGGCGGGCCTCCGCCCGGAGGATTCACGCGACAACGGAGTCGTGACGATGCGAACCGGCAATCCGACGCTCGCCCCCGTCTACGCTCTTGCCGAGGGGCTCTTTCTCGGTGGAGTCGCGGCAAGTTTCGAGGCCCAGGATCCGGGCATCGTGGATTCGTCGGCATGACCAGCCACGCGCCTCCGTTGCCCCGCCACGCTCGCTTCGCCCGCATCGCCTGGATCCTGCTCGATTGGGCCGCGAGCGCGTTTTCAACCGTGCTGATCACGCTCGTCGTGGCCTACGTCGAGAAGCTCGTCTTTCCGACGGGGGGCTGGGGCGCCTCGGCCGGGGTGATATGGGCCTGGACGCTCGCGGCGGCGATGCTCGCCTCCGCCGTGCTGGTGCCATGGGCCGCCGCCTGGGCCGATCGTCGCGACGGACACCAGCGGGCGCTCATCGCCGCCACCTGTGTCGGCGCGGGGGGCTTCGTCATGCTGGCCCTCACGCCGCCCCAGGCCCGGATCGCCATCGTGGCGGCCGTCGTCGCGGCCTGCGTCGGGTTCGACATCGCGCAGGTGTTCACCGGCAGCCTCCTGCGACGAGTCGCCGGGGATCGGGATGCGGATCGCCTTTCCGCCCTGGGCTTCGCCGCCGGCTATGCGGGCGGCGCGATCGCGCTGGTGATCGCCACGGCGGTCGTCACCGGCCATGCCCGCCTCGGCCTCGACACGGCGGGCGGCCTCCGGGTCGCCTTCGCCATCACGGCGGCCTGGTGGCTCGTCTTCTCCCTGCCGGCAGCCATCGCCCGCTTCGAGCACGGCGACGGCGCCCGGCATGCCGCGACACCCAGCCGCGAGCTCGGAGCATTCGCCGCGAGCCTCTGGCATGCACCGCACGGGTCGGCGGAACGCGGGTTCGCCGCGGTCCTCGGCGGCGCGATGCTCGCTCTCGGCGGCGTGCAGACGGCGATCGCACAGTTCTCGAGCCTTGCCCTGCAGCGGTTCGATCTCGACGGGCCCGCGCTCGTGCAGCTCGTGCTGCTCGTGCAGGCGGTGGCGCTTCCTGGCGCGATCATTGTCGGCTGGGTCTCGACGCGGATCGGCAGGAGGCCGGCCACGCTGCTCTGCTTCGGCGGCTGGATCACCGTGCTCGTGCTCGCCTGCTTCGTCGAGACGACGCAGCAACTCTACGGTCTGGCCGTCCTGCTATCGCTGGTGCTCGGAGGCATCCAGAGCCTGCTCCGCGCGGCTGTCGCCGTGCTCGCGCCGCCCGGCCATGAAGGCGTGTCGTTCGGCCTGCTGCAGGTGGGCACGAAGCTCTCGGGCTTCGCCGCGAGCCTTGCATTCGGCGGGCTCGAGATGGTGACGGGCGGCCCGCAGTGGGCGCTCGTCGCGCTCATCGCGCAGCTCACCATCGGCTGGTGGCTCATCCGCCGCCTGACCTGACGAGGAGTTCCCGTGGGCATCTTTCAAAACGCCGTGCTCCTGCGGCAGGCCGAAGCCCACCCGACGTTACATCCGCCGCCGGGCGAGCTCCACGAGCCACTCATCGATGCCCGCGCCCGTCTTCGCCGAGGTCTCGATGATCCGCATGCCGGGCCGAACGGCCTCGATATTCGCCCGGGCCAGCTCGCGATCGAACTCGCAGGCCTCCGCAAGGTCGATCTTCGTGATCGCCGCGATGTCGGCCGTGTTGAAGAGCCCCGGATACTTGAGCGGCTTGTCTTCACCTTCCGTCACGGAGAGGAGCGCGAGCCGGACCGATTCGCCGAGATCCCAGCTCGTCGGGCAGACGAGGTTGCCGACGTTCTCGATAAAAAGGTAGCGCAGGTCGGCGAGGTTCCAGCCAACGAGGTGGGCCTGCACCATGTCGGCCTCCAGATGGCAGAGGCCGTGGGTCATGATCTGGCGGACCGGCGCGCCGCTCTCGGCGAGCCGGCGGGCGTCGTTGTCGGTCTCGAGATCGCCGACGATCGCCGCGGCCGGGATGCCGCGGGCGACCAGCCGCCGCAGCGTCTCCTTCAGAAACGCCGTCTTGCCGGTGCCGGGGCTCGACACCATGTTCACGACGAGCACGCCGTCGGCCGCGAACCGGCTGCGCAGCGCGCGGGCCGTCTCGTCGTTTTTCTTGAGGATCTTCGTGCGGACCTCGAGGATGCGGGGCTGATTCATGAGATGGTGGCCTCGGCACGATCGAGAGGGGCCTGCTTCATCGTTTCCAATTCGATCGACTCCAGGTCGAGCTCACGGCCCGTTCTGATGTCGGCACTCGAGTGTCCGCAGGACGGGCAGGCAAATCGCTGGATGCCGGGCAGTTCGAATGCCGCCTCGCACCGCGGGCACCAGATGCTCACCGGCACGGGCACGATCCGCAGTTCGGCCCCGGCGAGCGGTGTGCCCTCGCGGACCAGATCGAAGCCATATCGCAACGCATCCTCATGAACGCAGGAAAGCCGCCCAATCCGCAGCGTGACGGCGACCACGCGGTCTCCGCCCGCTTCCCGCATGTGGTGCGTGGCGATTTCGACGACGTTCGTGGCGATCGACAATTCGTGCATGAATGCCCTCGAATATTCGGCTCGACCGGCCGTTCCCTGCCGCGTTGAAAGTGTACCGTCCTATCGATTGGCACGCACGGCGCTCCGGCCATAGACTTTCTCCGAACGACGCAATCGGATGCGGCAACACCGTGAGGTGCGTCATGGCGAGTGAACTGATTTCTTCCGAGATCGCGATTCTTTGCCTTGCGGCACTCTCGATCGGCGCGATCCACACGATCCTCGGCCCCGACCACTATCTGCCCTTCGTGGCGATGTCGAGAGCGGGCGGATGGACGGCCCGGAAGACGCTCGGCGTGACGATCGCCTGTGGGCTGGGGCACGTGGCCAGTTCGGTGGTGATCGGCATCGTCGGTCTGCTGCTTGGCATTGCGGTCATGAAACTGGAGGCGTTCGAGGCGCTGCGCGGCGACATGGCCGCGTGGCTGCTGATCGGCTTCGGCCTGGCGATTGTGGCATGGGCCGCGCGGGGGATGGCGGGCCGGCAGGCTGCCCCATCCTCCCCGGCATGGACACCCTGGCTGGCGTTTCTCGTCTTCGCATTGGGGCCATGCGAGCCACTGATCCCCATGCTCATGATCCCGGCGGCCAGACTGGATGCCGGTGCCGTAGCGATCGTCGTGGCTGTCTTTGCCGTGGCCACGGTCGGCACGATGTCGATCGTGGTCATGGGCATGCGGCTGGGGCTTTCGGGGCTGAAGATACGATCGTCGAATGACGTCAGCCACGTCGTGGCAGGTCTGGCGATCATGGCGTGTGGCGTGCTCGTGAAGGTGGGGCTGTGAGCGCGGGGGAGGTGCTGCCAGTGCGCACGCTGGTCATCGGCTGTGGCAACGTGCTGCGCGGTGACGATGCAGCCGGGCCCGTGCTCGTGCAGCGGATGCGGGAGCGCGGTCTGCCCGCCGGGGTGGAGTGCGCCGACGCCGGCACGGCGGGCATCGATGTCGCCTTCCAGATGCGCGGCGTTCCGGAGGTGATTCTCGTCGATGCCTGCCGGTCGGGGGGCGAGCCGGGCGCACTCTTCGTGGTGCCCGGCTCCGACGTGGAACACATCCCATCGGGCGACGGCATCAACCTCCACGCTTTCCGCTGGGATCATGCGATCGCCTTCGGTCGCTGGCTGCTCAAGGACGGCTATCCCGGGAAGGTGACGGCCTATCTCATCGAAGGCGAATCGTTCGAGCCGGGCGACGGCCTCTCGCCGGCGGTCGAACGGGCGGTCGACGCCCTGGCAACGCGGCTGTGCGCCACGCTCAGCCGCGCGGGAAAGCAATCGGTATCGAGAGGTGAGTGAATGTGCCTCGCCGTGCCCGGACACGTCGAATCGATCCGTGATGACCACGGCACCCGCATGGGGCGGGTGAATTTCGGCGGCGTCGTGAAAGATGTCTGCCTCGCCTACCTGCCTGACATCGCGGTGGGCGACTACACCATCGTGCACGTGGGCTTCGCGATCTCGAAGATCGACGAGGCGTCGGCACAGGAGACGCTCCGCACGTTCGCGGAACTCGGCATCCTCGAAGAGGGCCTCGCGGAACTGCGTGACACCAGCGTCGATTCGCCGGGGGCGGTGAAAGCCTCGCCTTCAACCGACCCCTGGCTTCTCATGGATTCGCCGTGAAACACCTCGCCGAGTACCGCGACGCGGAGACGGCCCGGCGGATGGCGGCCGAGATCGGCCGGATCGTCACGCGGCCGTGGGCGATCATGGAGGTTTGTGGCGGCCAGACGCATTCGATCATCCGCAACGGCATCGACGAACTCCTGCCCCGCGAGCCCGACCGCCGCGTGGAGATGATCCACGGCCCCGGCTGTCCGGTCTGCGTGACGCCGCTCGAGACGATCGACAAGGCGCTGGCGATCGCGGCGCGGCCGGAGGTGATCTTCTGCTCGTTCGGCGATATGCTCCGTGTGCCTGGGTCGAAGGAAAACCTCTTTCAGGTGAAGGGGGCGGGGGGCGACGTGCGGGTGGTCTATTCGCCGCTCGATGCGGTGAAGTTCGCCCGGCAGCACCCTGATCGCGAGGTGGTGTTTCTGGCGATCGGCTTCGAGACGACGGCGCCGGCCAACGCGATGGCGGTGAAAGTCGCACAAGAGCAGGGGCTAAAAAACTTTTCGATGCTCGTTTCGCACGTGCTCGTGCCCCCGGCGATCGAAGCGATCATGCAGAGCCCCGGAAACCGCGTGCATGCGTTCCTCGCTGCGGGGCATGTCTGCAGCGTGATGGGCACCTGGCAGTATCCACCGCTGGCGGCCCGCTTCAGCGTGCCGATCGTGGTGACGGGCTTCGAGCCGCTCGATCTGCTCGCCGGGATTCGCAGCGCCGTCGTGCAGCTGGAGGAGGGCAGGGCCGAGGTCGAAAACGCCTATCCCCGGGTGGTGAGTGAGCGGGGCAACGAGGCGGCGCAGCGGGTGATCGCCGAGGTCTTCGCGCCGACCGACCGCGCCTGGCGCGGAATCGGCAAGATTCAGGCGAGCGGCTGGCGACTCGCCGACGCCTACCACGAGTTCGACGCCGAGCAGCGGTTTGGCGTGGGCGGCATCAGGGCCGAGGAGTCGCCGCTGTGCAGAAGCGGCGAGGTGCTCAAGGGCACGCTCAAGCCGAGCGAATGCCCCGCCTTCGGGAAGGAGTGCACGCCGCGGACTCCGCTCGGCGCCACGATGGTGTCGAGCGAGGGCGCCTGCGCGGCCTACTACAATTTCCGCCATGGGTGATTTCGCAAACTTCTCGTGCCCGGCGGCGCTTCGTGATTATCCGCGGGTGATCCTCGGTCACGGGGGCGGCGGCCTGCTGTCGCGCGATCTGATCGAGGGCATCTTCCTGCCGGCGTTCTCGAATCCTTTGCTCGATCGGCTGGGCGATTCGACGGTGCTCGACCTCGCCGGCGATCTCGCCGGGGGTGGGCGGCTCGCCCTCTCGACCGATTCCTACGTCGTGCGGCCGCTCTTGTTTCCGGGCGGGTCGATCGGTGAACTGGCCGTGAACGGCACGGTGAACGACCTCGCCATGAGCGGGGCGATCCCGAAGGTGCTCACCTGTGGCTTCATCCTGGAGGAAGGGCTGCCGATCGCCGAACTGGCAAGGGTGGTCGAGCGGATGGCGGTTGCCGCCCGGGCCGTTGGCGTGCGGATCGTCACGGGCGACACGAAAGTCGTGGAGCGGGGCCATGGGGATGGCGTCTATATCAATACGTCGGGAGTGGGTGTCGTGCCGCCCCATATTCAGGTGGGCCGCGAGCCGCCGCAGCCCGGCGATGCCGTGCTCTGTAGCGGCACGGTCGGTGACCACGGCATGGCGATCATGAGCGTGCGCGAGGGGCTCGAATTCGAGGCACCGATCGAAAGCGATTCGGCGCCGCTGCACGGCCTCGTGGCGGCGATGCTCGCCGCGTGCGCCGACATCCGGATGCTTCGCGATCCGACCCGTGGCGGCGTGGCGACGAGCCTCAATGAAATGGTGGCGGCTGCGGCCTGCGGCATCGAGATCGACGAAATCGCCGTGCCGGTCAATCCGCACGTCGCCGCGGCCTGCGAGATCCTCGGCCTCGATCCGTTGCTCGTGGCCAACGAGGGGAAAGTGCTCGCGGTCGTGCCGGGAGTCGCGGCTGATCGCGTGCTCGCCGCCATGCGGGCCCACGAGCATGGCAGGGGAGCGGTGATGCTGGGCCGCATCGTCGCCGAGCATCCGCGACTGGTCGTCATGAAGACCCGCATCGGCGGCACCCGCGTGGTCCCGATGCCGATCGGCGAACAGCTCCCGCGCATCTGTTAGTTCGACTTTTGCAGTTTGTGGGCCAATTTGTCCGGCTGTTTCCCGACTTCGAAACGTTTTTGAAGACCCGCCCCAAGAAGCCCCGGGTGGAAACCCGGGGATGGTTTGACGTGGCGGCCCGTTTTGATCCCCCGGTTCCCACCGGGGGCTTTTTTGGGGACAGGATAACGAATCGGAGATGCGGCACTCTGTCGCCGGCATAAGCCAGGATCTTCGCAGAGGCAGCCGTGGACATCGAAGCGGATCTGGTTTTCGTCGAATGCCCGCCGATAGTGCTCCGTCAAACCGGCCCCACTCCATCGTAGACCTCCTGCTCGGTCGAGTCTTGTCTGAATTCAAAGAGTGCACAGAGGTATATGTATTGTGCTGGTCGTGTCAATCGTGTGGGATTGGGCGCCCGTGAATTCGAGGTCGAGGCGGCAGGGCGGTCGGCCCTTGGATCTTTGGCAGCCGCCTCGTAAATTTCTTTCTCCATCGCCCCTGACCCAACGGAAGTGCACATGACCCGACATGCAGTGACTGTGATCCCCGGTGACGGAATCGGCCCGGAATGTGTCCACGCCGCCGTCGACATCATCAACGCCACGGGCGTACAGATCGATTGGATCGAGCGGCATGCCGGCGAGCGGGTGTTCAAGCAGGGCATCGCGTCGGGCGTGCCGCAGGAGACCATCGATTCGATCAGCCAGACGCGGGTCGTCCTCAAGGGCCCGCTCGGCACGCCGGTCGGCTTCGGCGAGAAATCGGCCAATGTCACGCTCCGCAAACTCTTCGAAACGTTTGCCAACATTCGTCCCGTTCGCGAACTGCCCGGCGTGGTCACGCCCTACACGGGGCAGGGGATCGACCTGGTCGTCGTGCGGGAGAATGTCGAGGATCTCTATGCCGGTATCGAGCACATGCAGACGCCCGACGTGGCGCAGTGCCTCAAGCTCATCAGCGCGAAGGGCTCGGAAAAGATCGTCAGGCTCGCGTTCGAATTCGCCCGCTCCGAGGGGCGGAAATCAGTCGCCTGCGCGACGAAGTCGAACATCATGAAGCTCACCGAGGGCGAGTTGAAGCGGACGTTCGAGCGGATCGCACCGGAGTATCCCGATATCCGATCCTGGCATGTGATCATCGACAACTGCGCCCATCAGCTCGTCAAGAAGCCATCGCAATTCGACGTCATCGTCACGACGAACATGAATGGCGACATCATCAGCGATCTGACCTCGGCGCTCGTCGGTGGTCTCGGATTTGCCCCGTCGGCCAATCTCGGCAACGGCATCGCGATCTTCGAGGCCGTCCATGGTTCGGCGCCGAAGTATGCCGGCAAGGACGTGATCAACCCGACTGCGGTTCTGCTCAGCGGGGTGATGATGCTCAAGCACCTCGGTGAGTTTGCCGCCGCCGCCGACATCGAACACGCCGTGCTCGCCACGCTCATCGACGGGAGGCTCACGGGCGACGTGGTGGGCTACGACAAGGGGGTGCGGACGTCGGAATTCGCCAAGTATGTGATCGGCAACCTCGGACGGCGGGCGGAGGGCTGGACCGTCCGCCAGGCGCAGCCGATCAAGGTTCCGCAGGTGAGCCGGGATCTCGTCTTCCGACCGGCCAAGACCAAGGAGGTCGCGGGTGCCGACATTTTCCTCGACAGCGGTCTCACGCCCGCAGCGCTTGGCCCATCGCTCGAAACGATCGCCGCCTCGTCGCCGCTGAAGCTCAAGATGATTTCGAACCGGGGCACGAAGGTCTATCCCGACGGCAATCCCAACATCGACTGCGTCAGCCACCATCGCTGCCGGTTCGTGAGCCGCGGCGGGGAGCCGCTGACGTTCGACGATGCGCTCGCTCTGGCGCGGCGGATCAACGAGACGCACGAGGTCTGCCACGTGGAGCGGCTGCTGCGGATCGACGGTGCCGACGGCTTCACGAAGGCGCAGGGCGAGGATTGAGAGCTCGGTGGGCGATTACGGATCGTCCGTCTCGATGGACAAGCGGATGCATCCTGGCCGATGTCTCTCGCGGCTCGTGTCAACCGTTGTCGCCAACGTCGCATCACTTGTTTTCGACCGGCTGAGCCCCAGCCGCAGTGGAATCATCAAGATCGACGAACACGTCCACCTGCTGGCCAACGAAGAGCCCGGGCGAATCCTCATCGACCGCGTACACGACCTGCAAGACACGGGTATCGACTCGTTCTCGGTTGTCGCCCGTGAGTGACTGCTTCGGGACGACGTATGGCTCTATCCGCACGAATCGGAGCCGATAGGATCGGCCGGGATCGCCACGCGGATGAGCATCCGCACGCGCGCCCTTGTCGAATCGTGGAATCTCGCTTTCATCGAAGTCGGCTCGCACGTAGAGCGGCTGCACGCGCCCCAGCACCATGAGCCGCTGGCCGAGTGCAGTGCCCACCTGCTCGCCGGCCCGGATATCGACCTTGAGCACGTTGCCGTCGATCGGCGACGTGACCGTCAGCCTCGCGATCTCGGTGCGGGCCTGCTCCACATGGGCCCGGGCACGCCTGACGGCACTCTCGGCGACGGCGATGTCTTCTTTCCATGCGCCGGCCTTGAGCAGCGCATCGTCCGCCGTGGCACCCGCGAGCCGCTGTCTCGCCTGCTCGAGTTCCGCACGCCGCGAGATCAGTTCGGCATCGGGCACTGTCCGCGCCTCGGCGAGCCTCGCTGTCCGGCGGTAGGCGTCCTCGGCAGCCACCATGGCGGCCTGAGCCGCGCTGACGCGAGCCTCGCTCGCCGGCACCTCTTCGGGTCTTGGGAGCGATCGGAGACGGTGGAGATGAGCCTCGGCGTCCGCCAGGCCTGCCTCGCGGACGGCAAGTTCCGCGTCGGCCTGTCGTGTGTCGATGCGGAACAGCGGCGCGCCCAGCGCAACGCGATCACCGGCCGCCACATAGACCCGTTCGACCACGCCCGAGACGTGCGTTCCGACGACCACGTCTTCAGTCGTCGGTTCCACGATTCCCGATGCGGCGAGCGTGTGAGTAAAAGGAGCGCCCACGGGCGGAATCGGCGGCACGGCCTTCGGAAGCGGCTGGTTGGCCCGATAGACGTGCCAGCTCGCGTAGCCGATTGAGCCGAGGGCCATCAGAGGCAGAAGCAAGGTCCCGATCTTACCACTCATGAATGTGACTCCCGAAAATCAGCAGCGGAGGAGACGCCGATCACACGGCCATCGCGCATCTCGATGATGCGGTCGCCGTATCCGTAGACCCGGCTGTCGTGGGTCACGACGATCACCGCCCGATCTGCGTCGAGGCTCACGCGCCGCACCAGTTCCATGACCGTGCGGCCGGACTCGGCGTCGAGCGCCGCCGTGGGCTCGTCGCAGACGAGGAGCCGTGGACGATGGACGAGCGCCCGGGCGATCGCAACACGCTGCTGCTGGCCGCCGGAGAGCTGGGCGGGCCGGGCGTCCGCCTTGCCACCGAGCCCCACGGCCGCGAGCATCTCGCGGGCCTCGCGGAGCGCCTCGCGCCGCCGTCTCCCTTGCACGAGGAGCGGGAGGCATGCGTTTTCGGCCGCCGTCAGCGCCGGAAGCAGGTTGTATTGCTGAAAGACGAAGCCGATCATCCGCGCCCGAAAGGCGACGAGCGCATCGCCGCGCAGATCGCCGAGGGGTTGGTCGAAGATGCGGACGTCGCCGGCCGTGGGTGCGAGCAGGCCCGCAACGATCGAGATGAGCGTCGTCTTGCCGCACCCCGAGGGTCCGACCAGGAGGGTGATCTCTCCCGGGGCGACCTCGACGTTGACTCCGTGGAGCACCTGCACTTGCGTTTCGCCCGAACCAAAGCACTTCGTGACGCCCGTGCAGGCAACGGCGGCGCGGATGGCGGAGGTGGCTACCAAGGGAACACCCGTGACTACTTGAAGACGATCGCGGGCTCGAGCGTCCAGACCCGGCGGATGCTGACGACGCTGGCGAGAAACATGATCACCACCACGGCCCCGCCGGTGCCGACGGCCACCTGCCAGGGTAAAAAGAATCCGCGGAGGTGGTAGATGTCTTTGGTGACCTCGAAGAAGACGCTGGCGGCGCCCATGCCCAGCGCGTAGCCGAGCCCGCCGACGACGCCCGCTTGGAGCAGGATCATGAAGAGAATCCGTTTGTTGGTGACGCCCATGGCCTTGAGCGCCCCAAACTGCTTCAAATTCTCGAGCGTGAACAGATAGAAGGTCTGGCCCGCGATCGCCGTTCCCACGATGAAGCCGAGCGCCACGGTGATCCCGAAATTCACGGGAATGCCGGTGGATCGCATGTAGTAACCGATCGTCAGCCACATGAACGACCGCGCGTCGTACGCGGCCAGCCCGGTGCGGTCGCGGATGCGTCGGCAGACCTCGGCCGGATCGGCATCGGGATGAGTGTCTGCGACGATGAAGCTGACGGCGTTTCGCTCTTGCGGCACGTATCGCGTCGCCTGGCTGTAGCGGCAGTACATGACGGGAAACGTCTGGAATGGCGCAGCGACCCGGCAGATGCCTACGACCACCACACGGCGATCGTTCATTTCGAGCGTCTTGCCGATCGCGACCGGCTCGCCCGGAAAGAGATAGCTGAACCCCGCGTCGTCGAGGATGACGCCATCCGGCCGCCGCAGATCATGCCACGACCCGAGCAGCATCTGCTGCGGGGCGCCGGCGAAGCTGTCGTCATCGAGGCCCATGACGATGGCGGTGCGGTAGCGGCCATCGGCGGTGCGGACGCGACCAAGCGACTTCGAGAGCCGGGCAGCCCAACGCACCCCGGGCACGCCGCGGACCCGGTAGAGATCGGTGCCTGAAAGCGGCTCGATCTCGTCGACACTCTGCAACTCTGGGTCGCAGATCCAGATGCCGGCGTCACGCACGTCGAGAATCTGGCTGGCCGTACGGAGCATGAGCCCGCAGAAGATGCTCACCTGATGCGACATGAGCATGCTGGCGAATGCCACGCCGAACACGAGGCCGAGATATTTGGCCCGGTCTCCTGTCAGCATCTTGAGGGCAACCCAGCCCATGGGTCAGCGTCCTGATAGTTGGTGCGACGGTTCAGTTCGGCGACATGAGCCGGCGAAGCGCGAGCAGATGAATGGCGATGGAAAGCGGCAACTGAAAGAGCGATATGAGCGCCAGCGGATGCAGGCCGATTCGGACGGGGGCCGGCTGCAGGGCCAGGACACCGATGAAGGACAGCGACACCATGCTCACCGCGACCAGAAAATCGGCGATGCCGAACAGATTCCAGCCGATCGCGACCCGGCGCACGCCACCGATGTCTTTCGCGACCGCCCACGCCAACGGAATCGCCGTGATGCCGATGAACGCATCGGCACACCCCGCGACGATGCCGATCTCGGGCGGCATGAGGCCCTCTGAATACATCCACAGGAAAATGGCGCCTCCCAGCCGATACGCCTGACTGCCAATGAGCGTTGGCAGCGGGATCGACTCCACAAATCCGCGAAATGCCCGTGAGCCACGCCACCCGAGCGCGATTGCCACGAGCGGCAGCGTCATCAAGGTGCCGAACAGAAGGAAGCCCGAAATGTCGGCTGCGTTCCACCCGCCGGCATCTTGAAAAAAGCCGCCACGAGAAAACGCCCAGGCGGCGGCGCACAAGGCCATCACCGCAAGTGCAAACAGGCGCATCCGCGGCCAGCTGTACGTCGCCACGGCAATCGCTATCGCGAACGCGACCGACGACACCACGCTGCTCCACCATGCCATACGGCTACCCTCTCAAGTCGCGTGCACCGACCATTGCGCGGCGCACGT
>JBJTDB010000295.1:0-6227 GCA_046092145.1 Planctomycetia bacterium | reverse complement strand
GCTCGCACGATGCCAAGCCCGCGGGGGGCATGGATGCCCCCGCGGGCGTGAAGTCAGTACCGCGAAATCCCCGTCGGCGTCGCCCGGGCTGGCGGCAGGGCGTTGGGATTGCTGAACGGCCACCAGCGTCCGTTGACCGATTGCGTCTGCGGAGCGGAAGGCTGCATCTGCGGCATGGACTGCTGCATCTGTTGGTTGAACTGTTGCTGGGCGTTCTGCAGTCCCTGCTGCATTTGGTTGTTGTATTGCTGAACCTGGTTGTTCACGCCCTGCTGGTATTGATTGGCCGTGTTCTGGAGTTGGTTGTTGAGCTGCTGCTGCTGGTTGGCCAGCGACTGCTGTGTCTGGTTGGCGAACTGGTTGGCCTGCTGCGTGTATTGGTTGGCATATTGCTGCAGCGAGGGCTGCTGCTGTGCCGGCATCGCAGAGGGGCTGCCGGCCTGCGACCAGCTCCATGTGTTGGCAGGGGGCGCCGCGGGCTGCTGGACACCCTGCCAGGATGTCGCCGGCCCAGGCATCGGCGCCGTCTGTGTCGGTGGGTAGGCGACGGCCTGCTGCGGAGCCATCGCCGGGGCACCATAGGGCGCCGGCTGGCCGACCATGCCTGTCCCCGGAGGCGGCACGGTCGTGGCGCCGTAGACCGGAGCAGGCGGGGGCGTCTTGCATCCAGCCAGGCAGACACACGCGACGATTCCGAGCGCCGCATGCGTCAGCAAGAAAAGAGGGCGGTGCTCGGGAGCCATGGAACGTATCCTGTCGGTTGGGACCATGAGGGTCGGGACGATAGCGTCTCCCCCATCTGGGTCCAGATCATTTCAGGATCGCCGAATCCCCCTATCCCCGCAGCCTTGCCCGCCTCACCGTGACTGTAGCCCCATCTTCCGAATCGCCCGACATGGGCTCCCTTGCCGCCGACCTGCGGGCCCACGCCCTGCGGCTCGGGTTTTCGAGAGTCGGGATCGCCGCCGCGGGGCCGCCACCTCGGCACGACCTGTTCCGAAACTGGCTCGACCGTGGCTTCGCGGGGGTGATGGAATCCTGGCTGCGGCGGCACGAGCCGCTTCGCGGCGACCTTCGATCGCTGCTGCCTGGGGCCCGGACCGTGATCATGCTCGCCACCGACTACTCGAGCCCCGAGGCCGCGGAGACGATCGGTCCTGCTCCGGCCGGTCGCGGAAAGATGTCGCGGTATGCCTGGGGCGACGATTACCACGACCTGCTGCGGGCCCGCGTCAACGCCTTGGCCGACTGGTTGCGATCGCGTTTGCCGGGATCTGCGACGCGGGGAGTGGTCGATTCGGCGCCGCTGGCCGAACGCGAATTCGGCTGGCTCGCAGGCCTCGGCTGGTTCGGCAAGAACACGATGCTGATCGATCCCGACGCAGGAAGCTTCTTTTTCCTGACGGCCCTCCTGACGGATATCGAATTTCCCCTCGACGAACCGATTCAGGTCGATCACTGCGGCACGTGTACCGCCTGCCTCGATGCCTGTCCGACGGGCGCCCTTCCCGCGCCGAGGGTGCTCGACGCGCGGAAGTGCGTGAGCGCGCTGACGATCGAGGACCACGGAAGCATCGACCCAGAACTGCGGCACTCGATGTCGGGCTGGGTTTTCGGATGCGACATCTGCCAGGATGTCTGCCCATGGAATCGGAAGGCGCCGGTCTCGGCGGAACCGGCCTTTCAGCCGCGTGAGGGTCAGACGACGCTCTCGCGTGCCGACCTGCTCGACCTCGACGACGCGGCCTTTCGGAAGCGGTTCAAGGGATCTCCGCTCGAGCGGGCGAAGCGACGCGGACTCGCCCGGTCGGCCGCGATCGCGCTGGGCACTGCTCCCGACCCTGCCGCCGCCGGCGCCTTGACCCGAGCGGCCCACGATCCCGATCCGGTCGTGCGAGAGGCGGCCGCCTGGGCGCTCGCACGGTGGCGGGATGCCGGTGGCGACCTGGCCGAGGTGGCCGATGCCGCGCAGCGGGCTCAGGCCGATGCGGAATCGCACTCGGTGGTCTCATCGACATCGGCCGATGGATCGCGGCCCGCGCCGTCGGTGACATAAAAACGATCAAGAACGGTCATCCAGTCGGCGTTGGTCTTCACGGCCACGAAGGCGTCGCGGACGGCGAGCGGCTCCGGGTGCAGCCGTGCATATTTGATCGCGAACTTCCGCATGGTCCGGCCTGCGAGCTGCTCGCCGTGAAGGTCCGACGCGAGCTGGAAGTGATCGCGGAGAACATCGCGCTGCTCGTGGATCGTGGGGGGCGGAAGGGGCGGCCCGCCGGCCAGAAGCGCGAGCGTCTGGCGGAAGATCCACGGGTTGCCGATCGCACCGCGGGCCACGCTCACGCCATCGACGCCCGTCTGCGTGAGCATCGCCATGCAGGCTTCGGCCGAGAACAGGTCGCCCGAGCCGATGATCGTGCGGCTTCCGGCCGCCCGCTTCACCTCCGTCAGGAAGTCCCAGTTGCTCGGGCCGACATATTTTTGCTGCACGCTCCGGCCGTGGACGGTGATCGCCGCCGCGCCGCGGGCGAAGGCCCCCTCGAAGATCGTCCAGAATTTCTCGGTGCTCTCGGCGGAGTCGTCGATGCCCCGCCGCATCTTCAGCGTGACGGGCACGTGCGGCGGCACGGCGTCGCGGACGCGGCCCACGATCTCCAGCGCCGTCTCCGGCACGCTCAGCAGGTAGCCGCCGCGGCATCGGCCGAGCACCTTCTTCACGGGACATCCGAAGTTGATGTCGATGACGTCGAAGCCGGCCTCGACCAGCCGACGGGCGGCGGGGGGAAAATCGTCGGGATTCGCCCCCATCAACTGGCCGCCGACCGGATGCTCCTGGTCGCTCACCGCCACGCGGGCGAGGTTTTTTCGGTTGGTGCCGATCACTGCCACGAACGTGTCGAGGAGCACCTCGCAGACGGCATAGGCGGCACCGAACCGCCGTGCCAGCAACCGCATCGGCATGTCGCTGTAGCCGGAAAGCGCCGCCTGCACGACAGGCGAGGCGAGCCGCACGCCGCCGATCGCGAGCGCACGTAGCGCGGCCGACGGCGGGATCAGGTGAGCACCGGGCACTGGTCGAACCATGTGCGTCCCTGCGCCTCCATCCATTCGACCGAGGCCATCGGACCCCAGAAGCCTCGTTCGTAGACCGGGATCGGGGGCATGTCGGGAGAACTCCACGCCCGCACGAACGGGTCGATGATTTCCCACGACTTCTCGACCTCATCGGATCGTGCGAAGAGGCTCGCATCGCCGGTCAGCACGTCGAGCAGGAGCGGCTCGTAGGCCTCCGGCAGCCGCCCCTCGAATTCGCGGGAGTAGCTGAACTCCAGATCGGTGAGCCGCAGCCGCATCCCTTCGCCGGGCACCTTCGTCTGGAAGTGGAGCTGGATTCCCTCGGCCGGCTGGATCTGCACGACGAGGCGGTTGGCCTCGCGCTGGCCGCGGTGCTCGCCCGCCGCGAACAGCTCCAGCGGTGGCTGGCGGAAGGCGATCACGATCTGCGTCGTCCGACAGCTCATCGCCTTTCCGCTCCGCAGGTAGAAGGGCACCCCCTGCCACCGCCAGCTGTCGATCTCCAGACGGATCGCCCCGAACGTGGCCGTCTGGCTTCCGGGAGCCACGCCCGGCTCCTCGAGATAGCCCTGATATTGGCCGCGCACCCCCGCCGCCGCGACCCGCTCGAGGTCGAGCGGTCGGATCGCCTCGAGCACCTTCACCTTCTCGTTGCGGACGGCATCGGCGTTGAACTTCACCGGCGCCTCCATCGCCGTCACCATCAGCAATTGAAGCAGATGATTTTGGAACATGTCGCGGAGCACACCGGCCGAGTCGTAATAGCCGCCCCGCCGGCCGACCGCCACCTCCTCGGCCACGGTGATCTGCACATGGTCGATGTAGCGACGGTTCCACACCGGCTCGAAGATCGTGTTGGCGAACCGCAGCGCCAGCATGTTCTGCACCGACTCTTTTCCGAGATAGTGGTCGATGCGGTAGACCTGGCTCTCGGCGAAGACCGAATGCAGATGGGCGTTGAGCGCCCGCGCGGTGGCCAGATCGGTGCCGAACGGCTTCTCGACGACGATCCGACGCGGGCCGGTGGTCTCGGCCGCCAGGCCGTGCATGCCGAGGGCAGTGACGGCGGGCTCATAGAACTGGGGCGCGGTCGCGAGGTAGAAGACCCGGGTCGATCCGGCGCCGGACTCGAGCGAATCCAGCCTCCTTGCGAGCGCGGCACAATCATCGGCCTTGCCGATGTCACCCGACTGGTAGTGGATCGACCGTGCGAACGACTCCCAGGCCGCACCGTCGAATGCATCGGTGTGACCGGCCGTCGTCTCCCGGAGGCTCGTCCGCCAGGCATCGTCACTCATCGGCGTTCGCGAGAATCCGACGATCCGAGTTTCGGGCGGCAGTTGCCCGGCGCGGGCGAGGTTATAGAGCGCTGGCACGAGCTTGCGGCTCGTGAGATCACCCGAAGCACCGAAGATCACGATGGTGTGCGACATGGGGAACGAGTGTAGCGTCTGCTGGTCGAATCCGGCTCGGGGCTGCCCACGCCCTCACGCGGACGTTCGCAGATGCCCTCCAGGCATCTGCTCTCTGCATGTGCGCTTCGCTTCGCCATCCATGGCTTCGCTCGCTCCCATAGCCCGCTCGAGGGCATGGGCAACCCCGAGCCTTCCCTGATACGGCGAGGCTTCGGGCTCCCCGTATTCCGAGAGCCGGCGTTGATGGCAAGCGGAGCCATGGATGGCGGAGCGCAGCCAGCATCGAGTGAGTGGAGCCCAGGATGGGCGGACCGAACGTCCGGCGACGGAGTACGGGGAGTCCGAAGCCGGGTTGGGCTTCAAACGCACGGCGACCGTGGTCACAGCCGCATGCCCGTGAAGCCGCCGTCGACGTACACGCTCGAGCCCGTGATGAAACTTCCAGCCACCGGGGAGCAGAGCAGGATCGCGGCTCCAACCAATTCCTCCGGCTCGCCGAAGCGGTTCATCGGTGTCTGCCCCATGATCGCGGCCGTCCGCTCCGGCGAGAGGATCTTGCGGTTCTGCTCCGCCGGGAAGAAGCCAGGGCAGAGGACGTTGACGCGGACGTTTTTCGGGGCCAGTTCGCGGGCCACGTTGTGCGTGTAGTTCACGACGGCCGCCTTCGAGGCCGAGTAGGCGAAGACCTTCGACAATGGCTTGTCGGCCGACACGCTGCCGATGTTGAGGATCGCGCCCCCTCCCATGCTCGCCATGTGGGCCCCGAAGATCTGGCAGCCGAGGTGCGTGCTCTTGAGGTTCGTGTCGAGGACCCGGTCGAAATCCTCCTCGGTGATGTCGAAGTAGGGCGCCGCGGAGTTCACGCCCGCGCAGTTGACGAGGATGTCGGCCCGTCCGCGGGCGTTGATCGCCGCCTCCAGCAGAGCCCGCACGCTCAGCCGATCGACGGCATCGACGCTCACGAAGGTGCCGTCGCCACCGGCCGCGCGGATCGAATCGACCCGTGCCTCGCCTCGGTCAGCGCCGCGGCCGGCCACGATCACGAAGGCACCGGCTTTCGCCAAGCCCTCGGCAAGGGCACCGCCGAGCACGCCTGTGCCGCCGACGACGACGGCCGTGCGGCCACGAAGGGTGAAGAGATGATCGAGATAGTCGTTCGCCATGTCCGCTTGATCCTCAGGGGCACGAGGGCCGAATGACGTGACGCTACCGTACCGGTCGGCGGAGGTCGAGCCACTCGGTGTGGAAGGATCCCGGCTTGTCGGTCCGCTCGTAGGTGTGGGCGCCGAAGTAGTCACGCTGGGCCTGGAGCAGGTTGGCCGGCAGGCTCGCGTGGCGGTAGCCGTCGTAGTAGGCCAGCGCCGTCATGAATGCCGGCACGGGGATGCCGATCGTGGCGGCCGTGGCCACGACATGCCGCCACGCCTTCTGGGAATTCGCCAATGCATCGGCGAAGTAGGGGGCGAGCATGAGGTTTTCCAGGTCGGGCTTGGCCTTGTAGGCCTCGTGAATCCGCTCGAGGAACTGGGCACGGATGATGCATCCGCCACGCCACATCATCGCGATCGCGCCGTAATCGAGCTGCCAGTCGTGTTCCTTGGCGGCGGCGGCCAGCTGCACGAATCCCTGGGCGTAGCTTGCGATCTTGGAGGCGTAGAGCGCCTGGCGCACCTGCTCGGTGAAGCTGATCGGGTCGTCGTGGGTGTTGAGGTCGGGTCCCTTGAGGATTTTGCTCGC
>JBJTDB010000294.1:0-640 GCA_046092145.1 Planctomycetia bacterium | reverse complement strand
CCGCTGAAATAGCCTCCCGAGCGGTTTCCTATCCCCCCTAGATTCGCTACTTCGACAGACCGGCTTGCCGGCAGGACGTCCAATGCGGCACCTTTTCATGACTGGCAGCTCCGGGCTGCTCGGTGGCCACATGATGGCCAGACTTTTGGAACGTGGTCATCGGCTTGCCGTGCTTGTGCGGCCGACCGCCAAGGAATCGGGCCGGGAACGGATCGAGTCGATCCTCGCCCGTGAGGAAAGGGCGACCGGGCGGCTGCTGCCGCGTCCGGTCGTGCTGGAAGGGGATCTCACCGCCCCACTGTGCGGCCTGAGCGATGCGGACCTCGCATGGGTGCGCCGATCCTGCTCGGGCGTCCTTCACAACGCGGCCTCGCTCGAGTTCATCGGGGCGGATCGTGCTGGGGAACCGTGGCGGACCAACGTCGGCGGCACCCGCTCGCTCCTGGCGGTCGCCGAGGCGGCCGGGCTGGCGGAGTTTCATCATGTTTCAACGGCCTATGTCTGCGGCTTTTCGCCCGGCCCGATCGCTGAATGCCCGTCGGACGGGGCCCACGGCTTCCGCAACGACTACGAGGCCAGCAAGCACGAGGCCGAGTCGCTCGTGCGTTCGGCCCCGTTTCTCGACCGGCCGACGTTCTAT
>JBJTDB010000293.1:0-7122 GCA_046092145.1 Planctomycetia bacterium | reverse complement strand
CATGTACCGCCAGACGCTCTCCTGGCATTTGTGGATGAAGGGCTCGACGCCGTAGGCCTCGATCTCGGCCTTGGAGTGGATGCCAAGCTCCTTGCAGACCTCGACCTCCACGGGCAGCCCGTGCGTGTCCCAGCCGGCCTTCCGCTCGCAGTCCGCGCCCCGCATCGTCTGGTACCGCGGATAGAGATCCTTGATCGTCCGCGTCAGGCAGTGGCCCGGGTGGGGCATGCCGTTGGCGGTCGGCGGTCCCTCGTAGAAGACGAACCGCGTGCCGCCGCGTCGCCGGTCGAGCGACTTTCGGTAGGTGTCCCGCTCCCGCCACATGGCGGCGATGGAGGCTTCGATGGCTGGGAAGTCGGGCTTGCCGCGGACGGGTTCGAACATGGGCGTGAGAAGAACAAGGAATGGTCGGGGCCCCCAAATCGTACCCCGATCGGCATCATCGCCACAGGGGCGCCGCGAGTCTGCCTACCGGCCCAGGTCGAGCTTTTTCAGGTTCTTCGCGGAGAGCTTCGCGGCCGCTGCCGGTGAGAGCTGGCCATTCTTGAAGGTCAGCGAGGTCAGGCGGGGCATGCCGGCGATAACGTCGAGGGAGGCCTCGCTGACGGCCGTCTCACGGATCGAGAGTTCCTTGAGAGCCGGAAGCTGCGCGATCACGGCCACCGCCGCATCGGTCATGCGAGGCAGGGCCCAGATGTCGAGCACTTCGAGGTTCCGTGCGGCTGCGAGTTGTTTCAGCCCGTCGTCACCCACCGATGGGAGTTCGTGAAGCGACAGCCGCCGCAGCTTCGGGAGATCGGCCACCACCGCCAGGGCCGCATCGTCCACCTCCGGTAGATCGCGGAGCGTGAGCCGCTCGAGCGCGTCGAGCGGCGCCAGCGCGAGCACGCCCTCCGACCCGAAGCCCTGGCAGCGGAAGATCTCCAAGGACGTGAGCGAGGGGATCGCCGCCAGATGCCGGCCTGATTCGTTCGTGATCGCGAAGTCCTGGGCCAGGAGGGAGCGGAGTGTCCTGCTCTCCGCCAGTGTTGCCATCCCCTCGTCCGACACGATAGTGCTGCGGTGCTTGAGCGTCTCCAAGGCGGGAAGCCCGCCGACGGCGCCGAGCGTCAGATCGCCCGCCTCCATGTTGCCGCGGAGATCGAGCACGCGGAGCTTCGGCAGTTTTTTCAGCCGCCGCGTGTGGATGTCGTTGAACCGATTCTGAACGAGGCTGAGCCGCTCCAGGCCGTCAATCGAACTGATCGACTTCATCGCCGCGCCGGTGAGCCCGGTGTTGGACGAAAGGTCGAGTTCGACCAGATCGGGAAACGTCGCCGCGATCATCTCGACGCCCGCATCGCCGATCGCGGTGTTCGAAAGACCGAGCGATCGGAGCCTTGCGAGACCGCGGAGCGAGGCGACCATGCCGTCATTCAGCCCACGGCAGTTGAGAATCTGCAGGATCTCGAGGTCGTCGAGCCTCCCGACCAGGGCCATGTCGTCCGCGGTCACCGCCGAACCGTCGGGGATGCGGATGGCGGTGAGGCGGCCATCCGCGCCGACGTCGCACGATGCACCGGCCCCGATGGCTTCGATCCGGGCACGGGCCAGCGCGACATCGGCCGGTGCAGCGGCCATGGCCGAGCCGGTGGTGGCGATGGCGACCGAGACAATGGCAAGCAGGCAGCGCATGGGCGGTGGGATGGAGAGATGCCTACTCGAGCCGATAGCCCGACGGGTAATTCGGCCTGATCAGGTCGGCCACGCGGGGCGTCTTCAGCTGATCGAGGTTCGTGACCTTCAGGTTCACCGCATCCCACTCGACCTTCTCGCCCCAATCGCCCATCGCTCCGTCGGGCCCGCCCGTGGCGGCGGCCCACACGGCGAGGTTGCCCAGGAGGATCGTCTCGGTGAGCGGGCCGCCACGTTCGACGAAGTTCGACTTCGCGATCGTCGGATCGCCAGCCCGCTTGGCGCGGAACAGTTCGAACATGTTGTTGACGTCGTTGCCCTTGCCCTGATCCTCGGCTTTTTCGTACTCGACATCCCTCTTTTCGACGCCGCGCAGCTCATACTTTCCGCAGTAGTCGTCGGAACTGTAGAAGGCTCCCTTTTCACCCACGATCAGCACGCCGCTGTCGGACACCGCGTCGATCCCCCACTTCGCGAAGACCTCCATCGGCGGCTTGTTGCCCTTGCGGTCGTACCACCAAAACGGAATCGCGGGTCGCTCGCTGGTCTCGGGAAACTCGAACTTGATGATCGAACTGGCCGGAAAACTGTCGAAGTCGTGACCGGTCGTGCGGGCGACGACGGAAATCGGATCGCGGAGTCCGCAGGCGGCGAACGGCACGGTGAGCATGTGGCAGGCCATGTCGCCCAGGGCGCCGGTGCCGAAGTCCCACCAGCCGCGGTGCTGGAAGGCGTGGTAGAGACCCGGCCAGAATTCCCGATGGGGGGCCACTCCAAGCCAGGCCTTCCAGTCGACCTGCTCCAGCGACTTGCCGATCTCCCTCTGCTTGGCAGCCACAAGATCGGCGACGATCTCCGCCACCTCTTCGGCCGTTGTTTCCGAGTCTTCCTGGCTATCGACCTCGGCCATCGCCTGCGTCTGGTATTTGCGGATGTTCATCCGACGACCCGGGCCCTGGGACCAGACCGGCCGGTTCGACCAGGCATAGACCTCCGTGAGCGGCCCGAGGACGCCCGACTTCAGTTGGGCGATGGCCTCGCGGGAGGCGTCGAGCGCCGTTCCCTGGTTGCCCATCTGCGTGCAGACGCCCGTCTCCTTGGCCACCGTCGCCACCAGTCGGGCCTCGTAGATCGTCCGGGTGAGGGGCTTTTGGGTGTAGCAGCTGATGCCCAGACGCATCGCGTCGAGCGTGATCGGCGCGTGCATGTGATCGGGTGTGCTGACCACGCAGATGTCGATGTTCTTGCCGTGCTTGGCGAACAGTTCGCGGTAGTCGGTGAAACGCTCCGCCTCCGTGAAACGCTCCGCCTGCCCCTTGCTCTCGAGCGTCTTGCGGTCCACGTCGCAGATGGCGATCACGTTGCCGAAGAGCGAGGCGTTGTTGGAGTCGCTGCCCCCCTTGCCGCCGACGCCAATGCAGGCGACGTTGAGCTGCTCGTTGGCCGAGCTGCTCCAGGCGGTGCGGCCGCCGCCGGCTGTGAAATAGCCGACCCCGGCGAGGGTGCTCATACGGAGGAACGATCGACGGTTTGTCGCTGGCATGCTCGATATCCTTCAGCGGAGTGACGGAAACTATACTCGATCGCCACTTCAGGCGAAACGACGCACCGCAGCCATGATGATCGACCGAAGTTTGGGCTCTGCGGAACGGGCCACCGCCAGGATTGCTTCCACCTCGGCCACCTCCAAGGCGTCGGGCAGGCACATGTCGGTGACGACGGAAAGCCCGAGAACGCTCAGGCCGGCGTGCACGGCGACGATCGCCTCCGGCACGGTCGACATGCCGACCACGTCGGCCCCCATGCCGCGGAGGAAGCGGTACTCGGCCCGCGTCTCGAGATTCGGGCCCGTCACTGCCACGTAGACTCCCCGGTGTGCGGCGAAATTCTCGCGACGTGCCACCTCCAGTGCCATCTCGATCAGGTCCGGCGCGTAGGGGGCCGACATGTCTGGAAACCGTGGCCCCAACCGCTCGTCATTGATCCCGACGAGCGGGTTGTCGTTCATCAGGTTGATGTGGTCGTCGATCACCATGATGTCGCCGGTGCGATACTGCGGGTTCATCCCGCCGCAGGCATTGGTGACGATGAGCAGTTCGGCCCCCAACCGGCGAAGCACGCGGACCGGAAACGTGATCTGCGCGAGCGGATAGCCCTCGTAGGCATGCATCCGACCCTCGAGCACCACCACGGGCACACCCTCGAGCAGTCCGCAGACCAGCTGGCCGGCGTGGCCGTGGGCGGTGGATCGGGCGAAGTGCGGGATCTGCTCGTAGGGGATCGTCACGGAATCCGTGATCGCAGCCGTCGCGCCGCCGAGGCCGCTCCCCAGGATGATGCCGACCGCCGGCCGGTGATTCCACCTCGCGTGGATTGCGGCGCAGGCGTCGGTGATCTTGTCGTACTGATCGAGCATCGTGCCGTTCCTTCCTCGGTTCATTCACGGCCGAGGAGGGCACGAAACTCCGGAAGATCACGCAGCGAATCGAGATCGGGATCAACGTCCACGTGGGCGAGGTCGTCGTATCCGAGCAGGATCGCCTTGGAGAGCGAATCGATCGCCTCGTCCGGTCGGCCGGCCCTGGCCAGCGAACAGGCGAGATTGTAGCGGGCGAGGCAGTCGTTGGGCAGCAGCTCGACGACCTTCGCGTCGAGTTCGGCGGCCCGTGCGACCAGGCCTTTCTTCGAGACCAGTTCAGCAAGCAGCCGGAGCACTTCCAGCGAGTCACCGTGGCGGAGCAGGAGACTCTCGAAAAAATCGATGTCGAAGTCGAGCTGGTTGAGCCGGCCGAACCACTGTGACGGTGGGGCGGGCTGGGGCGTGTCGAGGCCTGACATGCGCCTCCTCCGGAATGGCTACTTCTTCTTGGACGGTCCCTTGGCCGGCGGGGGTTCTTCGGAATCCGAATCGTCGGGATGATCCCAGTCGGGATCGTTCTCCTCTTCCTCGAAATCGTCGTCGAACTCATCGTCGAAATCGTCGAAGCCCGATTCTTCATCGGCAAGCGGTTCGCCGACAGGCAAGTCTTCCTCGTCGCCGAGGTCATCCTCATCCTCATCGGGATCGCCGACGCACTCGATCGTCACGGCACCGCCGGCGGGCATGGGATGCTGGCCCAGCGACGGGTGGGTGATCAACCACGGATGGTCGGCCGGGCCGGCCGGGAATGATGAGAGGCTCGGCGAGAACGGTGCGATCAACATGGTGGCGGAGAATGGCGTCGCGAAACGGAACATCTTGCCCAGAGCAAACAACTTTCCGCCGGCCGCGTCAAGGCGGGTCGCGGCCCGTAGGCAAAGAACCGTATGGGGGATGGCAAGGCTTTCACTCCGGCCGACTCGCGCGGAACGAGGCCATGGAGGGCTCGTTCCGCGTATGGCTAGGTATGGTAATCCGCGTTCAAGTGGACGTACTCGGCCGTGAGGTCGCTCGAGAAGAAGCGGATCGTGCCGGGGCCCGACTGGATGTCGATGTCGATCACGACTTCCCGCGAGGCCTTGATCGAGGCCGACACCGCGTCGGCATCGAAGGCCACCGGGGCGCCGTGACGGAACAGGAGCGTGCCATTGACCGTGAGGACCAGTTTCGAGGGGTCGAAGCGGACGCCTGAGTAGCCCGCCGCCGAGACGATCCGGCCCCAGTTCGGATCGGCCCCGTGGATCGCCGTCTTCACAAGCGGGCTGTCGGCGATCGATCGGGCGATCTGCCTCGCCGCATCACGGCTCTCGCATCCGCGCACGTCGATTCGCATCACGTGCGTCGCCCCCTCGCCGTCGTCGGCGATCTCCCGGGCGAGCGCCTGGCATGCGTCATGAAGCGACCGACCGAAGGCATCGAGCCCGGCGCCAGAGAGGGGCTGGCCTCCGCCGGCACCGTTCGCCAGGAGAAGAACGGTGTCGTTGGTGCTCATGTGGCCATCCACGCTCACGCAGTTGAAGGTCTCCTCGGCCGCCTCCCTGAGGAGCCGCTGGGCATCGGAGGGCTTCACGGGGGCGTCGGTGAGAATCACGCCGAGCATCGTCGCAAGCCGAGGCCCGATCATCGCGGCCCCCTTCGCCATGCCCAGGAGCGTGTACGAGTTGTCCGCCGCCATGAACCGCGATCCGGAGAGCTTCGGCCGCGTGTCGGTCGTCATCATGCCGCGGGCCGCGAGGACGACCGCCTCTGGAGCGGTGCCGAGCCCGGCGCCGGCAGCGGCCAGGCCCGCCTGCACCTTCTCCATCGGAAGAAACTCGCCGATGATGCCGGTCGAGAGCACGAGCACCTGCTCGGCCTCGGCCCCGATCGCGGCGGCTGCGGCGGCCGCCATCGCGCGGGCGTCGTCCAGCCCACGCGTGCCGGTGCAGGCATTGGCATTGCCCGAATTGATCGCGATCGCCCGAAAGCCATCGCCGGGCGTGCGGGAGCGGTCCCACTCCACCGGTGCGGCGAAGACGAGATTCGTCGTGTAGACGCCGGCGGCGGTCGCCGGGAGGTCGGACACGATGAGCGAGATGTCTTCGCGGGTCTTGTCTCGCTTGATGCCGGCCCGAACGCCGGCGAGGCGGAAGCCTTTCGGGAGCGCGGGAATCGGACCGCGGATCGGGGTTTCGGTGAGGGACATGGCTGGTTCCTGGCCCGTGTGTTCGCCTACAGCAGGCCGGCCGTCTCGGGCAGGCCGAAGAGGACGTTGAAGTTCTGGACCGCCGCGCCGGCGGCGCCCTTCACGAGGTTGTCGAGGCAGCTGATGAGCAGCACACGGCCGCGGACGACCCGGGCCGTGATGTCACAGAAATTCGTATCGACCGTGTCTTTCGTGCCGGGGAGGTGATCGACGACCCGCACGAACCGCTCGCCGGCGTAGGCCTCCCGGAGAACGCCCAGGACGTCGGCTTCGGTCATCGTCTTCACCGGTGTGGCATAGATCGTCGAAAGGATCCCGCGATCCATCGGGGCCAGCTGCGGCGTGAAGATCACCTGCGGCATCGCGCCGGCGTGGCGGTTGATGATCTGCTCGATCTCCGGGGTGTGCCGGTGCCGCCCCACGTTGTAGGCCGACATGCTCTCGTTGCACTCCGGAAAATGCGTCGTCAATTTGGGCTGCCGTCCGGCCCCGCTCACGCCGCTCTTGGAGTCGATGATGATGTCGTCGGTCTTGATCAGGCCGCGCTTCACCAGCGGTGCCAGGGGAAGGATGGCCGATGTCGCGTAGCAGCCCGGATTGGCGACGAGCGAGGCTCCCTTGATCCGATCGCGGAAAAGCTCCGGCAGGCCGTAGATCGTCGTGCCCAGACGGTCTGCGTCGGGGTGGGCATGGCCATACCATTCGAGGTACGACGCCTGGTCGTCGAGCCGGTAGTCGGCGCTGAAATCGACGACCTTCGCACCGGCGGCGAGCACCCTGGGAAGGATCTCGGCGCTGGCGCAGTGCGGCAGGCAGCCGAACACGCAGTCGGCACGTTTCCCGA
>JBJTDB010000292.1:0-9908 GCA_046092145.1 Planctomycetia bacterium | reverse complement strand
GCTCCCACAGGGCGGCGACGGCTTCGGCATGATCCCATGCCTGCTGCCGCGTGAGATCGACGACGACATCAGCCGCCACGACCGGGGATGTCAGGAGCCGTGCCATTGCGGCGGTGATCTGGTCCCTTGGGATTTCGTCGTCCAGTTCCTCCCAGGCAAACCGCAGCGCCGAGAGCAGGTGCTTCTGGTCGGCCGGCCGTGCCGCCGGGCCGAACAGGCCGATCCGATCGAACCATTCAAGCGCGCGAGGGCCTTCCGCAACGAGCAGGCCACCGAGGAGGCCGTCGAAGCCTGCCCGGAAATCGCTCGATGGTGCCGCGATGGCCGACCGCAGGGCTTCGATCGATCGCCGCCGATCCTCGCCGTCGCCCGCGGCGGCGGCCACGATTCCAAGGGCGAGGCCGTAGAAGCCGCGGCGACGTGGGTCGATGCCCGGCTCCGTCACCCACCGTCGCAGTGCCTCGCGATCGAAGGCGTCCGCCGCCTCGCGGACGGCGGCCAGCGGTGCGAGGCCGAACTCGGTAAACGCATCGGCGGCGATGCCGGGTTCGGGATGCTCCAGTCTCGCGGCAAACCACCGCAGCCGTGATGCCGCCGGGGCATTCGATGCCGGAGCCGTCGCGACATGGCCGAGCAGCGGTTCATCCGCCGCGACGGCCGACCATCGCATCTCCTCAGGGCCGTCGCCCGGGTCGCCAAAGAGGATCGTCGTACCGGCCACAGACGCGGCCACGCGGGCCGACACCGGTTGGCCCGAGCGTTGCCGGTCGCCGCGGATCATGCCGCGGATCTGGAATGGCTGGGTCATCGCGCCATCCCGGTCGGCCTGGGCCGGCCCATCGGCCTCGCCGACCGCCACGGCCGCCGCCGCGTCTCGCCGCTCGGCGAGCGACCGGCCCACGACGCCGCAAAAGGGGCAGGCGAAGAGCGTCGTGCCGCCGATTGCGATGGCGACGACGACCGGGACAATGCCTGCCGAGATCCCCGGATGCATGTGATCACTCGTACGCCGCGGCGGAGCCACTCCGCTCCTTCTGCATCCGCTGCCGCCAGTAGGGCGTCGTGCAGAGCAGGAGTTTTCCCGTGCCCTGGTAGACAAAGGCACGCTTCTGGCCTGAGAGCCAGAAACTGAGCAACGATTTCGCGGGCCGCCGGACCGACATCGAGATGCCCGATGTGCGACCGATCACGAACGGCCCGTCGGCCACCAGCGTGTCATTGACCAGTTCCACTTCCTGAACGGGACCATCGACCGAGAGCACCACCTGCCCGTCTCCCTTGAGGGCGGTCTTGTACCAGAGCAGGCCCTGCTCGGCCCACCATGCCGTCCACATCCGCTCACGATGGATCGTGAGTGCGACCTCTCCATCGCTGGCCCAGAAGCACTTGGTGTCGAGGATCCACCGCTCGCCCGGCCGCACCTTCATCAGGTGGTAGCCGCCGAGCGTCGAATCGAGAAAGACGCTCCCGGTGCCGGAATACCTCGGCCGCATCAGCGATTCGTCGGAAAAAAGCGACACCCACCAGGCCTTGAGCGATGGGAGCGGCACGTCCATCGTGATCGCGCCGGTGAGATGGTTGAGCGCGCCCCGCTCGGTGCGCACGTCGTCGTCGTCGAGATCAACCCGCACCCACCGCATGCCCTCGGCATGTTCGACCTCAAACGTCGCCATCAATATCGACCTCCGGCCCGCGCACGATCCCGTCCCTCGTCCAGTCGCAGCTCCAGCCGGGAAACGCGATCTGGGGATACGGGTCGGGATCGATCGGCCCATTCGATTGGTGCACGATGTCGAACTGCCGGTCGGCCCGGATGCGGCCCAGACGAAAGTGCTTTGTCGTGTGCTGGGTCTTCGGGTCGAGCCTGACGGTGCCCCCCGGACCGGCGAACGAAAGGCCCTCACGAAACGCCTGACGGACCGCCTCCGTTTCGAAGCTGCCGGCCTTTTCGACCGCCTGTTTCCAGAGATGCACAAGACACCATCCCGGCTCCATCGGGCCGCCCACCACCCGGTCGTAGCCGAATTCATCCTGGAATCCCCTCACCCAGCTGCGGTTGGCTTCGGTATCGAGGCTTTGGAACGAACACGCCGCCGCATAGTGGCCCTTGATCTGGGCGGGCAGCAGACTGCGGAGCTCATCCTCGGCGAGGCTCGTCGAGACGACCGGCACCGTCGCCGGATCGATGGCTTCCTCGGCAAGCGCCGCGAACAGCCCGATGTTCGAGTCGCCGTTCACGGTGTTGAGCACCGCATCCGCGCCGGATGCCCGGATCTCCTCGACGATTGCCGCAAAGTCGCGGTCGCCAAGCGGAGCATACGCCACCCCGACCGGCTCGAGACCGATCGACTCGAGGTATTTCGTGGCGATGTAGTTCGCCGTCCGGGGATAGACATAGTCGGAGCCGACGAGAAAGATCTTCTTTTTTCCGCCGCCCGCTTGGCTCGTGAGCCAGTCGATGGCCGGCAGGATCTGCTGGTTGGGCACCATCCCGCCGTAGACGATGTATTTCGACGACTCGTTGCCCTCGTACTGGACCGCGCAAAAGAGGAGCTTGCGATAGTCCTCGACGATCGGCAGCACGGCCTGCCGGCTGGCGCTCGTCCAGCAGCCGAAGAGGGCCGCGGCGCCCACATCGAGCAGTTGGCGAGACCGCTTCACGAAAAGATCGGTCCGTGACCGCGTGTCGGGCGCCTTGACGTCGATCAAGTGCCCGAGCACGCCGCCGTCGGCATTGATCCGCTCGATCGCATGCAGCTGGATGTCGCGGAGCGACGTCGCGCTGATCGCGAGGGGGCCCGTCTGGGAATGCAGCATGCCGACGAGCACGCGGCTTTTTTTCGGGGGCACGCCCAGCGAACAGCCGACGAAGAGGGACGGGGCGAGGATGCGGGCTGCGGAAAGAGTCGCCGCCGCTCCGAGAACCCTCCGCCTTGGGATCCGGCCTTGGGGAAGCGAGCGTTCGATGCACTCTCCATGCGACGGCGTCATACGTCGTTCATCCGCTTGTAGAGGGCCTCGAACGCGTCGGGCTGGATGCTCACATCGCCCCGAAAGGGCTGATTCATGTCGAAGATCAGATGCATCATGACGCCGAGGTAGGCGGCGAGGATGCCCCCCAGCACCAGTTGCGTGATGAATCGCATGTCGAAGAGCCAGCAGATGGCGATGTTGAGGATCGCCCCGAGGATCATCACATACCACATCGTCGGCGGAAGCGACGAATGCACCGAGAACAGTCGCATCCTCCGGCATTCCAGGAAATGGTTGAACTGCCGCAGGGCCTCGGCATGGATGATCTCCTCGGCCGGCGTCTCCGGCTGGAATTCGAGCAGCTTTTCATGGAAGGCTTCGGCCCGGATCGTGCCCTCCTCGGGGATGATGCCCTTTCGCTGCAAGGGCCAGGCGTACTTGATCACGTATCGCGTGTAATCGCGAAGCAGCCAGCGAAGGTTCTGCCCATACGGCTCGCGGTATTGCGACACGTCCTCGTAGAGGGCGGAGAGGGCGGCCGCCTCGCGGGTGACGTTTTCGCTGGCATCGGAGACGTTCTGGTAGGCCGTGACGGCGATGAGGCCGAGGAGGAGGCCGTAGAAGACACAGAAGCAGGAAAGCACGTAGCCGACGATGTCGTTGCAGCTCGCGGTGTGCTTGACGAACTGCCGGAGGATCGGCCGGACGATGATCGACCCGAGCCAGTAGAAGCCGACGAAGGCGGCGACGAAGAGCATCGACAGCCGCGTGGGCGGCACGTCGTAGAGCCAATACCAGGATTCAGGATCGAACATGGGGCACCGACCATCCGATGGCGGACAACGAGGAGGATCGTACCAACGGGACGAGCCGCGTGCATCGGTCCGGCCGATCACCATCGGTTCACTCGACCGATTCACCTTCCATGGCGTAGATCGCCAGATGCTTTCCGTCGGGCCCCCGGAGTTCGTCGAGCCGGAAGGTTCCCGTCACGGCCACCGGGCGGATCGAGAACATGGTGCTCTTCCCGGGCTCCATCCGCACCACGATGCAGTCGTAGAGGGCGGCCCCCGGGCCGAAGCAGCACTCCATGTTGTCGCGGACGAGGACGAATTGCGTGAGCCCCGTCTGCTGGAAGCTCGGCAGGATGTAGCCGCGGATCCGGATCCGCTGCCGCTCCAGGGCCGTCACCCGCTTGGGGAGCAGATCGCGGGTGAAGGGGGATCCCTTCTCCATGTCGAACGCGATGTCGTCGAACGACAGATCTCGGGGCGGGCCGCTGGGCCGACGCGGAACAGGATCCGCGGCAGCGGCCGCAACGCCGGAAGGGCCCGGAGAAGGAGGCTGGGGCGACACGGGCGGATCCGATCTGCCGCAGCCGACGAGGGCCGCCACGATCATCCAGACGATATTTCGAAACGGTCGCATCCCTGACCTGCTCCAACGCCTGGCCGGCGCCGACACCAACCACCGATGCCGTGCCGCAGCCACACTACCGCACGCTCGCATCCTCGAGATGATAGAGGACGCCGCCATCGAGTACGGTGGTGCCGGTCGGCCGCACCACGAACCGGCCCGCGATCTTTCTGAGCCGCGCCGAGAAGTCGATGCCCTTTGCGTCGGTCAGCGTCACCAGCACGCGGTCGGTGATCTTCGGGTTGCCGCCGAAGCAGCAGTCGCCCTGATCACGGACGAGTAGAAATTGCGTGATGCCCTGCTGCTGTTTGCCGGGATACATGTAGCCCTTCAGAAGCACGTTGTGGCCATTCATCGAGGTCGCTGATTCCGGCACGGCCGTGGGAGGATCGCCCGGCATGGGCTGGAGCATGGCGTAGTTGAGCCGCTCAAAGCCCGGGGGGAGTTCCATCGCGTAGACATACGACCGATACCCGAGGCCACAGACGAGCATCACCGCCGACACGACCATGGCA
Organism: Planctomycetia bacterium; assembly: GCA_046092145.1. Classification (GTDB taxonomy): domain Bacteria; phylum Planctomycetota; class Planctomycetia; order Pirellulales; family UBA1268; genus CACORA01. The sequence continues at coordinate 5,004 of JBJTDB010000292.1, read as the reverse complement.
CCACGGGAGAGCCCACGCCCGGTCAGTTCGGTCGGTCGGCGGGCGATGTCCCGCAGGGCCACGCCGCCGAGCACAGCCCCCACGAGCGGCACCACCGCCAGCCACCAATCGAGGAAGGCCAGCGGCGACATGAGCGCCAGCGCCGCCGCAGCCACCGACACGCCGCTGATCGCGCGGTACGCCTCGTCGCCCACCGCCTGGTCCTGGCGCACGTCGGCATCCGTCGTGGAATCAAAGAGGCTCGTCGCCATCATCACACCCGTCAGTCGGCGGCCCCTGAACTCGGCCGCAACAGCCTTCGAGACATGATACCCACGAGGAGAACGACGGCGGCCCAGATGGACCACTTCACGATCGACATGCTTCGGCCGGCCGTGGGCCCGGCCGCCGGGGCGACGGACGATCGAGGGGGGGCAGCTTCATTCGGCTCCTCCTCGGCGAGCACCGGCGCCACCCGCCTGGCCATTTCAAGATCGGCTGGGCTGGTGGCGGTGTCCCCTGCCGTCCTGCCGGCCGAGGAGGGATCGCCGGGGTCGTCGTCACCCGTCGGGGCGGGAGATGCGGCGATCGCACCGGCCAGCCCGGCCATCGTCGCCGCCCGCCGCACCGCCTCGGGATCGATCTTTTCAAGGGTCGCCACCGCCTCGGCGGCCGCGGGGAGCGGGCAGGCCCGGAGGTAGTTCACGATCGGTTCCCGGACGAAGATGTTGTCGGCGGTCGCGGTCTTAAAAAGTTCCGTGAGCCGATCGACCACCGACCAATCCTGCCAGCGGGCAAGATCGGCGATCACGAGATCGGCGAGCTTGGGCTCGGCGAGCAGCAGCCGGAGCGATTGCAGCACACGATCCCGCGGCACGGTCTCCGATTCCTCGCCGAGAAACCGAAGCGCCATGACGGCGGCATAGGTTTCGGTGAACGGCACATCCCGGCCCTCCCGCTCGAGGAAGAGCGTATCGACGAGGTCGAGGCCATCCGATCCGGCAAGCGTGACGTAGCAGGCGATGAGGGCGTCGAGACCGGTGCGGAGTTCGGCCTTGTCCTCGCCGAGGTCCGTGCCGACCAGGATCTTCTCGATCGCGTCGGCATCGGCCTTCGTGCCGCAGACGCCGAGCATCGTGGCATAGAGCCTCCGTCGGTTGGTCTGCACCTTGGGGTTGGTGATCCACGCCAAGAGCTGCGAGGGATCCATGCGATCCTCGAGCCCCTTCACGTCGGCGTAGGGCGCGACGGCAAATTCGTCGTAGGCATCCCGGGCGAGCGTGTCGTCCGCATCCTCGAGATACTGCTGGAAAAAGGCGAGCCGGTCAGACCCTTTCTCTGGAAGATCGCCGAGTTTCTTGATGTAGGCGACCGCCCGCTCACTCACCGGAACGGGGCTCGACCAGACGAGCTTGGGAGGCTCGACGGCCATGAGGAGATAGAGCGATCCGATCGGCTTTTCCTCGAGCATGATCGTCTCGATCACCTTCCCGTCGGCCCCCATGTGGCCGGCGGCATCGACGAGGTCACCCCCTTTGAGCACCTCGACGACGGCGAACTTTCCCTTGGGGAGCGGCCCTTCGGCCGTCGGCGAGAGGGCGGCGGCCGGGGGCGACTCGACGAGCTTGGCAATGACGGCAGCCTCGCTCTGCGCGATCTCCTGCGCGAAGGTGAGCGAGACCGCCGAGCAAAATGGGCACGCCCTGGTCACGGCAGGCGACAGGGCCACAGCCAGCAAAAACACCGCTCGCAGGAGGAAAAGCATGCTTATCAGTCTATCCGCTGCGTGGACCGAAAGGGGAGCCGAGGCTTTCCGAGCCCCGGCGGCCAGGGTCTGGAACCACGCGGCGTCAGCCGTTTTGCAACCACTTGGCGACGTCGGTGCGGTAGGCGGCGATGGCCGGGATCAGGGCCGCCGCGATGGCCAGCACGACGAGCAACGGCACGAGCAGCGCCTCCGCCCAGGAGGCCGAAACAATGCTGGCCGAGACGCCCGCATTTGTCGTGATCCACGGCCCGATCGCCGCCACGATCGCATGCCCGAGTGCCCAGCCGGCCAGCCCGCCGACGCCGGCCAGCAGCACCGCCTCGAAGAGGACGGTCGCCAGCACGTGCGCCCGACGGGCCCCGAGCGCCCGCATCACGGCGACGTCGCGGCTCCGCTCGAGTGACGATCCCACCATGCTCACGAGAATCCCGATCGCCGACACGATCACCCCGAGCGTCGTCACGAGCAGGAGCAGCAGTTCGAGCGGCTTCACGAAGAGATCGAGCAACTGGCGGATCTCGGCGATCGGCAGCGCCGCCTGTGCTTCCCGCCCCTCGTTGATCGTGGTCCGCAGGCCCATGCTCGTCAGTTCCGGCGGCAGCCCCGGCAGCGACGCGGTCTCCAGGAGGATCGCGGTCACTTCCCGCTGCGCCTCGGGCAGGGGTGCGTGCCCCGAGGGATGCGGCACGGCTTCCGCCGAGGCCGGGCTCCCGTCGGCCAACGGCTTCGCATGCCCGTCCTGCAGATAGAAGCCCTCCATGTTGACGAAGACCCCGCGATCGACCGGAGTGTCGGTCCTGGCCAGGATGCCGCGCACATGAAACGGATCGTGTACGGCGCCGTCATCGGCCCCGTGGGTGGGGGCGAACGTGTCTCCCACCTTCAGCCCGAGATTCCGAGCGGCAGCCGCACCGATCACGCCGCCGAAGAAATCGTCGTCCGCGAAGTTTTTCCCCGCGGAAAATCGGTAGGGCTCGCCGTTGCCCCGCGTGAGCCTGCCGAAGAAGGCGGCGTTGGTGCCGATCACGCGGTGGCTTCTGTAATAGTCGCCCATGCAGATCGGCACGGCCGTGGCCGTGCTGGCGGCGAACGTGCCATCGATGCCGTCGCCGCGATCGGCGGCCGGAAGAAACTCCTCGTAGAAGTTCCACGAGATGTTCTCGATCGGCTTGCTGATGAAGTAGACGCTGTTGAGCACCAGCTGCAGCGGGCTCCCCTTCGCGCCGACGATCATGTTGTAGCCCAGCCCCGAGCCCGACTCGAAAGCCTGCTTGACGATCCCGCCGGTGACGAGCGTGGCGACCACGAGGGCCACGCCGAGCGCGAGCGAAAGCGCCGTCAGGCCGCTGGTGAGCGCCCGCTGTCGGATGTTTCGCCATGCGATGCCGAGGAGCGTCATGGCGTGGCCCCCGTGCGCGCCGCGCGGTTGAAGTTCTCGAGCCGCAGCCGTCGAGGGAATTGCCCGGCCACCTCAGGGGCGTGGGTCACCACGAGCAGGGCCACGTCGTGCTCGGCACAGGTGTTTTTCAGGAGGTCGATCACCTGCTGCTGGTGGGCCGGATCGATGCTGGCGGTCGGTTCGTCGGCGAGGATCACCCGCGGCCGATTGGCCAGTGCCCGGGCCACGGCGACCCGCTGCTGCTGGCCGATCGAAAGCTCCCCAGGCTTGTGATGGAGGCGGTCGGCCAGTCCGACGGCGGCCAGTAGGTCGGTCGCCCGCCACCGATCGGCCCGTCCAGACCCGAACGACATCGCCACGAGCACGTTTTCCAGCGCCGTGAACCCCGGCAGGAGGTTGAACTGCTGGAACACGAGCCCGAGCTTGTCGGCCCGCACCCGGTCGCGGCTCGGCTCCGCGAGCCGCGTCAGGTCGATGCCGTCGATCACCACACGGCCGGCGTCGGGCCGCATGATCCCCGAGATCACATGGAGCAGCGTCGACTTGCCCGAGCCGCTCTGGCCCTCGAGCGCGCACTGCTCGCCCGGGGCCATCGTGAAGGAGTCGATCTCGAGCACCGGCACCGATTCCCCGCCGGGGATCGCGAACGATTTGCGGACGCCGGAAAGTTCGATGACGGAGGCAGCCATGCCGACAGGATAGTCAAAACCGCAGGAATCCGCGGGCCGATTGAGCCGGCCTCTCGGCGCGTTGTATATTCCGCCCGCCCTCCGGGGGCCGGCCGCCCGCAGCGTCGCGGTGCATGCCGGCCTCCGCCCAGTCCCGCCCCAGGAGAACTGCCGTGTCCATCCGCGTCGGCATCAACGGTTTCGGCCGCATCGGCCGCCTCACCTTCCGCGCCATTTACGAGAAGTACGGCCTCAAGGGGGATGTGCAGGTCGTGGCCCTGAACGACCTGACCGACGCCAAGACCAACGCCCATCTCCTGGAATTCGACTCCAACTACGGCCCCTTCAAGGGGACGGTCGGCTACGAGGGGAACGACCTCATCGTTGATGGCCAGAAGATCAAGGTGTTCGCCGAGAAGGAGCCCGGGGCGATCCCGTGGGGCTCGCAGGACGTGCAGATCGTCGTCGAGAGCACCGGGTTCTTCACCGACGCCACCAAGGCCGTCGCCCACAAGCGCGACAGCGTGAAGAAGGTCGTGATCTCGGCCCCAGCCAAGAACGAAGACCTCACGATCGTGCTGGGCGTCAACAACGAGATGTACGACCCCAAGAAGCATCATGTGATCTCCAACGCCTCCTGCACGACCAACGGCCTGGCGCCGGTCGCGAAGGTGCTGCACGAGACCTGGGGCATCGACCGAGGCCTGCTCACGACGGTCCACGCCTACACCAACTCGCAAAAGACGGTCGATACGGCCGCCAAGGATCTCCGCGACGCCCGCGCCGCCGCCCTGAACATCGTCCCCTCGAGCACGGGCGCCGCGAGGGCGGTCGGTCTCGTGATCCCGTCCCTGCAGGGCAAATTCACCGGCATGGCCTTCCGCGTGCCGACCCCGACGGTGAGCGTCGTCGACTTCACGGCGCTGCTGCTCAAGGACGCCTCGCCGGCCGACATCAACGCCGCGATGAAGAAGGCGGCCGACGGCCCGCTCAAGGGCATCCTGCGGTACACGGAGAAGGAGCTGGTCTCGACCGATCTCAAGGGCGACCCGCACAGCTCCATCTTCTCGGCGGTCGATACGATCGGTCTTGGCAACTTCGTGAAGGTCGTCAGCTGGTACGACAACGAGTGGGGCTACTCCAACCGCGTCGCCGACCTGCTGAACTTCCTCGAAGACCGCGGGCTCTGA
>JBJTDB010000291.1:0-545 GCA_046092145.1 Planctomycetia bacterium | reverse complement strand
CATCTCCATCGCGACATCGCCTGTGCCATCGGGGGAGCTATCGTCGATGACGAGCATCTGCCCCTCGGGCACGGCCGCGAGCACCGCCTCGATGAGCCGCGCGATGTTGCCCCGCTCGTTGTAGGTGGCAGCCTGGACGAGCACCCGCCCCCGAGGCCAATCGTCACGGGAACAAACGTCGCTCATCCTACTCGCTGCAATTCTCGCACTGGCCCTTGAGCAGGACCTCGTTCACCGATCGGATGCCCGATTTTTTTGACGATGCCTTGCGGCCGCCGGCCGGCTTCGTGGCCGCCGGCTTGGGCGTGATCGCCACGCTCACGTCATCGAGGCACGACACCTCCCCGCAGCTCGTGCAGAGAAAATGCGGATGATCCTCCCCCTCGGCATGCGCATGGGCCCGCCTGATCTCGAACCGCCAGACATGGTCGCCCAGCTCGACGCGGGAGACGATCTTCGATTCGGTCAGTTCCGTGAGGTTGCGATAGATCGTGGCCTGATCGAAGCCGCGGTCGGAGAGCGACTCGGCCACTTCGGCGTGGGTC
>JBJTDB010000290.1:0-922 GCA_046092145.1 Planctomycetia bacterium | reverse complement strand
GACATAGGCAATCCGCTGCCCTTCCGTCGCCCGGTCGAAACGCCGGACCAGGGCGACCGGACTTCCGTCGCTCGACACGAGGCGGGCCGCGGCCGCGTTGATACCCGCTCGTCGGGCAAGCCGTAGCGACAGCACCTCTCCCGCGGTGATGGCGCGCTCATCATGCACGCTCGGGAATTTCCCGATCGCGAGATGACCGTCATCATCCATCACGCTGCATTTGGGCCGCAGGCCACCGAGCGACGTGCCCCGGCCACGCAGATATTCGAGATCCGTAGCCGTCTCGGTAGCCGTTTCGACGGCCCGGGTCGAGGCGAGCAACTGGCGGAGTTCAACGAGCGGCGGTGCGGTTCGCCGACCTGGTTCGGTCGCCCGACAGAAAGTCCCCGTCTCGTCCTGAAACCGAAGGGCCCCGACGCGGCTCTGGTCATCGACGGCCAACAGAAAATCGACGGCAGATAAGAGCGGCGGCGGCCCCGCCTTGCCCGCCCGGGCCGCTTCCTGCCGTCGCTTCGCATGATCCCGCACGATGACCTGCCTCGCCCATCCATCGGGAGCGGTGTCGGCGATCACCCCGTGAAAGATCGCACCGCTGCGCGGGAATGGCGGGAACTGCGGTCCACGGACGAGCGGCAGTCCCGGCTCGATCGGGAATGGTTCGGTCATCCAGAGCCAGGCTTCTTCGTAGGCAAAGGCCGACCGCTCGCGTGATCCCGCGGCATCGTGGTGGAGCGTGCCCACCTGCCGGGCCGTCTCGCCGAGATGCACCGTGATCGAACGCTTCATAGGCCCTCCGGTCGCCGCAGGCTGCGTACTCGCTTCGGAACGCGCTCCTGGTCCAGCAGAAGGCCGTGGTCATCGCGGCGTGCGTCAAGAATCTCGGTAAGCGAGTCCCCGAATCCGAGCACGAACAGCGCCATGG
>JBJTDB010000289.1:0-12782 GCA_046092145.1 Planctomycetia bacterium | reverse complement strand
CGGGCCGACGGGGCGCCGCGGCTCCACAGGATCGTCTCGCGGCTTGATCGGGCGGCGGCCGACACGAAGGTGAAAGGGGTGCTCCTCTCCATCACCAGCCCTGATCTCGGCCGGGCCCGTGCCGACGAGATCGCGGCCGCGATCGCCCGCGTTCGAAAGTCGGGCAAGCCGGTCGCCGCACACATGATCGGCGGCAGCCCGGTGCACTTCTGCCTCGCCACGGCCTGTGACATCGTGGCCATGCCCCCGGCGGCGACGCTCGAGATCAGCGGCGTGCGGGTGGAGGTGACCTTCTTCAAGGCGATGCTCGACACGCTCGGTGTCGATGCCGAGATTCTGCAGGTGGGCGAGTTCAAGGGGGCCGGGGAACCGCTCACGCGGAAGACCATGAGCCCCCAGCTTCGCGAGCAATACGAGCAGTTCGTGGGCGACCTCTACGAGCAGCTCGTCGAACGCGTGGCCGCCGGCCGCGGGCTCGAGCTCGATCGTGCCCGCGGACTGGTCGATATCGGAGTCTTCACTCCCGAAGCGGCCGTCGAGGCGGGGCTGATCGACATGGTCGCCTACGAGGATGAGCTGATGAGCAGCCTTGCCGCACGCATCGGAGTCGATCAGCCAACGCTGGCCCGCGAGTATGCGGTGCAGAAGGTCGACAACGACTTTTCGGGCATCGGCGGCATGGTGAAGCTGATCGAGATGCTCTCGGGCGGTAAGCAAAAGTCCACGACGAGCCGGGACAAACGGGTGGCGATCGTGCACCTCACGGGCGAGATTCGGGAAGGCAGCGGTGGGGGCGGGCTCCTCGACGCCGGCGGCGAGGGAAGCGGCTCCGTGATCAAGGCGATCCGGGAAGCGGCCGAGGATTCGACCGTGGCGGCGATCGTGCTGCGGATCGATTCACCCGGCGGATCGGCCCTGACCAGCGACCTGATCTGGCGGGAGGCCGAGCGGGCCGACAAGCCGGTGGTGGCGAGCCTCTCGGATACGGCTGCCAGCGGCGGGTATTACGTGGCAGTCGCCGCCGACCGGATCGTGGCCGCGCCGGGCACGCTCACGGGGTCGATCGGCGTGGTCGGGGGCAAGATCGCCGTCGGCAAGGCGCTCGACAAGGTGGGCGTGCATACGGATGTCGTCAGCAAGGGCCGCAATGCCGGCTGGCTTTCGATGCAGTCGCCCTTCACCGAGCACGAACGGGAAGCCTTCCTCTCGACGATGAAGGACATCTATCGGCTCTTCACGTCGAAGGTGGCCGAGGGAAGAAGCCTCGATACCGAGAAGCTCGGAAAGCTTGCGGAGGGAAGGATCTTCACCGGCCGAATGGCGAAGGATCTCGGGCTCGTCGATCGCCTGGGCACGCTCGACGATGCCGTCGACGAGGCGCGGACACTGGCCGGGCTGCCGGCGGAGGAAAAACTGGAGCGGCTGCTGCTTCCGCAGCCGCGGAGCCTTCTCGAGGAACTCCTGGGATCAACACCCGCCGACATGGCCCCGGTCGCGAAGACGGCGATCCTTTCGGTGCTCGGCAGCCTCCCCGGAATGGAGGCCTTTGCCGATCAGATCAACGCGATCTCGCTCGTCACCTCAGGCCAGCCGCTGATGATGCCGCCGGCACGGGTTCTCGTGCGATAGAGCCGAGCCGAAGGGTAGCGCCGGCTCGGGGGCGGCAAAAGTCTCGTCGCAGGGCGAGGATACGCCCCATGCTCCTCGAGCGTTCGCCGACCCCCTCACCTACCGTTCTCAGTTTGTCAGATCGTCGCTACAGCTATCTGGAACGCGATCTGGAGCCGCAACGGGGTTACCAGGCGAAGTGGGCAAACGCCTTGTTTGCGTCGGCCATGCGGTGGACGTTCTCACGCTTTGTCACCGCCGCACCCTCGCGCTTGTAGGCCGCGACGATTTCCTCGGCGAGTTTCTCGAACGTCGCCCGACCTTTCTTCTCGCGGACCGCCTGAAGGATCCAGCGAATGGCCAGCGACTGCTGCCGGTTGCGATTGACCTGCATCGGCACCTGGTAGGCGGCACCACCGACCCGCTTCGAGCGGACCTCGACGGCGGGCTTCACGTTTTCAAGGGCGCGGTTGAAGACCTCGATGGGCTCCGCATCGGAGATCTTCTTGGCGACGATATCCATCGCGTTGTAGAAGACCCGCTGGGCAACGCTCTTCTTGCCGTCTTCCATGAGGCAATTGATGAACTTGCTGGCCAAGAGCGACCCGTAGCGAGGGTCGGGACGAAGCTGTTCGCGGCTGGCGGTGATCTTTCCCATGATGCGAGAACCTTCTGCTTACCCCTTCTTGGCGCCGTAGAGACTGCGGGACTGCTTGCGGCCCTGCACGCCGAGCGTGTCGAGGGCGCCACGGACGATGTGATAGCGAACACCCGGAAGATCGCGGACTCGGCCGCCGCGAACGAGCACGATCGAGTGCTCCTGGAGGTTGTGCCCTTCGCCCGGAATGTAGACCGTGACTTCCTTCTGATTGGAGAGACGGACGCGGGCGATCTTCCGCAGCGCGGAATTCGGCTTCTTGGGCGTCATCGTCCTGACCTGCAGGCAGACGCCTCGCTTCTGCGGGCAGCGGTCGAGCACCGGCGACTTGGAAAACTTCCGCTTCGGCCGGCGGCGACTGCGAACGAGCTGGCTGATCGTGGGCATGGGACTGAATCGGGGTGAAAACGGAGCCATCCGCCGGTTCGGCGGAGCCCCAGAGAATAGCCGAAACCTCGGGGCGGCGGAAGCGGCCCTCAGGAAACGGCCGTGTTTGGGGCGACGGCGTGGAGAATCTCGCCGCGCCCGCCCGCCAGAGGGTCGCCATGCCACTGCTGCCACGGGCGGCCAAATGCGTCGTCGATCCGGCCGATCGACGTGAATCCGGCGCGGCGAAGGCCGGCTGCCAGGAAGGGCAGAAACGGAGGGAGCCAGAGGGCCCCGCGGCTGAAGAGGGGTGGAATATCGGGTGCCGAGGAGGCTGCGACGAGCGACCCCCGCCGCATGCCAAGCCCGGCATGGAGGCCGATTCGGCCGATGACGAAAACGGTGCCCGCCCGCAGTTCGAAGGCGGCCGCCGGGCCGCATCCGCCCCCGACCGCCACGATGCCGCGACGCATCCGTGCCCCGACCAAGGCTCCCGCCCGACCCTCGACGATCACCATCCCGCCTCGCATGCCGTGCTCGCTTCCCGGAAGGCCACAGGCGAGGTTGTCGCCGGCGTCGCCGTCCACGTGGACGGTGCCACCGCGAAGCTCGGCTCCGGCCCAATCGCCTGCATCGCCGCCGATCGACAGGCGGCCTCCCGTCATCGCCTCGCCCGCATGCCGACCGGCATCGCGCTCGACGGACATCTCGCCCCACTGCATGCCTGCCCCGATCCAGTGGACACGCGAAAAGTCGCCGCGGCACTCGATGCGACCGTCGTCGGTGCTGCCACGCACGTCGCAGACATCCCCGAGCGGGCAGCGGACGCCGTCGGCCTCGACCGGAATCCGTGCGATGTCGGCGACCGGCCGGGCGGCGACGCGGTCGGGCGTGATGCCCCGCAGGTCGATCGAGAGGGGAACTCCCGGCACGCGAGTGAAACGGTCGGCGGCGCGATCGAGGACGAGTGGCATGGGCCATGAGCCGTCGGGAAACAAGCAGGGGCCGCGGGAACAGGATCCCGCGGCCCCTCCAGAATAGCACCTCGCGACCGGCCTTTGCCTGTCGCTACGCCGTCACCACCGGGACCTTCCTCGAGGTGGCCGTCGGCGACTTCGAGAGCTCGATCGTCAGCACACCCTTGTCGTAGCGGGCCGTCACCTTCGACGGATCGACCGCCTCGGGGAGCGGAATCGCACGCGTGAAGGAGCCGTAATGGCTCTCGCGGTGTGCCCAGCCGTTGCCGGTCTTCGCCGACTCCGACTTCTTCTCACCCGAAATCACGAGCCGATCCTCCGACACGCTGACATCGACATCCTCCGGGGCGATGCCGGGAAGTTCGGCCCGCACGTGAATGCGGGAGCCATCCTCCGACAGGTCGACGGCCGGCATCCATTGCCCCGGCCCCACCGATTCGAACCACGTGGGCATCATCAGCGGTCGGCTGAAGAATCCCTCGAAGAGGCGGTTCATCTCGTTGCGGAAATCGGCGAGGGTCGCCATGTTGCCGGCTTCGATGCCGCTCGTGCGCTTCGTGCGAAAAGGAATCAGACTCATCGATCTCTCCTTCTCTACGGTGACACAGGGGGAAACCAAACGGTCGGTCAGGCCGTGGCGGCTCGCACTTCGACCTTCCGAGGCCTGACCGCCGCAAGGCGGGGGACGCGGATCGACAGCACGCCGCGACGGTATTCCGCGGCGATTTGCGAGGCATCGAAGCCGTCGCCGAGGCGGAACGACCGGCGGTAGTCGCCGATGCCGTATTCCTGCCGCAGGAGCCGGCCAGGCTGCTCGCGAGGGGGCACCGCGGCATGCACGGCGAGCACGCCGTCCTCGAACGAGACGTTGATCGAGTCGGTCCGGGCGCCCGGAATGTCGGCGACGATCTGCACCCCGTCGCCCGTGTCGCGGATATCGACGTTGGGCTGGTAGGTGAGGGTCGGCGGGGCGCCGGCCGGCTGGTCCGGCGAGGCGACGGTCTTTGTGCTTTCACGGGGCGTGGTCATCGATGGGGTCATGGAATGATCTCCTGTGGTTGTGGTGGATCGCGATTCGTGAAACTCCGCCGGACCGTCAGCCCGTCCGCACCGAAACCTTGTGCGGCTGGCTTTCCGGCGCCTTCGGGCAGGTGATGGTCAGCACGCCATCGACGAGGCACGCCTCGACGCGCGTGGCATCGACCGCCACCGGCAGCTGCAGCCGTCGCTCGAAGCAGCCGGTGCCTCGCTCGCGCCGCAGCCAGGCGGCCCGCTGCGACGCCTCGGCTTCGCCCGCCGCAGCGGTGTCGGGGCGCGTGCCCTTGAGCAGGAGTTCGTCGGCTGTGACGGCGATCTCGATGTCGGACACGTCGAGTCCCGGCAGTTCCGCTTCAATGAGGATCGCGTCGTCGCGATCCCGCATGTTCAGCGCCGGAAAGACGCCCGTCCGCGTCTCGGTGCCCCAGCCATGGAGTGGCGGAGCCGCCGTCAGCGATGTCCACAGTCGGTCCAGCTCGTCACGCAGTTCCTCGAATGGGAGCGCGAAGCCCGCACGAAACGTTTGCATGATCGTCTCCTCGGTGAAGGTGATGGTTTCGACACCGTCCCTGGAGCGATGCGACCGCGTTGCAGGCAGCGCGGGGCAATCTTTCGTCGGGACGATGCCGAAAGGCAAGCGACGGCGCCGGCCGTCGTCGCCCAAGCGACGGCGCCGGCCGTCGTCGCCGTGGGACATGCGATGCAAGGAGCGTGCCGAGAGGATGTGGGGCCGCCGTCGGCGGCTGTGGAGGCCTCGTTTCGCGGCCGTGAAACAGCCCGCCGAGGTCGGTCGGAGGAAAACCGTCGCGATCGCACCGGTCGTGACGGCTGTCAGCCTGGCAGCCGGCCTGAAAACGGTTGTCAGACTGACCGCCATGGCTGGGAATGGGGCCCCTTCGAACGATATACTCTCCCGCTCGACCCCCCTGTGAACGGGGGGCATGCCATCACGGCTCGTTCAGCTCAAGCACTTCCACCTCGAACGGAATTCGCATGCGATTCACACTCCTGGATCGGGTCGTCGCCATCGAACCGGGCAAAAGCATCACCGCGGTCAAAACGCTCTCGCTCTCCGAGGAGTATCTCGCTGATCACTTCCCCTGCTTCCCGGTGATGCCGGGCGTGCTCATGCTCGAGGCAATGACCCAGGCCGCGGCATGGACGATCCGCCTCGGGGAGGATTTCGCCCACAGCATCGTCGTGCTGCGGCAGGCGAAGAACGTGAAATATGGCGATTTCGTCGAGCCGGGCCGGATCCTCACGGTGACGGCCGAGGTGCTTTCCCAGGACGAAACCACGACCAAGGTCAAGGCCAGCGGCACCGTTGGCGATCGCACCAGTTTGACCGCGAGGCTCGTTCTCGAGCGATACAACATGGCCGATCGGCGGCCCTATGGCGACGCGATCGATGCTCGGGTCCGATCCGAAATGAGGAGGCTCTGGAGCCTCCTTCATCCCGCCTCCCGAAGCGGGCAGCCGCAGCGACGCGTCGTGTATGGAGGGGCGTCTCCGGGCCTCCCGGATGCGGCCGGCCTTGCACACACGCCCTCCTTCGCCCGGTCGTGACGAACGAAACGGGCCGGTTTTCACGGTTTTTAGGCCATTGCCGGTGCGACATCGGTGGGCTCGGGTTCCCAACCGGGCGGGCCGACAGTACAACCGGCGTCAGAGTTTTGGAGCATTTCCCGTTTTCGAAGGTGCCAGTCGATGCCGACTCGTGATGAAATCTTTGAGAAGGTCAAGTCTGCCCTCGTCGATGCCCTGGGCGTTGACGAGGATGAAGTGTCGCCCTCCGCGACGATGGTGGGTGATCTCGGGGCCGAGTCGATCGACTTCCTCGACATCGTCTTCCGTCTCGAGAAGGCCTTCGGCATCAAGATCCCCCGCGGCGAACTCTTCCCCGAGGACGTGCTGTCGAGCACGGAGTATGTCGCCAACGGCAAGCTGAACGCCGCCGGCCTCGCCGCCCTCAAGGCGCGGATGCCGTTCGCCGATCTGACGAAGTTCGAGGCTGATCCGAGCGTGCAGAACTTCGCCAACACGCTCACCGTCGAGGACATGGTCCGCTACGTGCAAAGCAAGGTGGCCGGCTGACACGCCGGCGCGGACACGCTCCATGCGGTGGTTCTGGATTGATCGCTTCGAAGAGTTCGTGCGGGGCACGCGTGCCACGGCCGTGAAGAACGTGTCCTTGGCCGAGGAGCATCTCCACGACCACTTTCCAGGCGTGGCGCTCATGCCCAACTCGCTGATCGTCGAGGGGATGGCCCAGACCGCCGGGCTGCTGGTGGCCGAGGCGATCGACTACAACCGACGGGTGGTGCTGGCGAAGGTGGCCGCGGCCGATTTCCATTTCGACGCCGTGCCCGGCGACGCGATCCGATTCCATGCGGAGATCGTCGATCTGAAGCCGACCGGCTCGCTCACCCGCGTCAAGACGACCGTCGGCGACGCGGTGCAGGGGGAGGCCGAGCTTTTCTTCGCCCATCTCGAGCCGGGGGAGGGCGTGCCCAAGCTCTTCGAGCCGCACGAATTGCTGCGATGGCTCGACCAGATGCATATTTATGACGTCGGCCGCGACGAGGCCGGGCAGCCGCTGGTGCGGCCCGACTGGTGAGCAGCGGCGGCGCAACCCCGAGGAAGGACGCAGATCACATGGGTGCCGGCAGGCGCAGGGTCGTGGTCACCGGCATGGGCTGCGTGACCCCGCTGGGCGTGAAGGTGGAGCAGCTGTGGCGCAACCTCAAGGCCTCCAAATCGGCCGTGGGGATGACGACCGTCTTCGACGCCTCCAAGTTTCCGACGAAGATCTCCGCCGAGGTGCGCGACTGGAGCGTCGCCGACGAGGGCGAGGATCCGAAGCGGTGGGAGTTTTGCGGTCGGCACACCCGCTTCGCCGCCGGGGCTGCGCTGCAGGCGATGCGGGATGCCGGCCTGGAAAAAGGGCTGCCCTCCGATCCGACGCGGCTGGGGGTGTACCTTGGCAGTGGTGAGGGGCAGCAGGATTTCGAATCCTTCACCAACATGATGATGGCGGCGATCTCGGGCGACACGCTCGACGTCGCGAAGTTCACGAAGCTCGGGCTCGAGACGCTCCACCCGCTCACGGAGGTCGAGCAGGAGCCCAACATGCCCGCGGCCCACCTCGCGGGCATGTTCGACGCCCAGGGGCCGAATCTCAATTGCCTCACGGCATGCGCCGCCTCCAGCCAGGCGATCGGCGAGGCGGTCGAACTGGTCCGCCGGGGCGATGCCGATGTCATGCTCTCCGGCGGCACGCACAGCATGATCCATCCGTTCGGCGTCACGGGCTTCAACCTGCTCACGGCCCTTTCGACGCGGAACGACGAACCGACCCGTGCCAGCCGCCCATTCGACAACGACCGCGACGGCTTCGTGCTCGGCGAGGGGGCCGCGATGATCGTGCTCGAGGAGCTCGAGCACGCTCGGAAACGGGGCGCGACCATCCACGGCGAGATTCTCGGCTACGGCTCGACGGCCGACGCCTACCGGATCACCGACACGCATCCCGAGGGCCGCGGTGCCTCCTCGTGCATCAAGCTGGCCCTCCAGGATGCGGGGCTCGGGCTCACCGACATCGACTACATCAATGCCCACGGCACGAGCACGGACGTCAACGACAAGGTCGAGACGCTCGCCATCAAGACCGTCTTCGGCGAGCGGGCCTACAAGATTCCCGTCTCGAGCACCAAGAGCATGATGGGCCACCTGATCGCCGCCGCCGGTGCGACGGAATTGATCGTCTGCCTGCTGGCGATCCGCGACGGCGTGCTCCCGCCGACGATCAACTACGAGACCCCCGACCCAAACTGCGACCTCGACTACGTGCCCAACACGGCCCGCGAGGCGCGGTGCGACCATGCCCTCTCCAACAGCTTCGGCTTCGGCGGGCAGAACATCTCGCTCATCGTGGGCCGCGGCAGCCGGTAGCAGGGGGCTTCCAAGGCCTCTGTTTTCCAGGCCCCCCATTTTCGCGCCCGCAGGGTTTTCTCAATCGGCACGACCCGTGTGACCGATACCGATTCCTGAACGATGGTTTCGGTTCGGCCCCACGGGAAACTGCCATGAAACGCTCATGCGTACTGCTGCTGGCCATGTCGGTGATGTCGCTTGCCAGCGGGTGCTCGATCATCGATCGGCTCTTCCTCCTCAACACTGATGGCCCCCACGGCCAGCATGTTCAGCACGGGAACTGCGAGGATGGCGCATGCGAAACGGGCGCGTGCGGTCCGGGTGGCTGTCGAACAGGAGGTTGTCGGACAGGTGGCTGCCAAACGGGTGCCTGCGGGCCCGACGGCTGCAACGAGTGTGCCGACGGCACCTGCCGGCCTCGTCACGTCGGCCGCTACGGCGGGCTCGCCAAACACCACCTCTCGCCCGAGGAGCGAGCCGCCCTCAACGCCTCCGACTACGGGGCGACCACTCCCGCCGGCCCGCCATCCGGTGCCGTCGCCTATCCCTACTACACGACCCGCGGCCCCCGCGACTTTCTCGCCAAGTGCCCGCCTTCCATCGGACCGTGATGCATCGACCATGACGGGGGGCCGGGTTGCCGATAGGCTTTCATGCCTGGTCGGCAATCCGTTTTTTGGTCCCGTCCGCGAGGTCTCCGCATGGCACGCCCGGTCGACCCCTCCACGCCTTCCTCGGGCATGACCGCCTCAGGTCGGCTCACGCTCACCGGCTGGCTCGTCTGTGTGATCGCGGCGACGGGCTTCGCGTTCGACATCTACGAACTCCTCATGCTGCCGCTGGTGATCAAGCCGGCTTTGGCGGCGCTCGGCGGCATGGCGGCGGGAGGCGGGCCGCTCCTCGTGCCCGGCTCACCGGAGTATGCGAAGTGGGCGAGGCTGCTCTTTTTCGTGCCGGCGCTGGCCGGCGGCGTGTTCGGGCTCGTCGGAGGCTACCTGACGGACCTGCTCGGCAGGCGGCGAGTGCTCACCTTCAGCATCCTGCTCTATGCGTTCGCGGCGTTCGCCGCGGGCTACGCGACGTCGCTCCCGCAGCTGCTCTTCTTTCGGTGTCTCGTGTTCATCGGGGTGTGCGTCGAATTCGTCGCGGCGGTCGCCTGGTTGGCCGAACTCTTTCCCGACCGTGAGCAGCGGGAGCGGGTGCTGGGCTGGACGCAGGCCTTCTCGTCGCTGGGCGGGCTCATGGTCGGCGCCGCCACTGTCATGGCCGCCCGATTCGCGGAGAGCCTGCCGGCCATCCATGGCGGGCACGACGCCTGGCGGTACACGCTCATCTCGGGCGTGCTCCCAGCCTTGCCGCTGATCCTCATCCGACCGTTTCTTCCTGAGAGCCCGGTCTGGGCGGAGAAGAAGGCCTTGGGCACGCTCCGTCGGCCGAGCATCCGAGAACTCTTCAGCCCGGCCCTCGTGCGCACGACGATCGTGACCACGCTGGTCTTCGCCGCCAGTTATGGCATCGCCTTCGGCGCGATCCAGCAGTTGCCGCAGATCCTCGGCGGGCCGAAGGGACATGCGGCGATCCTGCAAGCCGCGAAGGCTGCTCAGGACGAGGCGATCGCGGCGGCAGAGCGTGCAGGCCAGCCCGCCCCGCCGCCCGGCAAGCTCAAGAGTATCGCCGGCAACGCCACCGACGAGGCCGTGGCCGGCGTGACGATCTACCAAGAGATCGGCGGCCTCGTGGGCCGCGTGCTGCTGGCGTTGGCCGCGGTGCGGATCGTCAGCCGCCGGGCGCTGCTGCGGCGGTTTCAGTGGCCCGCGCTCGTCGTCGTGCCGGCCTTCTTCTGGTGGATTTCGACGCAACTCGGCAACGCGGGATCAATGCCGCTCATCAAAATCGGCATCTTCACGGCGGGCCTGCTCACGGTGGCCCAGTTCAGCTTCTGGGGCAACTACATCCCGCACGTCTTCCCGACACATCTCCGCGGCACGGGGGAGAGCTTCGCGGCCAACATCGGCGGCCGCGTCCTCGGCACGGCCGCGGCCTGGCTCACGCTGACGCTCTCCGCGGCGACGCCCCCCGATCCGGGGCGGATCGCCGTGGTGGGCGCGTGTGTGGCGGGCGGCTATGCCCTCGTGGGTGCGCTGCTCACGCACTGGCTGCCCGAGCCCGACGCGAAGCTCGAGCACTGACCATGGTGCACGCTCTCGGCTATTCCACGAGCGTGCGCGGGGCCCGGGGCGCGTCGTCGGGGAGCGTGGGGACCGTCCAGATCGTGTAGAGGCCGATGGCCACGAGGCCGAGCACGAGATACTTCATCCACCACGGCAGGCTGTTGAGCAGCAGGCTGCCCGCGACGACCGCGGCCACCAGCACGACCGTGCGATACTTCATGCCCTTGCGGATGCCGTGGTAGTGCTGCCAGTCGTCGAGCGTCGGGCCGAACCACTTCGAGCGGTGGAGCCAGGCATGGATGCGAGGCGAACCGCGGAAGAAACACCAGCTGGCCAGGAGCAGGAAGGGTGTCGTCGGCAACAGCGGCAGGATCGAACCGAGCACGGCAAGGCCCACGCAGGCCCAGCCGCCCACGACGTAGAGAAAGCTCTTCAACGGATCGGTGGTGGGCTTGAGGTCCATACGTGGCATCCGGCTGCCGCCGAGGTGACGGTCGCATGGTATCACGCGGGCGCCGCCGTGGAGCATTTGTGGGAAAATGCATGGAATCCTATGCTTTCGTCTCCCGCCGATCGGTTTCCCGCCCACGACTGAGGAGAATGTTCCATGCCGCTCGTCCCGATGCGCATCCTGCTCGACCACGCCGCCTCCAACGGCTACGGTCTGGCCGCGTTCAACGTCAACAACATGGAGCAGATCCAGGCGATCATGGAGGCGGCGAAGGAGACCGACAGCCCCGTCATCATCCAGGCATCCCGCGGCGCCCGCAGCTACTCCCAGGACAACTACCTTCGCCACTTGATGCTCGCCGCCGCCGAGCTCTATCCGAAGATCCCGATCGCGATGCACCAGGATCACGGCAACTCGCCGAGCACCTGCCAAAGCGCAATCGACCATGGCTTCACGAGCGTGATGATGGACGGATCGCTCAAGGAGGACGGCAAGACGCCGGCCGACTTCGACTACAACGTGAAGGTGACCCGCGAAGTCGTGCAGTCGGCCCATCGGCAGGGTGTTTCCGTGGAGGGTGAGCTGGGCTGCCTCGGGTCGCTCGAGAGCGGCGAGGGCGAGGCCGAGGACGGCCACGGCGCCAGCGGAAAGCTTTCGCACGACCAGCTGCTCACCGATCCCGACGAGGCGGCCCGCTTCGTGGCGGCCACCGGCGTCGATGCATTGGCCGTCGCCATCGGCACGAGCCACGGGGCCTACAAGTTCACCCGGAAGCCCGACGGTGACGTGCTCGCGATGAAGCGGATCGAGGAGATTCACGCGAAGCTCCCCAACTGCCACCTCGTGATGCACGGCTCGTCGAGCGTGCCGCAGGAACTGCAGGACATCATCAACAAGTTCGGTGGCACGATGCCGCAGACGTGGGGCGTGCCCGTGGAAGAGATCCAGAAGGGCATCAAGCACGGGGTTCGCAAGATCAACGTCGATACCGACTGCCGCATGGCGATCACCGGCGCGATCCGCAAGGTTCTCGCCGAGAGCCCCGAGAAGTTCGACCCGCGTGACTACCTCAAGCCGTCCCGCGAGGCGATGAAGAAAGTCTGTGCCGAGCGAATGGTGCAATTCGGCCAGGCCGGCAACGCCGGCAAAGTGCCATGCATCACGCTAGCCGAAATGGCGACGCGCTACGGCAAAGCCTGACGCCCCTTTTGCATCAACTTGCCCAACCCGGCTTCGGGCTCCCCGTACTCCGTCGCCGGACGTTCGCTACGGGCCTCCAGCCCTCCGCTCTCTCGGACCTGGTTTCGCTCCGCCATCCATGGCTGCGCTTGCCAGCTACGCCGGCTCTCGGAATACGGGGAGCCCGACGCCTCGCCGTATCAGGGAAGGCTCGGGGCTGCCCGCGCCCTCGAGCGGGCTATGGGAGCGAGCGAAGCCATGGATGGCGAAGTGAAGCGGACATGCAGAGAGCAGATGCCTGGAGGGCATCTGCGAACGTCCGCGCGAGGGCGTGGGCAGCCCCGAGCCGGGCCGGGCGAGTTGCTTCCAGCCGCCGGATTTCCTGGGCGGCACTTGTGGTT
>JBJTDB010000288.1:0-643 GCA_046092145.1 Planctomycetia bacterium | reverse complement strand
CTGGGGCCAGCCATAGCCGAGCCCGATCACGAGGAGGATGGCCGCGCACGACACAAGGGCAACCGGGCTGACAAAAACCGCGCAGATCAAGGCGATCGCCAGTGCCACCCCGAGGGCGAAAATCGGCCGCTTGATCCAATAAACCCATGGGTTCACGCCCGGGAAAAAGTCATGCGTGAGAAGCCGTGTCAGCCAGCCGCCGATGATGCGCATGAGGCTTTTCCTCGTCGTTTCCCCATGATAGCCACACGCAATTGTATTGCAAGAGATTGGCGTGTGCAAGAACACACACGCTGTCTGGCGGCGGTCGCTGGGCTATCGCCCGCCCAACCACTCCAGCCCGAGGATCGACACGTCGTCGAGCGGGCCCTTCGGCTGGCACCACTGCTGCACGGTCTCGAGCAGGCCGGCCACGCTCGTGTCGAGAGGCTGCGAACGGCTCTTCGTCACGTGTTCCGCCAAGGCATCGTCCCCGAGCGGATTGAGGTCCTTGTCCATCGCCTCGGGCACACCGTCGGAGTAGAAGTAAATCCGGTCGCCGGGCGCGAGCTGGAGCGAACACTGATCGTATTCCACGTCGGGCACGAACCCGATCGGAAGGCCCTCGGCCGGATGGAACTCGGCGGCCCCCGACGCGGGCACG
>JBJTDB010000287.1:0-17203 GCA_046092145.1 Planctomycetia bacterium | reverse complement strand
GTCGAGGCGATCTGCGACCATGTCATCGTGTTGGCCGGAGGCCGCGTGCGGCGGGCCGGTTCGATCGAGGCCATGACAAGGCCGGGCGCCGCGGAGATGCGGCTGGAGGTGACGGGGCCGGTCGAGCCGTTGGCCCGGTGCATGGCGGAGGCGGGGATCGTGGCCCGCGTGGCGGATGAACGAGCCGTGATCTTTCCGGCGACCGACGAAGCCGGGGTCGCGGCCATATGGCGGGCGGCCCGCGAGGCAGGCGTCGCCGTGCGGTCGCTGGCGCCGACCCACCGGCCGTTCGAGGAGGTGTTCATGGAGGCCATCGAGTCACCGAGGGAGCCGACCCATGCCACTTCATGACGTCGGCTACCGCGGCTGGGATGGCGTCCGCCGGGGCCCCGGCCACGCCATCGGCGTGATCGCCACGACCGGCATCCGTCTGGCGTGGACGAGCCGGTGGCTCCGCAGGGCGTTGCTCTTCGCCTGGAGCCCGGCACTTTTTTTCGCGGCGAGTTTCTTCGCCTTCGAGCAGGCCGTGGAAGAGGGGCGGCTGACGTCGATGCGTGAGGGGGCCCGCCTTGGCCGAAACCTCGACGGCGTCGGCATGCTCGGCACCGTGCTGGCCGACACGCTCGGCCATTCCAGTGGAGCCGACGCCCCTGCCACCGAGGCCGAGGAGATCGTTCGGACCAGGCGACTGGTCTGGTCGCGGCTGCTGCTGGCGTTCGTGAGGGCGCCGCAGGCGGTGCTCTTGGCCGTCGTCGTGGGGCTGGTCGCGCCGACGCTCATCTCCAGGGACCTTCGGGCGAAGGCGTGGCTGGTCTATTTCACGCGACCGGTTGGCCGGCTGGAGTACATCCTCGGCAAGGGGCTGGTACTCGCCGCGATCATCGGTGGGATCACGTTGCTGCCGGCCGTCTCGCTGTGGCTGATGGGCGTGCTCGTGAGCCCGAGTGTCACGGTGGCATTGGCGACCTGGGATCTGCCGCTCAAGGTGATCGCTTCGAGCATCGTGCTCATGGTGCCGACGGCGCTCCTGGCGCTCGCGTATTCGTCACTCACGGCGGAGAGCCGAATCGCGAGCTTCGCCTGGTTTGCCACCTGGGCCGCCTGCTGGATCGCCCATTCATCGCTCGCGACGGCCGATCTGATGGCCGCCGTCAACGAGCCAGGAATCCACGGTGATCTCGATGCGGCCGACAGCGCGGCTGCAGGCATGACCGCACCGGGGGCGACGACGAGGAAGTTCCGATGGTTCGCCCGGGCTGCCGGACTCGATCCATCGATCGACCGATGGGCTTGGGTGTCCCCCTATCATTCCCTCGGCGTTATCCAAGGATGGATCTTCGGCATCGAGCGACGGCCCTCGGCGATCATTCCGCCGCTGGTGGCGCTGCTGGCGCTGTGCGTCGTGTCGGTCGTCATTCTCTGGCGGCGGGTCGATGCGCCGGCACGGGCATAAGGGGCGATCATGATCCGCATCAGGAATCTGACGAAGCTCTATGGCTCGGTGATCGGCGTCAACGACGTGACGGTCGACATCGACATGGGGGCTCACGGCCTCCTCGGGCCCAATGGGGCCGGCAAGACGACGTTTCTCGGGATCGTCACGGGGCAGCTGCGGCCCACGATGGGATCCGTCGAGGTTTTCGGCCGGCCGCCCTTCGCCAACCCGCGGATCCTGCGGCGGATCGGCTATTGCCCCGCGGCCGATCTCGGCGAACGGCATGCGACACCACAGGAGTGGGTGCGGTACCTCGTGAGGCTGTCCGGGTTCACCGGTCGCGAGGCCGATCGCCGGGCCGACCGGGCGGTCGACCAGGTCGGCCTCGGTTCGGCATCGCGTCGGCCGCTCGTGTCGCTTTCCAAAGGCATGCGGCAGCGGGCGAAACTCGCCGGTGCGATCGCCCACGACCCCGATCTGCTCGTCCTCGACGAGCCCTTCGTCGGGCTCGATCCCGTGGCCCGTCACGAACTCGTGCATCTGGTTCGCAGCTGGGCCGTTTCGAGGAGTCTGATCGTGGCGAGCCATCTCCTCCACGAGGTCGAGTCGCTCGATGCGGGGCTGGCGGTCATTCTCGGGGGGCGGCTCGTCGCCAGCGGCGCGGCCGGCGAGATCCGTGGGCTCATCGATTCGCTGCCGGCCGAGGTGCGGGTGCGGTGTGTGCCGCCCCAACGGTTCGCCGAAATCGCATGGCGGAGCGACGGCGTGGAATCGGTCCGTATCGAACCGGGCAACGTCGTCGTCGTGGCCACGCGGCAGCCGGCGGCTGTCGTGTCGGCCGCCCAGCAGGCCGCCGACGGTGGGCTGGCGATCACCGAGGTGGTGCCGGCGGACCGCTCCCTCGAAGGCATCTTCGGCCGGCTCGTGCCGTTGCATCGGGGGGTCGGGCCATGATCGCACCCACCGCCGGCCTCGCGACCGGCGAGCCGCCGGATCGCCCCGAAGGATCGGTACGATCATCGATCGTGGCGGTCGCCTGCTTCCAGCTCCGGCGCCTGCTCACGCTGCCTCGCCTGGCGATGGCCGCGCTTGGGGCTGTCTTCCCGGCGGCGGTGATGCTGGCCGCGGCCCGTGCATCCCGTGGGCGGCTCGATCCCGATCTCGCGGTCGTGCTCCTCTACGTGCTCATTCCCGAGGGGCTCTGCATGCTTGGGCTCTTGGTCACGATGTGCCCGACGGTGGCCGACGAACTGGAGCGGGGCACGTGGGTGCACGTGACGGTGCGGCCCGGCGGACGCAAGGCACTCCTCCTGGGAACCTATCTTGCCGCAGTGGTGTGGACCGGCACCATCGCGATCATCGCGCTGGGCCTGGCGCTGGCGGTGACGAAGGTCAGGCACCCGGAGCAGGTGGCCGCGACGATCACGGGCCTGGTGATCCTTTCGTGCCTCGGGCGGGCAGCGCTCTTCTCGTTGCCGGCGGTGATCATGCCGAAGCGGGCGCTCGTGGCCAGTGTGGGCGTGGGGCTCACGGTCGAGTATCTTGCAGGAGTGATGCCGGCCCTGGTGAATCAGGCCACCGTGAGCCTGCGGCTGCGCAGCCTGCTCGTCGAGTGGATGGGATGGCGTCGAAACCTGCCCGTGGAAATCCAGCTGCTGGTCGATCTGCAGCCTGGCTGGGTGCAAGTGCTCGCCGTCTTCATCCTCACCGCCGTGCTCTTGGCCGTGGCCCTCTTCATTCTCGAACGGCGGCAGTTTCCGCCGAGCGAAGAGGTATGAGATGATCGAGGTCGTCGATCTGGTGAAGGACTACCGGGCCAGCGACGGCAGCGTGGTGCACGCGGTGGACGGCGTGTCGCTGCAGGTCGCGCCGGGTGAGATGGTGGGCCTGCTCGGTGCGAATGGCGCGGGCAAGACGACCACGCTGCGGGTGCTCGCCACGCTGCTGCGGCCCACATCTGGCACGGCCCGCGTGGCGGGGCACGACGTGCTGACCGACCCCGTGGGTGTCCGACGGCACCTCGGATACGTGTCGGCGACGACCGGCGTGCCGGACCGGCTTTCACCGCGCGAGATCTTCACGTCGTTCGGCCGTCTGCACGGCCTCGATGGCGAGACCACCAAGGCCCGGGTCGGCCGGCTCCTCGACGTGCTCGATCTTGCCCCGTGCGCCGATCGGCCTGCGGGTCGGCTTTCGTCGGGGCAGCGGCAGCGTGTGTCGCTCGGTCGGGCGCTTGTGCACGATCCGCCGGCGCTGGTGCTCGACGAACCGACCAACGCGCTTGACGTGCTCGGTGCCCGCGACCTTCTGGCCTTCTTGGCCCGGCTCCGCGAGGAGGGGCACGCGATCCTGATCTCGACCCACCGTCTGCACGAGATCGAGCGACGCTGTGACCGGTTCGTGATCATCCATGCGGGCCGGATCGTCGCGGCGGGCACCCGTGAGGAGCTCGTGGGCGACGGGGCCGAACTGGAGGATGCCTTCTTCGAGGCCGTGAGCCGAAGGAGACAGGCATGAGAGGGGTCGAGCCAGCGGGAGACTTCTGGTCGCGGTGGCGGGCCGCCGGGTGGGTCGCCCGCCGCGAGTTGCTCGAATTCGTCCGCGACCGTCGCACGCTCGTCATCACGCTCCTTCTCCCGATGATCAGCTATCCGATCCTCGCCCTGGCGACGACGCTCGGCCTGCGGACGGCGACGATCGAGGCGGAGGCGAGGCATGCACCGACGAAAATCACGGTCGCGGTGTCGGGGCCCGATGCCCAAGGGTTCATCGATCGGGTGCGGTCGGTGATCGATGCCACCGATTCCAAGGATCGGGTCGGGTGGCCGTCGGAGGCCGTCTTCGAGGAGGTTCCTCAGGCGATCGCCCATGAGGTGATCGATTCCGGGGCCGCCGACCTGTGGCTCCATGCCGAGGCCGGCGTGGCCGGGAAGCTCGACGGCCGTGGGACGGTCCCGCTGGCGGTCCAGGCCTCGATCATCCAGCCGCCGACGTCGGCGGAACGGCGTCAATTCCTCGCACTCATGGAGAGCTTCGCCAAGGAGATGCGGCGCCGTCGCATCGAGGCGGAGGGGCTGCCGGACAGCGTGCTCGAGCCGATCGCGGTTCGAATCGTCGGTGAGCCGCCGAAGGAAGACCTGCCGGTCGGTGAGATCGTCAATACCGTCGCCGGAGGCGTGCTCGTGCTCCTGGCGGTTCTCACGATCACCGGCGCCTTCTACCCGGCCATCGACGCCATTTCCGGCGAAAAGGAGCGGGGAACGATCGAAACGCTCCTGATCGCTCCCTGCTCGGCCCACGAAATCGTTCTCGGAAAATTCCTCGCCGTCTTCGCGATCACGCTCGCCACGCTGGTCGCGAACGTGACGTCGATCGCCGGCACCAGCGCCGTCTCGCTGCGGCTGCTCGCCACGGGACCGTCGCAATCTTTGGCCCTTGCCACGGCGGGTGGCATCGGCGTCACGCTCGTCGTGTTCGTCGGGCTGGCGGCCGTCGGAGCGGCCACCTGCCTGGCCGTGACGACCGCCGCCAAGAGCGGCAAGGAGGCGCAAAACACGCTCACGCCGGTGATCCTGTTGGCCAGTTCGCTGGCCGGCGCGGCCCTCCTGCCGGGCATGCGGATCGATGGCCTGGTGCCTGCGGCGCCCTTCGTCGGCCACGTGCTCGTGTCGCATGCGGCGTTCGTGGGGGGCGGCGATAGTGGTGGCGATGAAACCTCGATCGCCATGCCGCTCTTTCTGTCGCTTGCATCGTCGCTTGTGATCACATGGCTGCTCTTGCGGATCACCGCGTTCATGCTGACCGACGAAGACATTCTCTTCCGAGGCCAGGACACGGCGGGGCAGCCGCTGTCCCGCCCCACGCGACGCGATCTCCCGACACTCGTCCAGGGAGCCATCCCGGCGATCGTCGGGCTTGCAGGGCTTTGGTACGCGCAGGCTTTCATGCCGCAGGATCTGCTGCGGGCGATTCCGGTGCAGCAGGCCACGACGGTACTTCTTCCCCTGGGGCTTCTGCTCTGGTGGCAGCGGGTCGATGTGAAGCAGACCTTTTCGCTCCGCCGCCCTGGCCGCGGCGGTTCGCTGTCTGCAGGCCAGGCCGTGCTCGGTGCGGGCTTGCTCGGGGCCGGCGTATTCGTGCTTGGCGCCGCGGCGCTGCTGGCGTTTCGCGGCGATGCCCTTTCCGACGAGGCCCGTTCGCTTTCGGCCAAGCTTATCGGCCTGATTCGGATGCAGCCGCGGTGGCTGTCGTGGCTGCTGATCGCGGGAGTGCCGGCCGTCTGCGAAGAGCTTCTCTTCCGCGGATGGACACTCTCGGCGTTCGCCGGCCGCCGTCGGACGGCGGCACGGGTCACGATTGCGGTGCTCGCGCAGGCCCTCCTCTTCGCGGTGGCCCACGTCCTTCCGGAACGGATGCCGCAGACCTTCGTGCTCGGTGCGGTGCTCGGCTGGATCACGATCACCACCGGGAGCATCATTCCCGCGATCATCGGCCACATGGTTCACAACAGCATGCCGCTTGTGATGCTCATGCTCTCGAACTGTCCCCCGGAGATGGTGCTCGACGCGGCCACGGGCGATCTCCCGGCGATGTCGGGCTTCCCGACCTGGGCGGTGATGGCCGCTGCGATCGCCGTGGCCGTCGGTGCGGCGCTCGTGCAGGGGGCCGCCGTGACAAGGAGGATTCGATGAGTGATGTGTGCGAGAGGATGTCGAGGTGGGTTCATGGCCTGACGGCCTGGGTCGCAGGGGTCATGCTCGGGCTTTTCGCATCCGGCGATGGTGTCGCGGCCACGGCGGAGCGGCTGAAGGTCGGCGTGATGCCGATCGCCTCCGCCGTTGAATGGGAGGGCGATCGGCCTGTCGGCGTCATGGTCGACATCTGGGAGGATCTTGCAGGGCGGCTGGGCGTGGAAACGGAGTTCGTGCGTGCGTCGAACATCCCCGGAATGCTCGAGATGCTCACGTCGGGCCAGGCCGACGTCGTGCTCGGGCCGATCGCGATCACGGAGGATAGCGAACGGCTGATCGATCTCACCCACCCCATCTTCCATTCCGGGCTGCGGATCGCCATCCGTCAGCGGAGTGAGGCGGGCTTCCTCGCGGCCGTGCGGCCGATGCTCTCCTGGCAGTTGCTGGGACTCGCGGCGACCGTGGCGGCGCTGGCCGTGCTCTCAGGGCACCTTCTGTGGTGGTTCGAGCGGAGGGGCAACGACCGCTCCTTCCCGTCGGCCTATCCCCGGGGAGTGTGGGAGGCGATCTGGTGGATCATGTCGACGATCATCACCGGGGGTTGCGACGACAAGCATGTCGACAGCGTTCTCGGCCGGCTCATCGCCTTCGCCTGGATGGTCGGTGGCATCGGTCTCATCGCGACGTTCACGAGCGTGCTCACCGCGACGATGACGGCCGAACGGGTCACGGGCACGATCCATGGGCCACGCGATCTGGCTGGGAAGACGGTCGGTGTACAGGAATCGGTGGCGGTCATTCCGGTCCTGCGGCAGCGGGGGTGCATTCCGCTGGAATTCAACACGCTCCGCGACGCGATCGACGCGCTCGCCCTGGGAATGGTCGATGCGGTGGTGTCGGAGAACCAGCAGCTGATGTTTTTGGTGTCACGGGCCAACACCAGCTCGATCAGGATCGTGGGGCCGGTCTTCGAGTCGTTCGACTTCGGACTCGGGCTCCCGTCCGGCAGCCCGCTTCGCGAACAGATCAACACCGCAATCCTGCGGATGCGAGAGGACGGCAGCCTCTCCCGCCTGCTCGAGGAGTGGCTGGGAAAGCACGATTGAGCGGGCGGTGCCCGTGGCCGGCCGTCGCGCAGCCAATGGTCAGGCCAGAATGGCCTTCACCGGCTTTGCCGGCTCGACGCCGGTGAGCTTCGAGTCGAGCCCCTGATACGGAAACGTGAACCGCATGTGGTCGATGCCCACAAGGTGCAGCATCGTGGCATGCAGGTCGCGGACGTGCACGATGTCCTTCACGGCGTTGTAGCCGAAGTCATCGGTCTCACCGTAGGTGATACCGGGGCGGATGCCGCCGCCGGCGAGCACCATGCTGAAGCCCTTGATATGGTGATCGCGGCCGATGCCGCCATCCTTCCCCTGGCCCATCGGCGTGCGGCCGAATTCACCGCCGATCACGACGAGCGTCTCGTCGAGGAGCCCGCGCCGTTCGAGGTCGGTGAGCAGGGCCGCCGCGGCCCGGTCGGTGGGCGGGCAGATCTCGTCCATGTGACTCTTGATGTTGCCATGGTGGTCCCAGTCGCTGTGGTAGAGGTGCACGAACCGCACGCCCCGCTCCACGAGCCGCCTCGCCATGAGGCAGTTGGTGCCCACCGTCGCCTTCCCGGGCTCGGCGCCATAGAGGGCGAGCGTCTCGGCCGTTTCGCCCGAGAGATCGGCGAGCGCCGGCACGCTCGACTGCATCCGAAAGGCGAGTTCGTATTGCTTGATCCGCGTGGCGATCTCGGGATCAGCGAGCGATCCGAGCCGGTGGTGCTCCAGCGCCGCCACCGTGTCGATGAGGTCGCGCTGATGGGCGGCCGACACGCCCGCCGGATTGGCCGCGTAATGCACCGGTGCCCCGCTCGTGGCGAACTCCACCCCTTGAAACTGCCCCGGCAGGAAGCCCGAATGCCACTGCCGCGCGGCGATCGGCTGCGGGCTGCGGCCCATCTTGCTCGTCATCACGACGAAGCCGGGCAGGTCGTCGGCCGCGCTGCCGAGGCCGTAGGTCACCCAGGCGCCCATGCTCGGCCGGCCGGAGAGCGCCGTGCCGCAGTTCATGAAGGTGTGGGCCGGATCGTGGTTGATCTGCTCGGTGACCATGCTCCGCACGATCGCGTATTTGTCGGCGAGGCCGCCGAGCTGTGGAAAATAATCGCTCACCTCGGCGCCGCACTCGCCGCGCCTGGAAAAGCTCTTGCGGGGCCCGAGGCAGATCAGTTTTTGCCCCTGCAGCTGCGCGATCGGCTGGCCGGCCGTCACGCTCTCGGGCATCTCCTTGCCGTCGAGTTCGGCGAGCAGCGGCTTGTGGTCGAACGTCTCGAGGTGGCTCGGGCCGCCGGCGAGGCAGAGGAAGATCACGGCCTTCGCCTTCGGCGGATGGTGGAGCGGGTGGATGGCTCCGGGATAGCGATCGCCGGCGGAGGATTGCCCGCCGCCCGCGGTCGCCGCCAGCCCGTCGCGAGCAAGCAGGCCCGAGAGAGCGGCGCCGCCGAGCGAGAGGCCCGAGCGGGCCAGGAACGTGCGGCGGTGGATCGCATCACCATCATTCATGGCTAATACCTCGCGATGGCCTCGTGGAGGTTCAAGACCGCGCGGGCCGCGGCGGTCCAGGCGGCCAGTTCGATTTCGTTCAGGGTCGTGTCGCGCGGCGCGATGCCCGTCGCCAGCAAGGCGCCGGCCGCCTTGGGATCCGCCCCGTATTCGGCGCGGCGGCGATCGACGAGGCCCTGCACGAGCCGCAGTTCGTCGGCGTCGGGCGATCGCGAGACGGCCTGCCGCCAGAGAAAGGCGATCCGCTGCTGGTCGGACAAGCCTCCCTCTCGGAGCGAGCGTTCTGCAAGCCTTCTCGCCGCCTCCACGAAGGTCGGGTCGTTCAGGAGCACGAGCGCCGCCTTCGGAGTGTTGCTCCGCATCCGTGAGGCCGTGCATTCCTCGCGGTTGGGCGCGTCGAAGGCGAGCAGCTGTGGATGGAGAAACATCCGCTGCCAGTGCACATAGAGCCCGCGGCGCCACTGCCGCGAGTCGTCGTCGGCCTTGTATTCCCGCTGTGGGAAATTCAGGTGCCGGTAGTAGCCGGCCGGCTGGTAAGGATGCACGCTTTCGCCGCCGAGCCGCTCGACGAGCAGGCCGCTTGTGAAGAGGGCGGTGTCTCGGACGCCCTCCGCCGGCAGCCGCCAGCGGCCCTGTCGGGCGAGCAGGCGGTTGTCGGGATCGCGGGCGAGAAGTTCGGGCGAGGCATCCGACGACATCCGATAGGCGTGGCTTGTCACGATCGTGCGGACGAGATCGCGGATGTTCCAGCCTGTGCGCATGAATTCGATCGCGAGCCGGTCGAGCAATTCGGGATGATCGGGCAGTTCCCCCTGGCCGCCGAAGTCGCCGGCGCTGCGGCAGAGGCCGGCGCCAAAAAACAGCGACCAGATCCTGTTGACGGTCACCCGCGCCGTCAACTCGCCGACGCCCCCGTCCGCGACAGGCCGCACGAGCCAGGCCGCAAGATCGGCGCGGGAGGGCCGGCTCTTGGTGTCGAGCTTGCCGAGAAACGACGGGACGGCCGGTTCGACGACCGCGCCGGTTTCGTCCATCCAGTTGCCGCGGGGCAGAAACCGCACCTGCCGCGGCTCCTTGAGCGCCCGCGTGACCATGAGTTTGCGGTTGAGGGCCTTGCGATCGGCCTCGAGCCGCTGCAGTTCGAGTCGCTTGGCGACCACCGTTTCCGGCTCGGGCTCCTCGGGCTGCGCCCGCGGCGGCAGCACGAGCGGTGGCAGTTCCGTGCGCAGCGAGTGCATGCGGTCGTCGATTTCGGCGGCGCGGTCACGGTCGAACGGTCCGACGAGCGTGATCTCGGGATCGCGGATCGTCGGCAGCGCGTTGAGGTTTTGGCCGCCGAAGCCCCCGTTGGCCATGTGTTTCTCGTCGTCGATGTCGGCGAAGAAGCCGCCGAGCGAGTAGAAATCGCGGCTCGTGTAGGGATCGTATTTGTGGTCGTGGCACTGGGCGCAGCCCACAGTCGCCCCCATCCACACGCCCGACACGTTGCGGATCCGGTCGGCCTGGTAGATCGCCCGGTATTCCTTGATTTGCAGTCCGCCCTCGTGCGTCGTCTGCAGGAGCCGGTTGTAGCCGCTGGCGAGCACGGGGTCTTCGGGATGCTCTCCGGCGGCCGGGCCCACGAGGTCGCCGGCGAGTTGCAGCACGGTGAACCGATCGAACGGCACGTTGTCGAGAAACGCCTTGATCACCCAGTCGCGATAGGGGGACGTGCTGTGCGGTTGGTCGCCGTGGTAGCCGACGGTATCGGCATAGCGGACGAGATCGAGCCACCAGGCGGCCATCCGCTCGGCATGGCGGGGCGAGGCGAGGAGCCTGTCTATCAAAACCATGAAGGCGTCGGGCCGTGTGTCGGCGAGATAGGCCTCGACCTCGGCGGGCGTGGGCGGCAGGCCAGTGAGGTCGAACGTGACTCGCCGGACGAGCGTGAGCCGATCGGCGTCGGGAGCGGGGCCGAGGCCCTCGGCCTCGAGTCGTCCAAGGATGAATGTGTCGATCCACGACGTTCCCCAGTCGGTCCGCTTCGCCGCCGGTGGCGCGTGTGCGTGGGGCGGCACGTAGGCCCAGTGGGGGGCATACGGAGCGCCCGCCGCGATCCACCTGGCGAGCGTCTCCTTCTGATCGGCCGTGAGCACGTGGTTCGTCTCAGGCGGCGGCATGATCGTGTCGGGATCGGTATCGTGGATCCGCGCGATCAGTTCGCTCTCGTCGGGTCGGCCAGGCACGATGGCACGGGAGCCGCTTTCAAGTTCAGAGATCGCGGCTTCGCGGTCGTCGAGCCTGAGGCCTCCCCGGCGGTCGTGCTCGTCCGGCCCATGGCAGGCGAAGCAGTTGTGCGACAGGATCGGCCGAATGTCGCGGTTGAAGTCGGGGCCCGCTCCGGCCGCGTGGCACACCACCGGCGAGAGGAGGGGAATCACCCCGGCAACCGTTCGGAGGAGGATTCGTAGCCGCTTCATGCAGGTGAGTCTCTCGGGCGACACGAAAGTATAGCCGTCGGGGGTGGGCCGAATCACGGTGGCGAATGCTGGTTTGGGGGGGCTGGGGTGGTCGTTGACGGCCCCCTTCCACGAACGTAGATTCGTCGAAGTTTTCTTCGGAAATATCGACAGAATCCACCAGGAAAGGTCTCCGCCCCCAATGGTCAAAACCATCAGCAAGAAGTCTGCAGACAAGAAGTCGTCCAAGGGGGCCGGCAAGGGGGCGAAGCCGGGCCGGATGATCTACTACTTCGGCGCCAAGAAGTGCGATGGCGACGGCACGATGAAGCCGCTGCTCGGCGGCAAGGGGGCCAACCTGGCGCAGATGACCAAGATCGGCCTGCCGGTGCCCCCCGGTTTCACGATCACGACACAGGTCTGCATCGACTACTACGATAACAAGAAGAAGTTTCCCAAGGGCCTCGAGGAAGAGGTCGCCTCCGCCATGAAGCTCATGGAGAAGGAGACGGGGAAGAAGTTCGGCGATCCGCGCAACGCCCTGCTCGTGAGCGTGCGATCCGGTGCCCGCGACAGCATGCCGGGCATGATGGACACGATCCTGAATCTCGGGCTCAACGACGAGACCGTGAAGGGGCTCGCCGAGGCCACCGGCAATCCCCGCTTTGCCTACGACTCCTACCGCCGCTTCATCCAGATGTATGGCGACGTGGTGATGGGCGTACAGAAGCGGCACGAAAACGAGCACGATCCCTTCGAAGCCGCGATGGAGGGCCTGAAGCACCAGCTCGGCATCCACAACGACACCGATCTCGACGAATCCCACCTCCGCGAGCTCATCAAGCGGTATCTCCACCTCATCAAGGAGCGGACCGGGAAGGGCTTCCCGCAGGATCCGTTCGAGCAGCTGATGGGGGCCGTCGGGGCCGTCTTCGGCAGCTGGATGAACGAGCGGGCGATCATCTACCGCCGCAAGTACAAGATCCCCGATGAATGGGGCACCGCCGTCAACATCCAGAGCATGGTGTTTGGCAACATGGGCGACGACTGCGCCACCGGCGTGGCCTTCACCCGCGATCCCGCCACTGGTGAAGACGTCTTCTACGGCGAGTATCTCGTCAACGCCCAGGGCGAAGATGTGGTGGCCGGCGTGCGCACGCCGAAGCCCGTGGCCGAAATGGCCCACGAGCCGATGTTCGCCGGCACCTACAAGCAGCTCGAGAAGGTCCGCCAGACGCTCGAAAAGAAGTTCGGCGACGTCCAGGACTTCGAGTTCACCGTCGAGAAGAAGAAGCTCTACATGCTGCAGACGCGGCACGGCAAGCGGACGGCGCTGGCCTACGTGAAGATCGCCCACGACATGGTGAAGCAGAAGCTCATGACGGCCGAGCATGCGATCCAGTCGGCCGATCCCGACGCCCTCTCGCAGCTGCTCGCCCCGATCTACGACCGGGCAGACTCCGAGGCGGCCAAGAAGAGCGGCCGCCTGCTCACCACGGGCCTGCCCGCCGGCCCCGGCGCCGCGACCGGCCAGCTCGTCTTCACGGCCGCCAAGGCCGAGGAACTCGCCCACAAGGGCGTGAAGGTCGTCCTGGCCCGCGTCGAGACTTCTCCCGAAGACCTCCGCGGCATGATCGCCGCCGAGGGCATCCTCACGAGCCGCGGCGGTGTCTCGAGCCATGCCGCCCTCGTCGCACGGCAGATGGGCAAGGTCTGTGTGGCCGGTGCCGGTGCGATCCAGATCGACTATGCCAAGGGCACGCTCACC
The DNA here is from genome assembly GCA_046092145.1 of Planctomycetia bacterium. Lineage (GTDB taxonomy): Bacteria > Planctomycetota > Planctomycetia > Pirellulales > UBA1268 > CACORA01. The sequence continues at coordinate 4,277 of JBJTDB010000287.1, read as the reverse complement.
TGCGCGGGCAAGACGCTTCGCGAAGGCGACGCGATCTCGATCAATGGCTCGACCGGCGAGGTCTTCGCCGGCGGCATCAAGACGGCCGACAGCGAGCTCAAGCAGGTGCTCATCGCCCGGACGATGAAGCCGGCCGACTCGGAGGTCTTCCAGTATTACGACTTCATCATGAAGCTCGCCGACAAGCACCGGAAGCTCGGCATCCGCACGAATGCCGACACTCCCGAGCAGGTGCGGCATGCGATCGCCTTCGGCGCCGAAGGCATCGGCCTGACGCGGACGGAGCACATGTTTTTCGAGGGCGACCGCATCGACGCGATGCGGGAGATGATCCTCGCCGACTCGCTCGACGCCCGCCGCGAGGCGCTTGGCAAGCTGCTCCCCTACCAGCGGGACGATTTCGAGGGCATCTTCCGCGCCCTCGACGGCCGCCCGGCTACGATCCGCTTCCTCGATCCGCCGCTGCATGAATTCGTGCCGCACGACGAGAAGGCCCAGGCCGATCTCGCCAAGAAGCTCCGCCTCCCGGTCGAGACGGTGGCCGCCCGCGTGCACGCCCTGCACGAGTTCAACCCGATGCTCGGCCACCGCGGCTGCCGCCTCGGCGTCAGCTATCCGGAAATCTCGGAGATGCAGGCCCGCGCGGTCTTCGAGGCCGCCGCCAAGGTGCAGAAGGACGGCATCAAGGTGAAGCCGGAGATCATGATTCCGCTCGTGGGCTTTAAGAAGGAGCTCGACAACCAGGTCGACATCGTCCACCGGGTCGCCGAGCAGGTGCAGAAGGAGACCGGGCAGAAGATCAAGTACATGGTCGGCACGATGATCGAGATCCCGCGCGGCGCCCTCACGGCCGACGAGATCGCCGAGACGGCCGAGTTCTTCTCGTTCGGCACGAACGACCTCACGCAGACCTGCCTCGGCATGAGCCGAGACGACATGGGCTCCTTCCTTCAGAAGTACACCGACGAAGGCATCTTCAAGGCCAACCCCTTCGCGTCGATCGACGCCACGGGCGTGGGCCAGCTCATGAAGATCGCCGTCGAGAAGGGCCGCAAGAGCCGCAAGGACATCAAGCTCGGCATCTGCGGCGAGCACGGTGGCGATCCCCACTCGGTGGTGTTTTGCCACCACGTCGGGCTCGACTACGTGAGCTGCTCGCCGTTCCGCCTGCCGGTGGCCCGGCTGGCAGCGGCCCAGGCGGCGCTCGGCAAGACGTACTAGTTTCACGCCCGCAGGGCCATTCGTGGGCTCTGCGGGCGTGGGGCGGTCGCACCTCCGGGCGACCGTGTAGTCCGCTTCGTTCCGAAGCGGTCTCATGATGCGCGTGTTCAACGCGCCCGCGCAGGCCCGGGGCACGGGTCACCCGTAACCGGATTGGGCGAGTTGGCCTGCGCGTTACAGTGTGGCCATGAATCTTTCCCCGGAAGCCCAGGTGCTCGCGCCGATTCTCGTCGCCGTGATCGTGCTCTGGGTCACGGAGGCGCTGCCGTTGGCGGTGACGGCGCTGCTCGGGGCCGTGGCCTGCGTGGTGGCCGGGGTCGCGCCCGCCAAGGAAGTGTTTCGGCCGTTCGCCGATCCGCTCATTTTCCTCTTCATCGGTTCGTTTCTGCTCGCGGAGGCGATCCGGCTGCACGGGCTCGATCGGAGGCTGGCATATGCCGTGCTTTCGGTGCCGTGGGTGGACGAGCGACCACATCGGATTCTCGCAGCCGTCGCGCTCGTCTCGGTGCTGATCAGCGCCTTCATCTCCAATACGTGCACGGCGGCGATGATGATGGCGATCGTCTCCGGCATCCTCGCGGCCGTCGAGTCGGCGGCAGGGCAGGGGGCACGGCGGTCGGAGCCGGGGTTCGCCACGGCACTGTTTTTGTGCGTCGCCTTTGCCGCGTCGATCGGTGGTCTCGCGACGCCGATCGGCACACCACCGAACCTGATCGGTCTTGGGTTCATCCGCGATCAGCTTGGCGTGGCGGTGTCGTTCCTCGAGTGGTGCATGATCGGTGTGCCGCTCGTTGCGGTTCTGGCCACCGTGGCGGTCGTGGTGCTCGTGCGACTCTTTCCGGCGGGCATCGAGCGGCTCGATGGCGTGGCGGACTATGTCGCCCGAGAACGATCGAATCTCGGATCGTGGACGGCGGGGCAGTGGTCGACGGCGGCGGCCTTCGCCATCACCGTGGCGATGTGGGTGCTGCCAGGGATCGCGATCGCCGTGCTCGGGCCGTCGCATGCCGTCTCCGCATGGTTGGGACGACGGTTGCCGGAGGGGGTGGCGGCGTTGATCGGCGCGATGCTGTTATTTGTGCTTCCTGGTGGCCGCCAGCATGGCCGCCGGCGTCCGGCCCTGCAGTGGCGGGAGGCCCGAATCGACTGGGATATCGTGCTCCTCTACGGGGGCGGGATGGCCCTCGGCGAACTCTGCTTTTCGACCGGGTTGGCCGCCGCCGTCGGGCAATCGATCGACGGCTGGATTCCCGCCGGAGCGTGGGGAGGCACGGTGCTCGTCGCGGTGGCGGCGCTCGTGGCCGTGATCACCAGTGAATTCACGAGCAACACCGCCAGCGCGAACATGGTCGTTCCCGTGGTGATCGCCTTGGCGAAGGCGACCGGCGGTGATCCGCTCCCGGCGGCGCTGGCCGCCACGTTCGCGGCGAGCCTCGGCTTCATGATGCCGGTGAGCACGCCCTGCAACGCGATCGTCTATGGCTCGGGCCAGATTCCACTCCGTTCCATGATGCGGAGCGGCGCGATCATCGATGTGGCCGGGGCGATTCTGGTGACGGCGGCGATGCTGGTCGTGGCCCGAGTCTGGACCAGCCCGTAGCCGCGCCTCTCAAAAGCCAGCGTCGATGACCGCGCCGCACTGGTGACAACGGGGCAGGGAGGGTGGCGTGGGCGACGGCAAATAGCCGTCGCGGCACCACGTGTGAAGCCGCGGGAAGCACGAGGGCATGCGCATGCACTGTTCCCGGGCTTGCCGCCGCATGTGCAGCTGCCCGCACGGATTGGCATGGAAGACCCCTGTATGCGGGTCGCAACAGGGATTGCACGATCCCCGCACGCTGCCATGCCATGGCGGTCGCTGCACGCCGTTGCAGTCACAGGAGCCCGACCCCATTCCGGCGGTCCCCATCATCGAGGGATCCTCCGTGATCATGATCGTCTCCTGGCCGCAGGCTCCCCGGCTCGAGAGGAAGGCCGTCGCGGCTCCGACGATCATGATGGCGATGAAGCGGGAACGCAGGAGTGGCACTGGTCGAATGCTCCATGTGACAGGCGGCGGCACCGTGCCCCGCCCTGCCATGGAGGATCGGCCGAGTCGTCGGCCGGCGTGAGACACAGGGCAAGCAGGTCAGTTTGTGCCGATCGCACCAGTTGCGCCCCGCCATGGGCATGCGGCGCGGCCAGATGACGTGGCCCGGCGAACCGTACAATGGGGGCCTCCATCATGGCACGCCGAACAGCACCAACGATCTCGCTCGACTACGGCGGCGACCAGCCGCTCGCCCTCTCCCCGCCGGCGGGCTGCCTGATCGCCGACTGCCATGGGCCGGATGGCGCCCGGGGGCAGGCTGCCGGCGCACTGGTCACCGAGGCGCTCGAGCGTTGCGACCATGGTCCGCCGCTGGCATCGCACGTCGTTGCAGGCGACCGTGTGGCGGTCGCGGTGGCGGGAGCGGTGCCCCAGCGGGAGCAGGTGATGGCGTCCGTGCAGCGCTGTCTGGAGATGGCGGGCGTGCAGCCGGCCGACGTCGTCGTCGTCCATGAGCCCCCGGAGAAGGACCCCGACACCGCCTACCTCGCCGCCGACGAGGAAGGATCGCCGCTCTACCTGTCGCGGTCCCTCATCGATGCCGACGTGGTGGTTGGGATCGGCTGCTGGAACTGGGATGCATCGCTCGGTGGCCGGTCGATCGAGGGCGAATTGTGGCCGACATTTTCCCGAGTCGAGAGCCGCCAAGGCCTTTCCCGTGAACTGGCACGGCGCGGACGGCACGCCCTGGCCGGGTGGCGCACGGAGATGCAGGAGATTGCCTGGCAGCTCGGTGTCTGCGCGAGTCTGAGGCTCGTGCCCGGCCGCGATGGCACGCTCGCGGCGGCCGCATTCGGCCTGCCCGAATCGGCCGCCCACGCGGCCAGCGACGCGGCGAAGGCATGGAGCCCGCAGGTGAAACGGTCGGCCATGCTCACGATCGCGTCGGTGAGCAGGCCCTCCGAGCCGTGGGACGACGCCGGCATGCTCGCTGCGACGCGGGCGATTGCCGCGGCGGCGCGGGTCA
>JBJTDB010000286.1:0-2891 GCA_046092145.1 Planctomycetia bacterium | reverse complement strand
GCGGACGGTGCACCGCGAACTCGAGGTCTGGAACAGCCCCGCGGTGCTGCTCGCATTCATCACGCTGGTCGGCCTCGATTGTTTTCTCCGCAAACGGCAGGGGCTGGCGTAAATGGACATGCGACGCTGGTTCGAGACACGTCTGAGGCGGTTTTCCCGCGCGCGGCGGCATCTGCTCAACGCGACGCTCGCCTATTCGCTCGGCACGGTGGCGGCGGTGGTCGGCACGTCGGCCCTGATCCTCCTGTCAGGCTGGCTGCCGTGGCCGCCCCTGAACCTCGCCATCTTCGCCGGCGCCTGCCTGACGGGGCTTGCGATTGCCGTCGCCTACCTGCGGCAACGCCGCGGCTTCCGCTCGCCCCTCGCCGAGGCGTTCGAGGTCGAGTCGCTCTGCGGGGGACTCAACAGCCGCGTGGTGAGTGCCTGGGATTTTCTCGGACAGGCCGAGCTCGAGCCGCTGGCCGCGGCGGTCGTCGAGCGGGCGCGGGAGGATCTTGCGCCCGCGGTCGAAGACCGGCTCGATCGGAGTCCGCGCGACCGGGCGCGGCGGCGGTTTCTCGTCGCGGCCGTCGCGCTTGTGGCCCTCGCGTGCACGCCCTGGTTCGGCTGGCAGCGGATGCTCACCACGGTCGGCCGCGCATGGCAGGAGACCTACGACCTCCTCTTTCCGGTGCAGTATGCGTTTGAGCCCGGGCCCGGGCGGCATGTCCGCCGCCTTGGCGAGAGCATCGACCTCTCGCTCTCGTTCCCCCGGCGGTCCTACGAAGAGGTGACGCTCATCCTCGAGACTCGCGACCCCGCCGCCGGCGAAGCTGCCGATCCGGAGGTGACGAGGGTGCCGGTCGAGGTCGATGCCGCGGGGATGGCGCGGTATCGCGTCACGAGTGGCGCGGAGGCCGACATCCGGGCGCGGTTCGCCTTCGGCTCGAGGGCCACCGACGACCGGGAGCTGATCTTCACCACGCCGCCCGGCCTCGTGAACATGCAGACCGAGATCATCGCCCCCTCCTACACGGGCCAGCTGCCGCGGACGCTCGAAGGGGTGCAGCAGCGGCTCCTCGGCCTACCCGGCACGCGGCTCGCCCTGGGGTTTACCTTCAACAAGGATCTCGAGTCGGCCGAGATCACCTGGGACGACGGGCAGACGCTGCCGCTCGAGGTGACGGGCCGGTTCGTGACCGCGGGGCTCGTGCACACCCAGGCCCGCCGGGCGCAGCTGCAGGTGAAGGACATCCACGGACTCCAACTCGACGACCCCCTCCTGATCGACTTCGAGCTGCAGGTGGACGAGAAGCCACAGGTGCTTCTGCCCAAGCACCTCGTCGACGACATGCCCCTGCTCGCGGATGCCGTGCCGATGTTCGGCTTCGGCGCGCGGCTGCAGGACGACTACGGCGTCACCCGCTGCGTGCTTCGCTGGCAGAAGAGCACCGTCGACAACCCCACGGCGATCGTCGAGCAGGGCGAATTCGAGCGGCTGATCTCGCCGGCGCAGCGGACCGCGGCCGTGAGCTTCGAGAACGTCTTCGAGGGGCTGCAGGTGCGGCCGGGAGACCGGGTGAGCTTCGAGCTGGAGGCCGCCGACAACCGCATGCCCGACAAGCAGCTCGCCCGCTCCCGCCGTGCGTCGTTCTTCGTGTTCCAGCAGGACCTCGGCGGCCTGAACATCGCGCAGCTCGGCTTCGGCGCGGCCCGCGACTTGGGCGAGGAGCGGATCGCCAAGAGCCGCAAGGCGACCGCCGTGAAGAGTCCCGACGGCCTGCGGACGAAGGAGCAGGTGAAGAACGAGTTCCTCGGCGACGTGAAGACCGCCACACAGGCCCCGGTGACCCGCGGCGAGTTCGGGCGGGCCACGCAGGATTACTTCCGCGTGCTCGCGGGAGCCAGCTACGAAGACGCACCATCTCGGCCCGCGGCGCAGCCGCCGGCCGGCGGCAGCCCACCGGAGATCGCCCCCCGATGAACCGCATGTTTCCGCGCCCGTCGCGTCCACCGTTCGCGGCCTTCGTGGCGGCCGCCGTGCCGGTCGCCCTGTTCGCGGCGGCCTGGCTCCCGGCGGAGGAACCCGCCGCGCCGGCCGTGCCGATGGTCGTGGTGCAGCTCGTCACCGATCTCGACACGGGCACGCTCGTGAGCGACACCGAGCAGGTCGAGGAGATCATCGAGACGGAATACACGGCCGATGGCAGCGTCGATAAGAAGCTCGGCGAGCAGGCCACGCTCTGGGTCCGCAACGCCCACGTCGACGGCCGGTTCTTCTTCGAGCGCTACTACCAGGAAAAATTCGTCGGCCGCTCGAGCCGCCTGGAGATACCCGCGGCCGACCTGCCGGCCGGCGAGCACGTGATCGAGCCGGGGCGGCACCGGTTTTCGGTCGCCGCAGAAGGCACGATCACCTCCTCCGATCCCGACATCCGCATCGCCGGCCGCACCGTGTCGCTGCGGCTCCACCGCGTCGAGATCCAGCCGGTCGATGCGGCGAAGACGGGGCCGCCGGAGTTTCGGCTGACGCCGGCCGAATTCGGCGTGCTCGCGGCGCTGCCCGAGTGGAAGCTCGATCCCGCGGCGCTGCCGGAACTGAAGACGACGTTCGATCCCCGCAAGCCCGACACGGCCGGAGCCGCGCCTTTGGCCGACATGCTCAGCCGCAGCGGCCGCTTTCAGTCGCTGGCCGTCTGGCTTCCGGCCAACACGCAGGGGGCCGGCTACGTGCTCGTGCCGAGTTGGCAGGCGTTTCACCTGGAGCCGAATGGACAGGTGCGGGTGGCCGACCAGCCGCGGGTGCCGGGCATCGAACTGGCTGGCTCGTCGATCGTCGTGCCCTACCGGCAGGCGGCGGGCCGGATCGGGTCGCGGAGCCGGCTGAACGCGGGCGTCGGCGCCGAGCGGCT
>JBJTDB010000285.1:0-8887 GCA_046092145.1 Planctomycetia bacterium | reverse complement strand
GAGTGGTCGCGGCCCTACTCACGGGAGCAGGCGGCCTTCCCGGTGCCGGGACTGCGTCGGCGGAAGTACTGGCCGCCCGTCGGCCGGATCGACAACGTCCATGGCGACCGCAATCTCTTCTGCAGTTGCGTGCCGGTTTCGGAGTGGCGCTAGGTTTCCGTGGAAGAGAGTCATCCAGGGGCTTTTTTCCACTCGGCCGACCTGTGAAAACGCCGATGGCTTCCACGATCGGCAGTCATCGCATCCCGTTCCTGCAGACCTGTTCCACACGTTGTCGAGGCCGCGTGCTCACCGGGTTGGAATGCCCGGTGCCGCGGCGGCGCGGAGGCCACCGGAAGCGTGCCTGCCGATCACGAGCCACTCGCGCGTTGTGAAGAGCGGCCGGCCGCGGGCAATCACGCTGCTGTCCTTCGGCAGAAGATCGGCGATCAGCCTGAATTGCTGCTCGGGCACGAGAAGCATGGCATCATCGCCCGAGGCGAGGAACGCAACGGCTTTCGAGGCATCGTTCGCTTCCCATTCGTGAACGCGGCCATGCGAGTAGAAGACGACGTTCGGCGTGTTTTGCGTGAAGACGCCCAAACGGGCGCGTCCTCCAGCGTGTCGGTGGGCTTCATTCACGAGCACAGGCAGGAGATTGGCCTTCGCCAGCCATGCGCCAACCGGTCCGACGACCAGCGCCGTGTAGATGAGGCCCGTGACCGTGAAGGCACGCAGGGCGGCCCAGCGATCGCGGTTCGCGAGCCACAGGCAGATGGCGGCGCCGCACACGGGAACCAGTCCGACGATGGCCGCAGGTGTGGCATGATGGAGCCCGAAGAACGACGCGGCCACGATCGTTGCCGATGTGGCAATCCCGCCGAAGGCCAGCCATCCCAGGCCCGACGCCAGCCAACGCGGATGTGGCCAACGGTCACGGGCCGTAGCCTCGACCGCCACGAAGGCCACCAGCAGAGCCGCCGCCGGGTACGCCGGCAGGATGTAGTTCGGCAGCTTCGTCGCGGCGACTGAGAAACCGGTCACCCAGACGATGATCCACACGAGCAGCAGGCCCGTTGCGGCAAACGGCTTTGCCGAATCGCTGCGGTGCCACAGCCGCCACGCCGTCACGACCAACGCGAAAGGCAGGAAGCACGACCACGGAAAGAAGCCAACGAGCATGGTGACGGGGTGATACCATGCCCCACCGCTATGATTCTCCATCGCGGCGGCAGCCCGGCCGATGTTGTGAATGAAGAAGAAACCGGCCGGCCAGGCACCGTCGGTGCGGATGCCGACGAGCACATACCACGGAGCTGCGACGGCCAGCGTCGCCGCGGCGATCGTGGCAAGCCGGATCGCCCACATGGCATGGAGCGTGGCGGGTAGGGTGTCGGTCACAAGGCCGGGAAGTGTCGGACGTGTCTCGCGGCGGGCGATCATCCTCGCGTTCACCGACAGCCACCATGCCCAGGGCAACAGCACGGCCAAGGGTCCAACGAGTCCGATCGGACCCTTGCAGAGGACGGCCAGGCCGAGGAGCCCGCCGACGGTCGCGGCACGGAGCACGGTCAGTCGCCTGGTTCCTGTGGCGTCCGCCGCCGGAATCAGTTGCTCCGCAACGAGCACGGTTGCCCAGGTGCACAGTGCAGTGAGAATCGCGTCGGGCGTGGCGGCGTGTGATTCGATGCCCACGAGCAGGCAGCCGACGTACGCGAGCGCCCCGATCACGCCCACGGTCGGATTGAACCAGCGTGTACCCGCCCTGAGCAGCGCGATTGCCGTGAGGAGCGTGGCGATTGCCGAGGGAAGCCGGGCCGCGAATTCCGACGTGCCGAAGACCGAGAAGCAGATCGCCATGCACCAGTGCATCAAGACAGGCTTGTCAACGGCGAGCGTCTCGTTGTAACGGGGCACGACCCAGTCGCCGGAGACCAGCATCGCCTCGGCGATGGCAGCGAATCGCGGTTCGTCCTCGTCCCAGAACGGCGTGGCCGAGAACCCAGTCCCCAACGATGCCGCCGATGCGAGGATGACGACGAGGAAGGCATGACGAGCGTTCATGGGGAAACTGCGCAGGATGAAGGGGGCGGCGCGAGGGCTGCGATTGGGGCGGGATCATAGGGGGATCGCAGCCAAATCGCAAAGGAGATTCGGCCGGCTGGGCCGCAGTTTTCGACGAAACAGACCCGGGGTTTTAGTGTGTCGGCCTTGCTGCCGCCCCGCTCTCATCCCTAAGGTTCGCCGCCTCAGCCCGAACGATCGACATTCGTTTCGCGGGAGTCTGTGCGAGGAGAACAGTGCCATCATGCGACTGACGACCCTTATCGTCCCCTGTTACAACGAAGAAAAGCGTTTGTCGATCGATCGTTTTCGGCAGTTCGCGGTCGCCTGGCCACAGATCCGATTCGTGATGGTTGACGACGGCAGCCAGGATGGAACGGCCGGCTTGCTTGCCGCTCTGGTTGCCGCCAGACCAGGGCAGTTTCGGGTCGTGCGATTGGCCACCAACTGCGGCAAGGGTGAAGCGGTGCGGCGTGGCATGCTGCATGCACTCCGCGATGAGCCCGCCTACGTCGGCTTCATTGATGCCGACCTTTCAGCACCGCTCGACGAAGTGTGGCAGATGATCGACGTTCTCGAGCAACGCGACGAAGTGCATATGGTACTGGGCTCTCGTCTGCCGAGTGCAGGCAATGCGATCGAACGCCGCCCTTGTCGGCAAGCGATCGGCGCATGCTTTTCGGCCCTTGCGGCGGGAATGTTGGGCCTGTCGCTTCGTGACACGCAGTGTGGACTCAAGCTGTTTCGAAGCGGTGATGCCACGCGGCGATTGTTTGCCGAGCCATTCCGGTCGCGATGGATCTTCGACGTCGAGGTTTTGGCCAGGTTCGTTGCCGACCATGGGCGACAGGCGGCGTCCGCGAAGATCCACGAGGCTCCGCTGGCGCGTTGGCGGGAGGTCGCAGGCTCAAAATTAAGGCGCAGCGACTTTGTGAGAGCGGTTGGCGAACTGCTCGGCATCTACCTGACATACATTCGAGGCCAAACACGGAACGAATCCCGTGTGGCAAGGCACCGCCGACACTCGTGGACAAACGCCTGGCCGTCGTGGCGTGCACTCGCACCGGCATCACGGCTCGGTGAGGCCGGGTTCTTGCACCGGACCGTGCGATTCGCCATGGGACATCGCGGATAGAACGGAGTTCCGTGATTCACGATCTCGTGCAATGCGCTTCTGAGGACTGCCGTTCGCCGGATTCAAGTCTCGGCTTCGGCGGCGAACACCGGTCCATCCTCGGGAGGCTTTTTCTCGTCGTCCTGATGGCAGGGTTGTTTGGTTTTCCGCTCTTCCTGGGGATGCCCCTGTGTGATCCCGACGAGGGCGTCCATGCGACGATCGCGCAGGAGATGGTCGAAGGCGGTGACTGGATTACGCCACGATTGCTCGGAAAGCCATTCCGGGATAAGCCGATCCTCTATTTTTGGCTGCAGGCGGTCTCGCTCGCCGCTTTTGGGATGAATGAGTTTGCCGTGCGGCTGCCAGGCATGCTTCTGGCCGCGCTCGGTGTTGTCTCCACCGGTGCCCTGGCCGGCCGCCTTTTCGATCCACGCACGGGCGTGGTGGCCGCCATGGTGTATGCGACGACGATCCTTCCGACGGCGCTCGCGCAGATGCCGGTTCACGACATCGCGATCGTGCCGTGCGTCAATCTCGCCATTCTCGGGTTCTGGAATGCCGAACAGAGCGAATCCTGGAGGCGTCTCTTCTACGCGGCCGTCGCCGGGGTTTCATTGGGGCTTGCCGGGCTGGCCAAGGGATTGCCAGGCGTTGCGATCGTGGGCGTTGGCTACGGCCTCTACCTCGTGGCGGATCGTGGTCCGGCCCTCTTCAGGCTCGTCTCCGGTTGTGCGTCGATTCAGGATCGTCAGCGACTCGCTCGCGTCGGTGCAACCGTCGTCACAGGAGTGATCGCCCTGGCCATCGGAGCGATCGTTGCGGTCCCCTGGTATGTCGCCTGCGAGAAAAACGATCCAGGCTATCTGCGTTACTTTTTTGTCGATCGACACGTCCAAGGATTTGTGTCAGGCACGCAGTGCCATGGAGGCCGTCCCGCATGGTACTACCTCCCGTTCATCGTGGTGGGTGGCCTGCCAGCGGTGCTTTACTTGCCGGCACTCGTCCGTGCCGTATGGCTTCAGGGTCTCGATCGTCCCGTTCTCCTCGTGGCGTCCTGGCTGCTTGGTGGGTTGACATTCTTTTCCCTGGCCAGTTCGAAACTTGTCACCTACATCTGGCCACTGTTTCCGGCCATCGCGATCCTGGCCGCCGTGCCGTTGGGGCGATGCCTTGCCGGATCGCTGCCTGATCGCGCCCGACGAGATCTTTCGTGGGCGATTCACGTTGCCTGCCTGTCGGGAATCGTGGTGTTGCCGTTTACGGCATGGGGAGTCCAGACCATGGCAGGCCTCCACATTTCACCATTGGGATGGGGAGCGATGGTGGTCGCCGCCATCCTTGGGCTTCTGCCATTGTGGTACTGGCGGTCAGGGCGGATCGCCGCATCTGTCGCTACGGGAGGGGTGGCTGTCACGGTCCAGTTGATGGCGTTCATGCAGGTCGTGTTCGCTCCGCTTGCCTGTGAATTCTCAGCCCGTGATCTCGCGAAGCATTTCAATGCCACGGATAGGGTTCCCACTCAGGTGATCACGATGAATCACCCCGCCTATTCCCAGGTTTTCTACCTTCGTCCGGCACTGCGTGCCGGCCTGGAGCCCGATCGGTATGCCGTCTGGTTGTCCCGCGATGCGGGGCGTTGGCCGGCGGTGGATCCATCTGCGATCGTGGCGATCGACGAGATCCAATTGAAGAAGATTTCGAAACACCTTGACATCACCGGTCTTGCGTATGAGCGGATCGGCGGGTGGCGGATCTACGACGCCTCGACGATTGTCGATCGTGCGTCGGCGGCCGGGCGATCCGGTGAGTGAGACGGTTACAAGCCCGCCGATTCTGAATCGCGTCGATCATCCCGCTGGGGGAGAACCAGGGCCGCCACGAGCAGGCCGATGGCGGCCCCGATGCAGATATCGCTGGGATAATGTGCCGACGCGACGACGCGCTGCACCGCCGCACTCACGGCCAATCCGACAAAAAGCGGTCTCGCATGCGGATACCTCCAGCACAGGGCCGCCGCAAAACCAGCTGCCACGGCGGCATGCCCGGAGGGAAAACTTGCTCGGTCGTATCGAGACACCGATTCAATCGCGGCAGATTCCCCAAACGTGGCCAAGGCATTCGTCAGGCCGTCGAGATTGGCCAGCCGCGGTCGAATGCGGGGCACGGACGCTTTGATCGCCTGGACGACAAGTCCGCTGACAAATGCGGCGGCCACTATTCGCGGAAAGGCCAAACGATCATCAGCCCACGCGGGGATGCGGCGGAGTGTGAAAACCTTTCGAAGTGGAGGATCGAGGAACGGCAGACATCCCAGGATGACCGCCACATCCTTCCCGTTGGCCATCCGCTCCGAAAAGCCCAACAACCACAGGAATGCGGAAGGGAATTCGGTCGTCTTGCACCACCGAGCGATGGGCAGATCAATCAGAAGCGATAGTGATCCCGCAACGATCAACGTGACGGCGAAGAGCGCCAGCCGGACTCGGCGGGATGGCTTGGCGGTCTGTAAAAAGGGGGAGCGAATCGCGGGCATGGATGGAGATGATCCCGGGGAGTCGAAGGAATCAGCGACGAACATCTTACTGATGTTCCCCGGCGGGCTTCGCCAGTTTGTTCGTGACGGCGAAGGACAGCTGCTCCAGTTCGATCGCCAGATCGACGCCCACCACCTGCACCTCGGGAGGAAGCGTCAGCATGACGGGCGCGAAATTCACGATGCCCTCCACGCCCGCCGCCACGAGCCGGTCGGCCACCGGCTGCGCCTGCGGCCCCGGAACGACGATCATGCCGAGGCGGATCCCTTTCTGCTTCACCGTGGCCGCCAATGCATCGAGCGGCTGGATCGTGATTCCCTGGATCGTCTGGCCGACCTTCGCCGGGTCGGCGTCGAAGGCCGCGACGATCGAAAAATTTTGCCGGCCGAAGCCGCGATAGCCGAGGAGCGCCTGGCCAAGATTGCCGACGCCGATCATCGCCACGGGCCACGGATGATTCGTGCCGAGGATGTCGCGCATCGCCCGGATCAGCTCCTCGCATCGGTAGCCGACGCCCGGGTAGCCGAACTGGCCGAAGAAGCCGAGGTCTTTGCGGACCTGCGCGTCGCTGAATCCCAAGAGCGTGCCCAACTGGCCCGAGGAGATCGTCTCCTGGCCGGATGACTGGAGCCTCTGGAGCTCCCGCAGGTAGAGCGAAAGCCGACTCACCACCACCTTCGGCACGGTGGCGTCGGACGGCGTTTCGGGAACGGGATGCAGGGGATCGTTCATGGGGCAGACCGCCAAACGGCCCAAGGACCGCCAAACTCTACCCGCGAGACTTGCCCAATCGCAATGAAACGCAGCCTTTCGTTCAGCCTGCACCGGTTGTAACGCGCCTGGAAGGCTGGAAAAGCCTGATCGATTGCGTAGAGACGTCAACCTGCGGTGACTTTGTGGTCGATGTTTGAGGGTGGTGGGCAGACGGGCTCTCCGGCTGCGCACTCGCGAGTGTTTCGTTCCCAGTTCACACCCAGTTTCAGGAGCCGTCCTCGAGAGAGGCAGCAGACATGAAGACCACGTGGTTGAGTTGTCTGCTGGCGCTCGTATGTATCGCGACATCGGTTGAGCGTACCGATGCTGCCTACTGCGGGTTGGCCAGCTACACGCACGGGAGCGCGAAGATGACGACCGTCAGCTTCGCGCGGGCCCGTGAAGGATGTTCCAGTTGTGAGACGTCGACCAGCGACCCGACCTGCGCCGCCCCGGCGCCGTGCGGCACGCGTCTGGTGAAAGACGTCGTGTATGAGCAGAAGCAGTACACCTGCTACAAGACGGTCTGCGAGAAGGTCGTCGAGCAGAAGCAGGTTGACTGTGTCCGCTACGAGACCGAGAAGCTCTTCAAGGAGGTCGAGTACACGGTCTGCAAGCCGGTGTGGGAGACCCGGTCGCGCACCATCAACTACACCGTCTGCAAGCCGGTGTGGGAGACGTGCACGAAGGAGATTCCCTACACCGTCTGCAAGCCGGTCTACGAGACCCGCGAGGAGACCTACACGGTCTGCAAGCCGGTCTACGAGACCCGCCAGCGTGAGATCCGCAACACCGTCTGCAAGCCGGTGAACGAGACGCGGACGAAGGAGATTCCCTACACGGTCTGCAAGCCGGTCTACGAGACCCGCGAGCAGTGCTACACGGTCATGAAGCCCGTGTACGAGACCTGCACGAAGGAGATCCCCTACACGGTCTGCAAGCCGGTCTACGAGACCCGTGAGCAGTGCTACACGGTCTGCAAGCGGGTGTATGAGACGCGGACGAAGGAGATCCCCTACACGGTCTGCAAGCCGGTCTACGAGACCCGCGAGCGTCGCTACACCGTCTGCAAGCCGGTGTACGAGACCTGCACGAAGGAGATTCCCTACACCGTCTGCAAGCCGGTCTACGAGGAGCGGCAGGAGTGCTACACGGTCTGCAAGCCGGTCCACGAGACCTGCGTCAAGGAGATCCCCTACACGGTCTGCAAGCCGGTGTGGGAGACCCGCGAGCGCGACGTCTGCCGGACGGTCTGCAAGCCGGTGCACTTCACCAAGACCGTCAAGGTCTGCAGCGGCCGCTGGGAGACGGAGACCTGCGAGGTCCCCGGCCCGGTGATCACCCGCTGCATCCGTGAGCCCGGCTGCTGGGAGACCGACTGCTCCGGCCGTCGGTGCTACCGGCCCGGCAAGGTCTGCCGCGTCGAGGAGCAGTGCCCGCCCCGCACCATCTGCAAGAAGGTGTGGGTCCCCGAGGTCTGCGAGAAGGAAGTGAAGTGCGTCCGCTACGAGAAGGAGACCATCGTCGAGAAGCAGTGCTACAAGGTCTGCAAGATGGTGTCCGAGCAGCGGGTGAAGTCGTGCAGCTACACGGTGTGCAAGATGGTGCCCGAGCAGCGCGTGCGGACCTACAAGGTCTGCAAGATGGTGCCGGAGCAGCGGGTGCGCACCTGTGAGTACAAGGTCTGCAAGATGGTGCCCGAAGAGCGGGTCTGCACCTACCAGGTGTGCCGCATGGTTCCCGAGCAGCGGATCAAGACCTGCTCCTACCAGGTGTGCCGCATGGTTCCGGAGCAGCGCGTCCGCACCTACCAGGTGTGCAAGATGGTGCCCGAGCATCGGGTGAAGACCTGCTCCTACCAGGTCTGCCGGATGGTTCCGGAGCAGCGTGTTCGCACCTACCAGGTGTGCAAGATGGTTCCGGAGCAGCGGATCAGGACCTGCAGCTACCAGGTCTGCCGCATGGTTCCGGAGGTTCAGGTTCGGACCTGCACCTACCAGGTGTGCAAGATGGTGCCCGAGCAGCGCGTGCGGACCTACAAGGTCTGCAAGATGGTGCCCGAGCAGCGTATCCGCACCTGCGAGTACAAGGTCTGCCGCATGGTGAAGGAGCAGTGCTCCCGTGAGGAGTGCTACAAGGTCTGCACCATGGTGAAGGAGACGTGCACCAAGCAGGTGCCGTACTGCGTCACCAAGCCGGTGCACTACACCAAGACGGTCGAGGTCTGCCGACTGGAGCCGAAGAAGGTCGCCTACACGGTGACCCGCTGCGTGCCGAAGACGGTCTACCGCGAGGTGCCGTGCGAGCCGACCTGCGCCGCCGAGCCGACATGTGCGGCCGGCAAATGATGTGACTCCCGGAACGCCTCACGCGGCGCACGCCGTGTGACCGGGAACGAGACCGAATGGGAACGGGGTGGCCCGGGTCTTGCGACCCGGGC
>JBJTDB010000284.1:0-578 GCA_046092145.1 Planctomycetia bacterium | reverse complement strand
GATCGCCGGGATCGCGGGCCTGGGCATGCTCGGGATGGGCATTGGAGTGCCTGGCATTCGCACGTCGGTCGGAATCGACACGCTCTTCACGGCGGAGAGCCGGGTGATCCGCGACTACGCATGGCTCGAACGTGAGATCGGACCGCTGGTGCCCGTCGAAGTCGTGCTCCGATTCGCCGAAGGTTCGGAGATTCGCGCGGCCGAACGTCTCGATGTCGTGCGGGAGGTGGGCGAGGCGCTCGAGAACCTCGAGCCGGTGGCGGGCGTGAGCTCCGCCGCGATCTTCTTTCCCGAGCTACCGGATGCATCGCCACTGGTGGCCGCCTCTCGCAAGGCGGTCATCGCCAGAAAGCTCGAATCGTCGTTGGCGAACCTCACCGACATGCGGCTCGTTCGCCAGGTCGATGGCGGCCAACTCTGGCGTGTGACGGCCCGCCCCTCGGCGCTCGCGGGCCTCGACTACGGCGATCTTCTCCGCGAGGTCCGAGGCGTCGTCGAGCCGGTCGTGAATCGGCACGGCGGCCCCGGCCGCGGGATCTCGGCCGACTTCACCGGGGCCATGCCGCTTGTCAACGCGA
>JBJTDB010000283.1:0-3555 GCA_046092145.1 Planctomycetia bacterium | reverse complement strand
CCGGGCCGCCGACATCCTGCTCGTGCAGCTTGAAATCCCGCTCGACACCGTGCGGCACGCCGTCGCGGTGGCCCATGCTGCGGGCGTGCCGGTGATCCTCAATCCGGCGCCCGCACGGCCGCTCGACGCCGGGCTGCTCGCACAGGTGGCGATCCTCACGCCCAACGAAACCGAAGCCGAGCTGCTCACGGGGCTGACGGTGACCGACGAACCCTCTGCCGCAGTCGCCGCCGGCCGCTTGAGTGCCGCGGGGCCGCGGTCGGCCGTGATCCAGCGCGGCCGCCGCGGGGCGGTGGTTGCCGAGGCCGCCGCGACGGCCCACGTGGCCGGCCACGACGTCGTGGCGGTCGACACCGTGGCCGCCGGCGACGTGTTCAACGGCTGTCTCGCCGTGGCCCTCGCCGAAGGAAAAAGCCTGGTCGAGGCGGCGGGATTCGCCAACGCCGCGGCGGCGATCGCCGTCACCCGGCACGGCGCCCAGGCCTCCGCCCCCCGCCGCGACGAGATCTTGATGTTTCAATCCTCCCGAGAGGTGCCACGCTCATGATGACGACGGGCACCTCCGCACGGCTCGCGATCCTCGTTGCGGCACTCGGCCTCGTGGCAACCGTCCCTGGCCCGACACCGCGGGCTGAATCACCGGCTCCCGTGCCGGTGATTTTCGATACCGACATCTGCGAAGACTGTGACGATGTGGCAGCGTTGGCGATCCTGCACGCCCTCGAGTCCCGCGGTCGCTGCCGGCTGGTGGCGGTCACGGTGTCGGCCGATCATCCGCAGGCCGGCCCGTTCGTCGATTGCGTCAACACGTTCTACGGCCGTCCCGATATTCCCATCGGCGTCGTCCGGCCGGGAGTTGCCAAGCCGCCGAGTGCCTACCTCAAGCTGGCCGCCGAGAAGAACGCAGAGGGCTTTCGCTATCCGCACGACCTGCTCGATGGCAGAGACGCCCCCGATGCGGTCGCGGTGCTGCGGAAAACGCTCGCCGCGGCGGAGGATGGTTCCGTGGTGGTGATCCAGGTGGGGTTCTCGACAAACCTCGCCCGACTCCTGGAGAGCCCGGCCGACGCGGCCAGTCCGCTGCCAGGACCGGAACTCGTCGCGAAGAAGGTGCGGCTGCTCGAGATCATGGCCGGCGCCTTCACACCGATCGACGGCAACCCCGCCTACGGTGAATACAACGTGATCCGTGACCGGGCGGCGGCCGCGGCGATCGCCGCCCGCTGGCCGACGGAGGTGGTCTGGAGCGGCTTCGAGATCGGCATCGCGCTACCCTATCCGAGCCAGAGCATTCTCCACGATTTTGGATACGTGCCGCATCACCCCGTCGTCGATGCCTATCGGATCGTCTCCCCGCCGCCCAACGACCGGCCGAGTTGGGATCTCACGAGCGTGCTCGACGGCGTGCTCGGCGACCGGGGCTACTTCGACTATTCGCCGCCGGGCAGGGTGACGGTGACCGACGCCGGCGCGACCGTCTTCACGGCCGACGCCGCCGGCAAGCACCGCTATCTCGTCCTCCGCGATGCGGCGCGGGCCCGCGTGATCGAGGCCCTCGTGCAGCTCACGAGCCAGCCGCCCCGCCGGTGATCCGCCGCGGAAAAACAGTCGAAAAGCCGGCGGAAAAGCTCAGGCAAGGAGTAAGCCGATACCTTGACCGGCCCGGCGTGGTGCAGTATCTTCTTCGAAAGATAATCGATTGTTCTCGTTTTGGGGCTGCTCGCTCTCCGGAGGAACGTCATGACACCGACATCGGTCCCCGGTGCCCCGCGGATGCCCGCTCGGCCGGGGTTCACCATCGTTGAGCTTTTGGTCGTGATCGCCATCATCGGCACGCTCGTCGGGCTGCTGCTGCCGGCGGTGCAAAGGGCGCGCGAAGCAGCGAGGCTCAGCGCATGCGGCAACAACCTCAAGCAGTGGGGCGTGGCGATGGCCAACCATCACGACGCGAAACAAACGCTTCCGAACAACGTGGTGTCGTACAATCAGCCGGCGCCGCGAGCGAGGAGAAGCTTCGTGGTCGATCTCTGGCCATTCATCGAAGAGCAGCGGCTCTACGATCGATGGGATTTCACGCAGCAGATCTGGCAATCAACCCGCAACGGGGCGCTGGCGACGCCGTCCGGCGCCGCCGGCGTGCCTGTGTCTGTTTACTCATGCCCCAGCGACCGCCCAGGAGCCATCTTCAAGGATCAGTTTGTCTCCGTTGCCCGCGGCAACTACTCCCTGAACTATGGCAACCAGACGTACGGCTATGTCAGCAACACCGCCGGAGCGACGGCTCCGTCTACCTATGCTCCCTTCGTGATTCTCACCTACGGCGCCAATACCGCCGTCACGTCGCAGCCGAACTACAAGAATTTCACGGACGGTTTGTCGAAGACCCTGCTGATGTCGGAGGTCATCTGCGGCAAAATGGAGATTGGCGACTGGGCTTCGTCGGGCGACTACCGCGGCACGATCACAACAGATAGCTGGTTTCACAATTACGCCCCCACGTTTATCAGCAACCTGTTCATGACGATCGACACGCCCAATTCATCTGTCGCCGACAACAACTGGTGCAATCCGCAGACGGATACCGATACGAAGATGCCCTGCACCGGGGGATCGACGGTGGCCAACCGGAAGGCGGCGGCCCGCAGCCGCCATTCGGGAGGCGTGAAGGTCGTGATGGGTGACGGCGCGGTGCGATTCGTCGGCGACGGCATCCTGCTGAATGTCTGGCAGGCGCTGGGAACGATGAACGGGGCCGAGGTCAACGGCGGCGATTTCTGAGATACTGGAGCCTTCCCATGCGTGCCGCCCGCGGAACTGTTGGACGCGTGCCCTTCATGCAGTCACCCGGCTGGCTGTGCATCGTGGTCGTGTTGCCCTGCATGTTCGGCTGCGGCACGAACGGCCGGGCCAGCGTCACGGGGACGGTCACGCTCGCGGGCAAGGCGGTCGAAGCCGGCACGATCGCCTTTCGGCCGTTGGACGGCAAAGCCCCGACGGCCGGCGGCTTCATCACGAAGGGCTCGTTCTCGGTCGAGGTACCGCTCGGCCGGATGAGGGTCGAAATCAACGCTTCGGAAAAGACCGGCGAGGTAATCTCGACGGCGCAAGGTTCACCGGTGGAGGTGGACGTGATGGGCGAAGCGATTCCGGAGCGTTACAACTCCGCGAGCACACTGATGGTCGACGTGAAAAGCGGCGTCAATCGCGTCGATTTCAAACTCGACCGCTGAGCCCAGGGGCGGGCCTGACCGCACACGTGAAAACCGTGTCATAGCACGGGTGGCTGTCTGCGGCCCGGGCAGCGTAGGCTACGGTGATCCAAGGATAGCCCGGTCAATGGCACTTCCTCAACGGTCCTCCGGCCGATGAGCGACTCGTGAGCCTCGGGAGGAGCGGCCCGGGCGTCCGGAGCGGTTTTCTCGAAACGTCCCGCCCCCCCTGCGGTGGCGTTTTTCTCGCGTGTGCGCAGACCGCGTCCCAGTTCGCAGTTTCCCGACATGCGTGGGTCGCGTCCGGCACCGCTCAGAGGCTGTGAATATCGATCGCGGGCAGTTC
>JBJTDB010000282.1:0-4796 GCA_046092145.1 Planctomycetia bacterium | reverse complement strand
GTTTGATTGCTTCATTCCCCGCCGCGGCCACGTGGGCCGGTTCAAGAAGCTCCACGACTTCGGGATCGAATCGGCCGTGAAACTCCGCGGCACGCTCGACACCTGGACCGACACCGACGAGGGCTGGTCGGTCGAGATGCGGATCCCGTGGTCGAGCTTCATGCCCACCGGGGGCCGGCCGGAGCCGGGGGATGAGTGGCGGTTTGCACTCTGCCGCTACGACCACGACACGAGCCGCGAGCGGCCGGAGCTTTCCACGTCGGCGCCGCTCCGGGAACTCAGTTTCCACAAGCATGAAGACTACGCGCCGCTCAAGTTCATCGGCCCGTCGGCCGTGGCGACGAAGCCCTACGGCATCCCGAAGATCGTGCCGGTGTCGACGTCGAAAGTGGTCGGCACGCCCGAGCCGCCGCTGCCCTACACGGTCGAGCGTGCACTGCCGAAAGCGATCATGTCGGGGCCGATCGCCGTGGCCCATCAGCCGGGCAGCGACCGCCTGATCTATGTGACGGAGCCCTGGGCCTACAGGCCCTCGACCGTCATGCGGATGCGCGACGACGCCTCCGCCTATGAGCCCGAGGTGCTCATCCCGGCCGACGACACCACCGTCCATTACGCGATCACGTTTCACCCGCAGTTTTCCGAAAACGGCTTCGTCTACATCGGCTCCAACGGCCTGAAGAGCCCCGATGGCCGCGTGCCGGAGGACGAACGCAAGCGGACGCGGATCACGCGGTACGTGATCGATCGTGAGCCTCCCTATGCGTTTCACCGCGACTCGGCCACCGTGATCATCGAGTGGGATTCCAATGGCCACAACGGTGGCGACATGGCCTTCGGGCTCGACGGGATGATGTATGTCGGCAGCGGCGATGGCACGAGTGATTCCGACGCCGACCGCATGGGCCAGAATCTCACCTCCCTCCGATCGAAGATTCTTCGGATCGACGTCGATCATCCCGACGAGAACGTGCCGAACGACGGCAGGCACTATTCCGTTCCCAAGGACAATCCCATTTTTGACAAAGGCAGCCCGATCGCCACGGTGAAGAACGCCCGGCCGGAGACCTATGCCTATGGTCTCCGCCAGCCCTGGCGGGTCGTGATCGACAAGGCCACCGGACAGATCTGGGTCGGCAACCAGGGGCAGGATCTCTGGGAGCAGATCTACCTGATCGAGCGGGGAGCCAATTACGGCTGGAGCATCGTCGAGGGCACGCACAAATTCAACGACGACCAAAAGCCCGGTCCGACGCCCATCTCGAAGCCGGTCGCCGAGCATCCGCATGCGGAGGCGCGGGCGATGACCGGAGGGCTTGTCTACACCGGCTCGGCCCTCCCGGATCTCAAGGGCGCCTACCTCTATGCCGACTACTCGACCGGCCGCATCTGGGGAATCCGCCACGACGGGGCGAAGGTGACCTGGCACGAACTCATTGCTGACACCGATCTCCAGATCACGGCTTTCGGCATGGATTCCAATGGTGAGATCCTGATCTGCGATCACCAGCCCGGCGACAAGTCGGGCTTCTATCGGCTCGTGCCGACGCCTCCGGCGTCGAAGGACAGGCCGCCGTTCCCGAGAAAACTCTCCGAGAGCGGCCTCTTTGCCGATGTCACCACACATCGCATGGCGGATGGCGTGATCCCCTACCAGCCGATCTCGCCGCTGTGGAGTGATGGAACCCACAAGGCCCGCTTCTTTGCCCTGCCGCCGGCGACGAACTCCTCAGGCACGATCGTTCCGGCGAAGATCGGCGTTACCAACGCCCGCGGCTGGAATTTTCCGAACGGCACGGTGCTCGTGAAGTCGTTCGCGATCGACGAGGTGGAGGGCGACCCCTCAACCCGCCGCTGGATTGAAACCCGCTTCATGCTCAAGGAGCAAGGCGAGTGGGCCGGCTACAGCTATGAATGGACCGACGATCAGACCGATGCGGTGCTCGTGGCCGCCGAGGGGAAAGACCGTGACTTCACGATTCGCACGGCCGATCTGCAAAAGCATGCCGACGGTGTCAAGACGCAGCAGTGGCATTATCCCTCTCGGACAGAGTGCATGGTCTGCCACAGTCGGGCGAGCAACTACGTGCTGGGGCTGTGCACCGTGCAGCTCAATCACGACTTCGACTACAAGGCCGTCCTCGGCGAGGGGCATTCCGCGGATAACCAGCTTCGCACGCTCGAGCACCTCGACCTACTCGAGGTGAATTGGTGGGGCGATGGAGCCGGCGAGTGGTACGGCAAGGCAGTCGCGGCCGGTATCGAGGAGAAAGAGCGGTGGGCCTGGGTGGCTCGACAGACCGCTTCGGCCGACCCCGATGCGAGGGCGTTTGGAAACCGAAAATCGTCGCTTCTTTCCAGGTCTCCTGCGGCGACCAATCGGCTCGTGAATCCCTACGATGTGTCGCATTCACTCGAGGCCCGGGCCCGCTCCTACTTCCACTCCAACTGCTCCTCGTGCCATGTGTTTGCGGGGGGTGGCAACGCCCAGATCGATCTGGAATACATGTCCGCCTTTGAAACGCGGCCGCTCGACGCGATGAAGGCGGTCGGCGTGAATCCGCTGCATTCGACCTTTGGCATCCGCGATGCGAAGCTGATCGCGGCCGGCCATCCCGAGCGGTCGGTGATCTTCGAGCGAATCAACCGTCGCGGCCCCGGCCAGATGCCGCAGCTGGCGACGTCGATCGTGGACGAGCGGGCGGTCGAGGTAATCCGCGAATGGATCGAGTCGCTTCGCGACGAGCCCGCGAAGCCGGCCGCCACCGAGGCGACGGCTCAGGCCCGCTGATTCCGATCGCCCTGAGTCCGGGCCCGCGGTCATGCCCGCGGCAGTTCGTAGCCCTTGCGGTAGTCGCGTCCGAAGAGCGCGTTGGCCTCGGCGTCGTCCGACCGTTCGGTGACCGGATCGATCGACAGCTCCCGGCCCAGCAGGAAGGGAGTCTCCCCGGTATCCACGGCGTTCTCGCGAAGGTGCGTCTCGAAGGCCGTGAACGTCTCGGCCACGCGGGGCTCATCGGAGGCGAGTCGTGGGCGGGTGCCCAGGGAAGCCTTCGTCCCGAGCGACCACGACACGTTGCCGAGATGAGCCAGGGCGCTTGAAAGATGCCCCTCCTCGATGTCGAGATGCAAGTCGGCGGCATTCCGACTGCGGACGGCCGCGAGGAAATTGTCGAAGTGCTGCTGGTCGGAGCCACCTGACCAGGTGCCAAGAGGCCGGTCGTCATAGTCGAAGGCCATGCCAGACGTGTAATTCGGCGCCACGACGTAGCCCTCGCTTCCCCACCAGATGTTGGCGACGCCGACAGGGCCGGCCTTCCGGGCGATCGTCGGAGGTGACATGATCTCGAGACCGCGCACTTCGGAGATGACCAATGCGTCGTCCCACTGGAAGAGGGTGACCTGGCTGTTGGCCGTATCGCCGTTGTCGAGGTAGCCGAGACGGCCACCGAGGCTCACCACCCTCGATGGGAGCGTCTTTTTGCCGAGACCCCATCGGGCCTTGTCGAGTTCGTGAGGGTTTTGGTTGCCAAGGTCTCCGTTGCCGGTGAGGCGGTTCCAGTGCCAGTCGTAGTGGAGTCGCTCGCGGGTCGGAACGATGGCGGGCGTCGGACCGGCCCACAGGTCGAAGTCGAGACCGGCGGGAATCGGAGCCGGTGTCTTCACCAGGCCGATGCTTTTGCGACGCTTGTAACAGAGCGCATGGGCGACCTTCACCTTCCCGATGGTGCCCGCATGGATGAACTCGATCGCCTGTCGCATCCCGTCCATGCTGCGGCTTTGCGCGCCCATCTGGCAGATGCGGCCGAGTGTGCGTGCCCAGCGGGTCGCGACCCTCCCCTCCTCCACCGTGTGGCTGCAGGGCTTCTCGACGTAGACATCCTTGCCGGCCTGCATCGCCCACACGGTCATGAGCGCATGCCAGTGGTTGGGCGTCGCGATCGAGACGACGTCGATCGAGTCGTCGTCGAGCAGCCGACGGAAGTCTTGCTCGAACCGCGGGGGTCGTGGCATGTCCCTCACCGCCGCTGCGGTGCGGCCCTCGGCCCCGGGATCACAGTCGCAGATGGCCACGAGGTGGGCGCCGGGATTGCCGAGGTAGCCCTGAATATGGCTGAACCCACGCCCCTTCGGGCCCACCCCGATGACGGCCACTCGAATCGTGTCATTGGGCCCGACCCGTCTGGTGGCCGTTGAGCCCGTCGGCTCGGTCGCGCGTATTCCGCCCTGAGCGGCGGCCGTCGCGGCAAGTGCCAGGGCATGTTCGACGAATGAACGGCGGCTGACTGGCATGGGAGCCTCCGCACGAAAGCGTGCATCGACGACGTCCGGATGCGTCGTCCGCGGATGATAGCATCGCGCCGGTCAAGGACGGTCACACGTCGGGGAATCGACGTTCCCGGGGCGGGCCGGCCGAAACCATCGTCCAAGACGGGTGGCCAGCAGGGCCGGGAGCACGATCAGATCACCCGCCAATGCGGCCGTCACGAGCAGCGACAGCATCCAGGCGAACCGGCGGGTGGGCGCGAACGAACTGGCCGCGAAGGCGAGGATGCCAAGGCCGCAGACGAGCGAGCTTTGCACGAGCGCCCCTGCCGCATGCTCGAAGGCGTTGCGAATCGCCGCCGCCCGATCGGTGGCGGTGGCATCGCCCTTGACGGCCCTCCCAAGTGCAAGTCGGTAGAAAGTGAGGAAGTGGAACGTGCCGTCCACGGCCATGCCGAGGGCGACGGATGCCGTCATCACGCTCCCGATATCGAGCGCGGCCCGTGCCCAGCCGAGTGCGCCAAAGAGCA
>JBJTDB010000281.1:0-14372 GCA_046092145.1 Planctomycetia bacterium | reverse complement strand
GGCGACGCCGACGACTACAAGGCGTGGCTCTTGGCTCCAACGAAGGATCGCAAGGCCTTCGCTCCAGCGTCAGCGTCGGTCGATCTTCGACGTGCTCGCCAGTTCTTCAAGGCTGCTGTCCGGCGTCGAGTGATCGACCGGAATCCGTTTGAAGAGGTCAAGTGCGGCTCGCAGGCCAATCCGTCGAGGAAACACTTCGTCACCCGCGAGACGATCGAGACCGTGCTGGCCGCGTGTCCGAATCACGATTGGCGTCTGATCTTCGCGTTTGCTCGATACGCTGGCCTCCGTATCCCGTCCGAGATCGAGGAGCTCAAGTGGAGCGACGTGAACTGGGAGCGAAACAGGATCACGGTACGAGTAGCGAAGAAGGCACACTTGCCCGGCCACGAGGAGCGGATCGTGCCGATCGTCGCCGAGCTCCGGCCGTACCTGGAGGCGGCCTTCGACGCAGCCGAGCCAGGAGCGGTCTACGTCGTGCCACGAGCTCAAGGAGGCCGCAACCTGCGTCGGTATGCCGAGCAAGTGCTGGAGCGTGCCAGCGTGCCGAAGTGGCCGAAGCTCTTCGTCAACCTACGGGCCAGCCGCGAGATCGAGCTCCTTGAGACGTTCCCGGCTCACGTCGTGTTCTCTTGGCTCGGCCATACGGCGGCCGTGGCCAGGAGCCACTACCTCAAGACGACCGACGCCGACTTCGACCGAGCCGCTGGAGCCTTCTCCAACCCGGCACACAACCCGGCACACTCACCGACCGTCAGCGGCCATCTGCGCGCGTCAGGCCTCTACGAGAGACGCGAGAAAACAAGTACTTCTCGTAAAAGAGCGAGAGGCCTAGTACCCCCGACAGGGATCGAACCTGTGACCTACGGTTTAGGAAACCGTCGCTCTATCCACTGAGCTACGGGGGCGAAGGGCAGTGCGCTGTGGCGCTCGCTCAAACCACACGCAAAAAACAGATGCGCGGAGCCTGGCCGACGCCACCTTCGGCAGCATACGCCTGCGGGAGGACCGCAACAAGAACGTGGCCAGACACCCCGCCGCCATCGTCCGATCATGACGATCCCTCCGGTCGACCATTCCGATTGTGACGGCCGAGTCGGGCGGCCGAATGTGCGACAGACACGGACGCCACGGCCCCCGCTCCGTTTCGCGATCACGACCTGTTAGAGTTCTCGCATGAGTCGACCCGAGCCCGTGGACCACCCCCTCTCGATCTGGATCGTCAACCCGCTCGACGACATTCCGGGCGAGCACTTCCCCGCACAACGCGCCTGGTCCCTCGCCCGGCTCCTCGCCGCTCGCGGCCATGATGTCACCTGGTGGTCGGCCACCTGGAGCCACCGCCGCAAAACGATCCGCACCGCACCACTCGACGTGCGCGACGACGAAGGATTTGCCGTCAGGCTCGTGGCCGTGCGACGGTATGACCGCGAGATGTCGCTGGCCCGGTTCGCCAGCCACCGCGACTTCGGACGCACCTTCGAACGGCTTGCGAACGAATCGATCGCCTCGGGCCAGTTGGAACGGCCGGACATCATTCTCGCCAGCATGCCCCCGATCGACGGGCCGGAGGCCGCCGCGCGGCTCGCCAAACGGCTCGACGCCGAATTCGTCGTCGATCTGCTCGATGTCTGGCCCGAAGCCCTGGGGCCCTGGCTCCCAAAATCGCCCCTGATCCGCGGAATCGTCAGGCCCTTCCTGCTCGGCTCCATGCAGCGTCGCCGAGATGCCGCCATCGCCGCCGCCGACGCCATTGCCGCTCCGTCGCAGGCCGTGCTCGACGCCATGCCCGTCGCCGCCGGTGCGGACGTGCCGAAACACCTCTGCCCACTCGGAGCCTATCCACAGCAGTTCCCGGCCCCGCCACGATTTCTCAATCACGTGCCGGCTCCCGAGGGCCTGCAACTGCCGCAGCGACACGCCGCGAATAACGGTCAGGCGCTCGAGTGCGTGCATGCCGGAACGCTCGGAGCCGACGAGGATCTCGATACGCTCGTCGCGGCGGCCCGTCAGCTCTCGGCTTCCGGAACGCACGCGACGATTCATGTGGTCGGAGACGGACAGCGCCAAGCCCCGCTCCGCGCATCGGTCGCCTCCCTTGCCGGGCCCTGCCGGGTTGTGATGCACGGTGCGCTGCACCGCGAGGCCTATGTCGATCTGCTTGCACGGTGCGACGCCGGGCTCGTGCTCACGAGGCCCGAATCGGTGACGTCGATTCCTTACGAAGCCTCCGACTACGCCGCAGCCGGGCTCGCTGTCGTAAGCGGATTGCCGGCCGACCTCGATCGGGCCATCGTCGATCAGGGGGCGGGCATGCGATACGCCCCGGGCGATCCCACCTCGCTCGCGGGAGCTATCAAAACCCTGGCGAACGATCGCCAGGGGCTCCTCGCCCGCCGCCAAGCCGCCCGACGGTTCGCCGAGACCACGCTCGATCGGGAAAAACTGATGAACGCCTTCGCCGATTGGCTCGAGAGCCTGCGAGCGTCCTAGCAGACTGTGGAACAAGTCTGCCGGAGCAGGATGCGACGACCGCCGACCGTGGAAACCCTCGGCGTTTCCACCGGTCGGCCACGTGGAAAAAGGTCATGGATGACTTTTTCCACGGACATCTAGCGGCGACGTCTACTTCACGGTGGTGACCACGGGCGGCCACCATGAGCAGAGATACCAGGCTCGCGGCGTCGAGAGCTCCGCGACAGCCTCGATCATCGTCATCTGGCGAGACCCCGGCGCGCTGCCGCCGAGCAGTTCGTCGAGCAGGCCACGGGGCTTGGAGTATTTCACGACGCGGGCCGTCTCCTTCGAGAGCCCGGCCAGTTCGACCGCCCGGGCCACCGCATCCTCGATGAAGCCGATCCGATCAACGAGGCCCGAGTCCTGGGCCTGCTGGGCGGTGAAGATCTGGCCCGTCGTCACGGCGGCGAGCTTTTCATCATCGATCTTCGGCCGGCCCTGCTTCACGATCTGCTTGAATCGGCTGAACATCTCGTCTACGAGGTCCTGCAGGATCTTCCGCTCCCGCTTCTCGATCTCAGGCGTGCGATCCCGCGTGGGGCTGAGCATCTGCTTGAGCGGGCCGCTGGCGATCGAGTCGTCCTCGATATCGAGCTTCTTCACCAGCTTGGAGATGTCGAAGTGCGGGATGATCACGCCGATCGAGCCGGTGAGCGTCGCCGGCTCGGCGAAGATCACGTCGTCTCGGCCGCCGTTGGCCATCGCGATGTAGTAGCCGCCGCTGGCCGCGATGCCCCCCATGCTCACCACCACGGGAAGATCCCGTGCCTTGGCCAGCTCACTGATGCGGTAATGGATCTCGTCGCTCCCGCTCACCGTGCCGCCGGGGGAATCGATCCGCAGGACGATCGCCTTCACGTCGTCATCCTCGGCGATCCGATCGAGCTGGGAACGCGCGAAACCGCCTCCCCCCATGATCGGGCCCGAGATGTCGACGACGGCCACCTTCGACGTCGCAGCCTTCGACAGCGAGTGATACTGCTCGACGACCTTCGCATCCTTCTGGAAATACTGGGCATTGGCCCCGATGCTCGCCAGCGCCACGATCACGGCGATGCCGGCGATGAGCCACGCCACGCGACCGCCCCAGCGGCCCCACAGCGAGGCTTGCTCGAGGATCACACGGGTCGGCGGCTGATGGGAATCGGACTCCATGGATGCGTCTCCTGGGGACTGGTCTCGACGCATTCTACGCGATCGGCACGGCGGCGTGGCGATCATCGCCCATCGTGGCGGTGGCAGTTTTTCGCTGAGCCCGGTACCTTTTCGGCTGTTCCACACGGATGGTGAGCCACGAGAAGGAGAGTGACGGCGTGTTCGTTTGTGTCAGCACCGAATGTTTTCCCGAGATGCCACTCGACAAGGCCATGGAAAGGCTTGCGGAGCTGGAGTTCACAGCCGTCGAACTCGACATCCACGAGCAGGGCGGGCACCTCACGCCGCAACAGGTGGCGGCCGACCCGGAAGCGGCGATCGCCGCCTGCAGTGACCTGCAGCGGCTCCGGCCGGTGGCGGTGTCGTTCTCGGCCGCCGAGTCGCCTGTTACGTACGACCTCTTCACGGCCGCATGCCGGCTGGCCAAGTCGCTCGGGATCGTGACGATGGTCGTCGATGCCTCCGAACTGGGCACGCCCTTCAACGGCGAGATCGAGCGGCTGCGGAAACTCGTCGGCATCGCCTCGGGGCTCGGAGCCGTGGTGGCGGTGAAGACGATGGCGGGGCGGATGACGCAAGACGCCGAGACGACCGCATCGCTGTGCCGCAACGTGCCGGGACTCGGCGTGACGCTCGACCCGAGCCAGTTCATCTACGGCCACAAGAAGCAGGCCACGTGGGAGCCGATCTTGAAATACGTGTCGCACGTCCACCTGCGCGACACCAAGGCCGATGCGGCTCAGGTGAGGATCGGGCAGGGCAATGTCGAATACGGAAAGATCGTCAGCCAGCTCGATCGCGTGGGCTACAAGCGGGCGCTGTGTGCCCACATGCCGCCGATGGAGAACGTCGATCAGGTCGGCGAACTCCGCAAGATGCGATTGCTGCTGGAGAGCCTGCTGTAGTCGTGCCGGCCTCGGGCCGGGGACACGCGTCGCGACTACTTGCGGATCGTGCCGGAGGCTTCGGCGCGGCTGGCCAAGGTGGCGTATTCCTGCGACGACGCCTCGTCGCCCTGTTCGGCATACATCGTCGAGAGATTGCCGTAGGGCACCGCGAGCGCCTGCTCCGTTATCTGCTTCTTGTCGACGGCCTCGACCATCAGATCGACACCCTTGCGGCTGATCGCCACGGCATCGTCGCGGCGGTTCGTCTGCCAATATGAAATCGCCATGCTCACGAGCGATTCGCCGAGTTGGCCCAGCTGGCCATCGCGGGTGAACACCGGATTGCCGTCCCACAGCGGAATGGCCTTGTCGAACCAGGTTACGGCGGCCCCATGATCGCCCCGCTGGAGACCGTGGAGGACGCCGATCCGGAACATCAGGTCGCCGACGTTCTTCCGCTCAAGAGCCGTCAACTGGCGGAACTCGGCACCCCGCTCGATGTAGGCGGCCGTGAGGATGCTGTTGTCGAGCATGTCGTCGGCATCGCCCCGCTTCTGGGCGGCCACGAGCGCGTCGGAGAGGGCCTGGCCCGTCTCCCAATCGATCTGGCGACGCCGCCACGGGTCGGTCACCGTGCCGTCGAGCGACGCACGCACCTGCAGCAAGCGCTTCACCCACGGCAGCGGATCGAGGGAATCACCCGAGCCGGCGGCGACGGTAAGTGCGCCGCGGCACAGCTGGAATTCCAGGGCGAGTTTCTCCTCTCCCTCGGCGGCCGCCTCGTCGACGATCCCCTGGCTCCGGTCGATCCATTTTGGAATGACCCGCGACTTCTGCTGCCATGTGCCCTTCGAGATCGCCTGGGCCGTGCCGAGGTGGGCGTCGAGCAGCACGTCGCGGGCCGCCTTCTGCACCGAGGTGGAGGTGTTGGTCACAAGCGGTGTCGATGTGCGGATCGCGTTGCCGAAGTGCTCCACAGCCTTCTGGTAGTCGGGCGTGGCGGCCGCCATTTCGATGCGGCCGAGCATCCGTTCGGCCTGGGTCGCCACCAGCGGCGATGCGCCGGGCTGCTTCAGGACGGCATCGATCTTCTCGCGGGCCGCGTCGATCTGTTCGAGCGTGACGAGCACGCCGGCATGCTTGAGCCGCGTCCAGATGTCGGCCGGATCGGTCGCCTCGGCCTGACGGGCCAGCGCGAGGGCATCGGCCCACTTGCCCTGCTCGCACCGGAGCGCGAGCAAAAGCCGCAGGGCGCGGAGATGCTTCGGATCGATCTCGACGGCGTAGTGCAGGTCGGCCGTGGCGAGGGCGGTGTTGGTGGTGAGCTCGGCTTCGGCGCGAAGCACGAACGACTCCGGATCGAGCGGCTCGAGGATCACGGCCTGGGCCGCCTGCGTGCCGGGCTTCAGGCTGAAGATGACGCCCCGCTCCGGAAAGACTTCACCGATCGACACGCCGCTTTCGTCGAAGACCGCAACGGTGCGAAGGTCGGAAATCTCGAGCTGCTTGGAGAGCTCGGCCACGGGTGTCGGCTCCGCGAGATGGATCACGATCGAGCCGACGACGTCGCCCTCGAGCATCACCTCGATGCGTTCGAAGGGCTCCACCTTCCACGACAGGCCGTTGGTGCCGTCCTCACGCGAGAAGGCCTCGCCCTTGCCCCATGTCGTCTCGATTTCGTCGCGGGTGGTCGTGCCGGGCAGCACTCCGCGGAAGCTCGCGGGATCGATGGCAAGGGTGGGCGTTTCATCCGAAGACGCCTTGATCGGGCGGGCGACCGGCGCGGGCTCGGTCGGCGATGGCTCCGTGACCGGCTCGGCCTCGAGGGGCGATTCGGCGATGTCGGTGGCGACGGTTTCCGGGGCACTGGGCACGGTGGCCGGCGACTCGGCAGGCTCGGGCTGTGTCGCTGCGGCGGCCTCCGTTGACGCGAGCACGCTCGCTTCAGGACCGAGCTGCGGCCGCTGCTTCCCCGCGGTCGCCACGTCGATCGCATCGTCGGGCTTCGGCCCCACCGATTCGCCCGGGACGAGGTCGGTCCATCCGGCTGTCAGAAGGGCATTGGCATCGACCGACGACGTGTCGCGGGATCGCACCAGCGCGCGGCCAGGCTTGCCCTTGGCGGACGAGGCGGGCGTGGATGGAATCGCCAGTTCGACGTCGTGCTTCTCATTCACCCCGGCCGTGGGAATCACCGCCGGGTCGGTCGTGATCGTGGCCGGTGCCTGAGGAGCGACGGGAGATGCGGCGGTAGCCTGCGGAGTCGCCGCCGGCACCTTCGAGCCGCGATCGTCGAACGACTCGATCCACGTCGGCAGCCGCATGAGCGTGCGGGGCGCCGACTCGGCGCGGGCTTCGTCGGAGGCCGTGAACCGAGAGCACCCGAGGCCGGTTGCTCCCAGGATGGTTCCGTACACGACGGCTCCGATGACCAACAGCCTCGAGCATCGCTGCGTGGGCACGACAGAATCTCCTTGCTCCCTTGAATCAGGGGGCTGGCCCGACGGCCTACCCCGAATTGACGCGGGACACTAGGCTTCCCGGTCGCGTCGATCCAGAGCAAATGCGGACCGTTTCACAGGGCGCGTGGCTTGCCCAGCTTGCCACGCCCTTCCGCTCATGAGCCCTTCCCCCGTCGAACACGTGGTCATCGTGGGCGGCGGCATCGCCGGTCTCGCGGCGGCCGAGCAGCTGCTGCGGCATGCCCCTGACCAGGCTCCCACTCGGCAGCCGCCGAGGGTGACGATCATCGAGCCATCCGGCCGCCCGGGGGGCGTCGTCGCGAGCGTGCGGCAGGACGGATGGCTGATCGAACGGTCGGCCGACAGCTTTCTCGCGGCTCGGCCCGAGGGGATCGACCTCGTCACTCGGCTCGGGCTTGCCCATGAACTCATCGGCATCCAGCCGCGAGTGCGGCGTGCCCTGATCCTTCATCGCGGTCGCATGGTGCCGGTGCCCGCAGGGTTCCGGCTTCTCGCCCCAGGCCGCGTGGCCCCGCTGCTCACCACGCCGCTGCTCTCGTGGAGAGGCAAGCTGAGGCTCCTCTATGAACCATTCATTCCGACTGGCCGCGCGGCGGACGAATCGCTCGAACAGTTCGCCATGAGACGGTTGGGACGCGAGGCCTTCGAGCGGCTCGTGCAGCCGCTGGTGGCCGGCATCTGGACGGCCGACCCCGCCAGGCTCAGCATGGCGGCGGCGTGCCCCGATTTTCTCACGATGGAGCGACACGCGGGGAGCCTCTTCGCGGGGGAACGCGCCCGGATTCGAAAGGCCCCCACGGGCCAGGAGGCATCGGGCGCCCGCTACGGGCAGTTCGTCAGCCTCGCCTCCGGCATGGAAACGCTCCCGCGCCGGCTCGCCGAGCATGTGGAGGCCGCAGGCGCGCGGCTCGTGGCGGATCGGGCCGTGGCCATGCGACGGCTTGGCGAACGCTGGCAGGTGGAGCTGGCAGGGCAGGCCCCGCTCGATGCCAGCGCCGTGATCATCGCCGTGCCGGCGCCAGCCGCCTCCCATCTGCTCGCCGCTGCCGACCCGACGCTGGCCGAGGCGCTCCGTGCCATCGACTACGCAGGCTCGGCTGTCGTCTCGCTCGGGTTTGCCCGAGATGCCGTGGCCCATCCACTCGATGCCGCCGGCGTGGTCGTGCCCCGGCGCGAGGGGCGAGGCATCCTCGCGATCAGTTTCTCGAGCGAGAAGTTTCCGGGCCGGGCGCCCGAGGGGCATGTGCTCGTCCGTGTGTTCGTCGGAGGGGCGCTCGACCCCGGGGCAGCCTTGCTCGACGACGTCGCCCTGCTTTCGCGGGTGCGACGCGATGCCGACGCCATGCTCGGGATCCGTGGCGAGCCTCGGATCGTTCAGATCGACCGGTGGCATGCGGCGATGCCGCAGTATCACCTCGGCCATGTCGAGCGGGTGGCCACGATCAGAGCACGGGCCGCTGCGCTTCCGCGGCTGGCTTTGGCGGGTGCCGCCTACGAGGGCGTTGGCATCCCGCAGGTGATCGCCTCGGGCCAAGAGGCCGCAAAGGCTATTTCTTAGCCGGAGCCGCCGCCTTCTGGCCGGCCTCGGCACCTTCCTCCGCCTTCGCCTTCTTCTTTTTCTTCATCGACATCTTGAAGACGCGGACCTTCGGAAGGCCCAGCGGGCTGCGGCCATTCTGCCACCGCTCCTGCTCCTGAAGTTTGGCGATCCGCTCGGCCCGGCTCAGAACGCCTCGGGCGCTGGCGGAACCTTTTCGAACGCGGAGGCTTTTGTCCATCGTCATCGGAGAACTCCTCGGGCAGGCCGGTAGCGGGTCAGCGGAAGACCCAACACAGTACGATCCCTCGTCGCCCGCTTCAAGGGAGCCCGGGATGCCCCGGAGATCAGGCCTCAACAGCTGCAAACATCCTCAGGAACGCCTCGGCCGACGCTGGGCGTTGTGCCGGGTCGGCCTCGATGCAGGCATGGATCGCGGCAGCCAGCCGATCGGGAATATCGGGCCATGCGGTGCGGATATCGGCCGGGGGTGAATCGTGCGACAGGGCCGCCCGGCCCGTGGAGCCGCGCGGCCACGGCAGATCGAGCGTGCCGATCTCGAAGGCGGTGACCCCGAGCGAAAAGAGGTCGAGCCGCTTGTCGAGCGGCCGCCGGCGGACCACCTCGGGAGACATGTAGTTGGGCGTGCCGACCCGGTTGCCCGGCTGGAGGAAGGCCGGCTTGTCGGGCACCGAGAGCCCGAAATCAAAGAGCATCAGTCGGTCGTCGGGCGTGACGAGGAAGTTGCGGGCGCAGACATCACGATGAACGAATCCGGCCGCATGCACCGAGCCGACCGCCGTGGCAGCCTGACGGATGAACCTGATCCGCCGGGCCGGCTCGATGGGCTTGCGCGACGAGATGAGCACGTGGAGCAGGCGGCCCTCGATGAATTCTTCCACGATGAACAGCCCGCCCTCGAGCGTCGTGCCCCAGTCGAGCGTCTTGACGATATTCGACCCCTTGATGGCCGCGCCGATCTCGCCCTCGTTGGGCTTGCCGAGCCGTTGGTAGCGCCGTTCGATCGGCTCCGTCTTGGCCATGTCGACCAGCTTGATGCCGACGATCTCGCCCGATCGCCGGTCGCGGGCCTTGTAGAACTTCGACATCGTCCCCGAGGAGCTCTCGTGAAGCTGCTCGTAGCGACGCCACAGATCGACCTTCGCCCTGCGGCCGCCGAAGAACGGGAACCAATCACCGAGCCCCATGTCAGGCGTTCTTCAGGGACGCGAGTTCGGCATGAGCGGCCGCCAGTTCCCGCTCGAGCCGCGGCACGTCGGCAGGGTCGTCGGGCTGCTTCTTCGCCCCCGCCAGCTGCTGCTGCAGCTTGGCGATCTTCTGATGGAGCACCTCCATCCGCTTCTTCTCTTTTTTGTCCATCATGATGCTCCGGCGAAACGCGTGGCTCGTGTCAGGGGGCCTGCTCGGGGGCCTGCTCGGGCACCGCCGCGGGCTCCGCCGAGGTTTCGGCCCCGGGCAGGATCAGTCCCCCTTCCCCGCCGCGAAACCGCGACCCGGCCTGGCCGTCTTGATATCGCGATGCCGGGGCCTCGATCTCGATATCGACCTCTTCCATCAGCACGGCATTCTCGATCGGCTTGTTTTGGCCGGTGTGGAGCTGCCGCATCCAGCCGGAGAGAAGCACCACACCCACCGCCATGCCGATCGTGACGGTGAGCCAGGTGGAACGGTTGTCGCGGATCCACTGCGTGCCCTTGCCGCGGCCGACGAGCCCGCTGGCGAAGTAGAAGACGGCCATCGCCAGCAGAAACTTCGCCCCGAAGAGGGCGTGGTAGCTCGTTTGCCGCATCCACTGACCGCCGGCCCAGCCCTGCGCCTTCACCGTCGCATTGAAGATTAGGAAGTTGGCCAGGCCGCTGACCAGGAGGAGCGTGATGGCCCCGATCACCCACGGCAGCCATCGCCGCCGGATCGATTCGTGGATTCGATCGCGGGTCGGACCGTCGAAATCGGCCAACGCAGGCAGGAGGCCGAACCGGGCGAAGACGAGGCCTCCCACGGCGACGAGAGCGGCGAGAATGTGGGCCCAGCGAAGGACGAGCGTGATCGGATCCATAGGGTCGGGGCACTCCAGAGACACGTGGGAGCCACAGGGGAACGAACGAGCCTCGATCGTACCCGATGTGGGGGAGGTTCCCAAGCGGTTTCCGGCGGGGTGGCAGGCCAAGGGGGCGGTCGGATCGGATAGAGTTGGCGGTATGGACGGCATCGACTTCGACACGTTTGACGACGACCTGGCGGGATCACTCGCCGGCGCACGGCCCCACGACCGCTGGATGCGGCTGGCCCTCGACGAGGCGCATGCCGCGGCCGACGAGGACGAGGTGCCGGTGGGCGCGGTCATCGTGGCGGCCGGCCGTGTCATCGCCAGCGCCCACAACCAGCGGGAGCAGCTGGCCGACCCGACAGCCCATGCCGAGATGATCGCGCTGACGCAGGCGGCCGCCCAGCTCGGCTCCTGGCGGCTGGAGGGCTGCACGCTGTACGTGACGCTCGAGCCCTGCCCGATGTGCGCCGGGGCGATCCTCCAGGCACGCGTGCCGACGGTGGTGTGGGGCGCGGCCGACCCGAAGGCCGGGGCCGTCGAGTCGCTCTACCGTCTCTTCGAGGATCCTCGCCTCAATCACCGCGTCGAGCATGTCGGCGGCGTGATGGCCGACGAATGCGGCCGCGTGCTGACGGAGTTCTTTCGCACGAAGCGGTCGTAGCCGGGGGCAGGGCTTCGGCTACCCGCGGTGCGCGATCGGGACGAATTCGCGGATCGTCTCGCCGGTGTAGACCTGTCGAGGGCGGCAGATCTTCTTCGTGGGCGAATGGTGCATCTCGATCCAGTGGGCGATCCAGCCGGCGAGCCGGCCCATCGCGAAGAGCACCGTGAACATCTGCACCGGAATCCCCATCGCCCGATAGATCACGCCGGAGTAGAAATCGACGTTGGGATAGAGCTTCCGCTCGATGAAGTAATCGTCGGCCAGGGCGGCCTGCTCGAGCTGCTGCGCGATGTCGAAGATCGGATCGTGCCGCGAAATCTTCGCCAATAGCTTGTCGCAGGTCGCCTTGATCAGTTTGGCCCGGGGGTCGTAGTTCTTGTAGACGCGATGGCCGAAGCCCATGAGCCGGAAGCCCGAGTCCTTCTTCTTGGCCAGGTCGACGTATTTCTTGACGTTGCCTCCGTCGGCCCCGATCCGCTCGAGCATCTCCACGCAGGCCTGATTGGCGCCGCCGTGGAGGGGGCCCCAGAGGGCTGAGACGCCGGCCGAGATGCTGGCGAACAGGTTGGCATCGCTCGAGCCCACCATGCGGACGGTCGACGTGGAGCAGTTTTGCTCGTGGTCGGCATGGACGATCAGGAGCATGTCGAGGGCGTCGGCGAAGTCGGGATCGACATGGTATTCCTCGCACGGCACGGCAAACATCATGTGGAGGAAGTTTTCGCAGTAGCCGAGATCGTTTTGCGGATACATCAGCGGCTGCCCCATCGACTTCTTGTGGCTGTAGGCCGCGATCGTGGGCAGCTTGGCCAGCAGCCGGTGCACGCTCACCTCGACCTGCCGCGGGTCGCGGACATCGAGCGAATCCTGGTAGAAGGTCGACAGCGCGCCGACGACGCTTCCCACGATCGCCATCGGGTGGGCGTCGCGAGGAAAGCCGTTGTAGAAGCTCCGCATGTCCTCGTGGATCATCGTGTGGTGCGAGAGCGACGTGCGGAAGGTGTCGAGCTCGGCCGAGGTGGGGAGCGAGCCGTAGATGAGCAGGTAGGCCACCTCGACGAAATCGGCCTTCGCGGCCAATTCCTCGATCGGATAGCCGCGGTAGCGGAGGATGCCCTTCTCGCCGTCGAGGAACGTGATCGCGCTGGTCGTTGATCCGGTGTTGACATAGCCCTCGTCGAGCGTGATCGCCCCGGTCGCGCCACGGAGTTTCCCGATGTCGAGGGCCCGCTCCCCTTCGGTGCCGACGATCACGGGTAGGTCGGTGGAGCGGCCGTCGATCTCGAGGCGAGCCACGCCGGCGGACTTCGTGCCCGGCCACGGTGGGGCGGCGGGCTTGTCGGGAGCGGCTCCGGTCTTGGAAGTCGATGCACTCACGGTGCTGGTCTCCTGGTGCGACCCGCCGGATCGCATGCGATGGGGAAAGGGGATCGAGACAGGCGGTCGAAAAACCGCCCGAGGCAGGAGTTTAGCCCGCGCGCAGCATGGCGGCAACGACGGGCCGAGATGCCCGACGAGCCATTACTTCTTCTTCGTGGACGTGTCGGACAGCGAGGCCTGCAGCGAAGCGAAGGCGGCCATTTGAGCCGCGGTGACGCCATCGTCGTTCAGGATCGTGCCCGTGCCCCTGGCCGTGCCGATCACCGCTCCGGACGCCCGCGAGAGATCGATGAAAAACGTCTCGTTGCCCTCGACAAGCGAATCGTTTCGAACGGCGACGGAGACATTCAGGGTCGTCACACCCGAATTGAACGTGAGCGTGCCGCTTGTGGCCGTGTAGTCGCCCGTCCTCCCCGCGACGGCCGTGCCGTTGGCTGTCGCGAACCGCACGGTCACCTTCGACGAGACGGCCTGGGAGAGCGTGACGACGAACGTGAATGAGCCGGTGTTTTCCGAGGCAGACACCGAGCTGATCGAGAGCGTGGGCGTGACGGGAGGCGGCTGCGGATCGTCGTTGGTGATCGTGCCGACGGCCGAGGCCGTCTGGATGCGGGCGTTCGACGAGGCGCCCGAGAGGATGATTGAGAACGTCTCGTTCGGTTCGTAGGTCGTGTCGCCGATCACATCGACGAGGATCGTCTTCGATGTCTCGCCCGGGGCAAACGAGAGCGGGCCGCTTTGGGCCGCATAGTCGCTGCCCGCGGTGGCCGTGCCGTTGGCGGTCGCGTAGGTGACGGTCACCGCATCCGCAGCGGGGGACGAAAGGGTGACCGTAAACGACAACTGTACCGTGCCCGAGTTCCCCTCGACCACCGAGCCACCCGTGATCGAGATGCCGATCGGCGGGGCGGCATTGAGGGCCGCCGCCACGTCGAGCCGTCGGCCGGTGACGGTCTTGCCGACCAACGACGTGGTGGGACGCGCAGAGGAAAGAATCGCATCGCGGATGGCCGACGCCGATGCCTGCGGATAGGCCGATGCGTAGAGGGCGACGGATCCGGCGACATGCGGCGTGGCCATCGAGGTGCCGCTGTAGGCGCCGTACCCGCCTCCGGGCAGCGTGGAATTGATGCTCACTCCGGGTGCCCCGATATCGACAGTCGTCGCGCCGTAGTTGGAAAAGGAGGCGAGATTTCCGGCGGAGTCGATCGCCGCCACACTGATCACGCCCTCGTAGGAGGCTGCTGTGGCGGTCGACGTCCCTTGGAGCGTGGAATAGCCCTGCGGATAATAGGCCGAGGTGTCGGTGTTGGTCGTGTTGTTGCCCGCCGCAGCGACGAAGAGAATGTTTGCCTTGGCGCTGCGAATGATCGCCGAGTGTAGGGCGGAAGAATACCCGCCGCCGCCCCAGGAGTTGTTCGACGCGACGATGTTGATACCGTGCCGTGTCTTGAGGTCGGTCAGGTAGTCGAGAGCGCTGACGGCGTCGCTGGTGGAGCCACCGGATGGCCCGAGGAACTTGGCCGAGATCATCGTGACATTCCAGTTCACGCCCGCGACCCCGACGCCATTGCCCCCCACGCCGCCGATCGTGCCGGCCACGTGGGTTCCGTGATCGTCACCGGTGCCGCCATAGACGGTGTTGTCTTTCGAGAAAAAGTCCCAGCCGTTGATGTCGTCG
>JBJTDB010000280.1:0-3224 GCA_046092145.1 Planctomycetia bacterium | reverse complement strand
GATCCGCTTGTGGCGACGGGCGATCTGCACCATCCGCCGCCCCTCCTCGATCGAATGGCTCACCGGCTTCTCGACGTAGACATCCTTGCCGGCCTGCATCGCCCAGATGGCGGCCAGCGCATGCCAGTGGTTGGGCGTGGCCACGGCGACGACGTCGAGCGACTTGTCGTCGAAGACCTTGCGCAGGTCGATCGCGATCTCGGGCCGCGTGCCCTGCCGCTTCTCGACGCGGTCGGCGAGTTTTTCGGCGCGGCTGCGGTCGGGATCGCACACCCACCGGACACGGCACCCGTGCCGGTCGGCGAGGTGATCGACGTGCACCTCGCCACGGATTCCGCAGCCGAGCACTGCAGCCTGAATCGTGTCGTTGGCGGCCACGGCCTGCCGGCCCGTGGCCGCCGCGGCCGAAAGGGCGCCGGCGTGAGCGAGAAACGTGCGGCGCGAGAGGCCGTGCCGCGTGGGCGTCGTGGTCTTCATGCGTGTCATGGCGATGCTCCGATCATGCGGGCGGGATTGAGCAGGGTGAGCCGGTCGATGTCTGCTTCCGAAAGCGAAAGCCTGTCACCGAGGATGCGCCGGATGTCAGCGGGAGTGGCGGTCGAGCCGACGAGATGGGAACGGTCGGGCGACCAGGCCGCGCCGTCGGCGGCGACGATCACCTCGCGGCCACCGAGCGTGTAGCGGCCGGGAGTCATGCCGGCCGCGGCGGTGCCGTCGGTGACGGCCACCGTGCGCTCGATGCCGATCTGCTTGATCCACGACGCGAGCACCCACGGGGGAACGTGCACGCCGTCGGTAATCACCATCACGAACCGAAGCCCGTCGAGGGCGAGCACGCGGGCGATGATGTTGTCGTGACGATGGAGCGAGAGCGGGCAGCCGTTGCCCAGATGCGTAAACGCAGCCAGGCCGGCATCGACCGCCCGCGCGAGCTGCTCGCGGCTGGCATCGCAATGGCCGGCCGACACGCAGACCCCTTCCCTCGCGAGAAACCGCGTCGTCGCCAGACCCTCGTCACATTCCGGGGCCAGCGTGAGAAGCCGCACGAGTCCGCCGCCGGCATCGAGCAGCCGGCGTGCCGCCGCGGGGCTCGCGGGCATCACATGCGCGGCCGGGTGGGCCCCGACAAAGCCGGCGCTCGCGTTGATGAAGGGGCCCTCGACATGAATGCCGGCCATCACGGCTCGGATCTCGGCATCGGCCGCATGCATCGCTGCGAGCCTGGCGATCCGTGCCGCCATCGCGTCGAGCCGGTCAGTGATGATCGTCGCGAGCATCCGGCCGCCGCCATCGGCCCGCACGGCGGCGCAGGCCCGGCGCATGGCGTCGAGCGAGAGGTCGTCGGCATTGAAGTCGACGCCTTTGTAGCCGTTGAGCTGCAGGTCAAGCACGGGCAGTGACCGCCATCGAGCGGGGTGAGTGCAGGAGCGATGCCGCCTCGCGATCGACATGCAGGCGGCAGTCGGCGTGCCGCTGGAGGATCGACGCGGGAACGTCTGGCGTCACGCACCCCTCGACGGCGGCCCGCACGGCCTCGGCTTTTCGTCGATCGGGCACCGAACAGAAGATCGTGCGGCTCGCGAGGATGCGGTGTACCGACATCGAGATCGCGTGGGTCGGCACGTCGGCAAGCGTCGCAAACCAGCCCTCGCCCACCTGCTGCCGGCGGCAGGGCTCGTCGAGCGCGACGACTCTATATGGATCGGTCGTCTCGAAATCGGCGGGGGGATCGTTGAAGGCGAGGTGGCCGTTTTCACCGATGCCGACGAGACCCACATCGAACGGCGCGGCGGGCACGAGGGCGGCGAGCCTGCGGCACTCGGCATGCGGCTCCGACTCGCCATCGAGTTCGTGGAAGGCGGCCGGCCGGGTGGGCAGCCGTTCGACGAACCGCTCGCGGAGGTAGCGGCGGAAGCTCGCCGGGTGATCGGACGACAGGCCGACATATTCGTCGAGGTGGAAGACGGTCACCCGCTCCCACGGGATCGACGGCTGGGCCACGAGTGCGGCGAGCACCTCGAACTGCGACGACCCCGTCGCCACGACGAGCGTGATCTGCCCGCGCTCGCGGATGGCGTCGCGGATCGCCTCGGCGGCGTCCGCGGCCACCTTCCGCCCGAGGGCATCCCTGTCATCATGGATGGAAAGCTTCATGCGATGATCTCCTTCACGACCCGCTGTGGCTCGACGCCCGTGAGTCGCTGATCGAGGCCCTGAAACTTGAATGTGAACCGCTCGTGGTCGATCCCCACGAGATGGAGGATCGTGGCGTTGAAGTCGTTTACATGGACGGGGTTCTCGACGACGTTGTAGCTGAAGTCGTCGGTTTCGCCGTATGAGAAGCCCCCCTTCGCGCCGCCGCCGGCCATCCACATGCAGAAGTTCCGTGGATGGTGGTCGCGGCCGTAGTTGTCCTTCGTGAGCGTGCCCTGGGAGTAGACCGTGCGGCCAAACTCGCCCCCCCACACGACGAGCGTCTCGTCGAGCAGGCCGCGGGCGTCGAGATCCTGCACGAGCGCGGCCGTGGCCTGATCGGTGTCGAGGCACTGGGCACGGAGGTCGTTGGGGAGATTCGTGTGCTGATCCCAGCCCCGGTGGAGGATCTGCACCACCCGCACGCCCCGCTCCACGAGCCGACGGGCAAGCAGCAGGCTGTGCGTGAACGAGCCCGTCTTCTTCACGTCGTCGCCATACATCTGGAGCGTGGCCTCGCTCTCGTCGGAGACATCGACGAGGTTCGGCACGCTCGCCTGCATCCGGAAGGCCATCTCGTATTGGGAGATCCGCGTCTGGATCTCGGGATCGGCATACCGCTCGAAGCCGCGGGCGTTGAGCTCGCCGAGCGTGTCGAGCGTCCGCCGGCGGCCGGCCGGCGAGACGCCGGGCGGATTCTGCAGGTAGAGCACGGGATCGCCCGAGCCGCGGAGCGCCACGCCCGTGTATCGCGTAGGCAGAAACCCGCTCGACCACATCCGCGTGAAGATCGCCTGACTGGGGTTGATGTCGGGCAGCGGCGTGAAGACGACGAACGCGGGGAGATCGTCGTTCTCGCTGCCGAGTCCGTAGGAAAGCCAGCTGCCGAGGCTCGCCTTGCCCGGGATCTCGCTGCCGGTCATGACGAACGTGTTGGCCGGGTCGTGGTTGATCGCGTTGGTATGCACGGTCTTCACGAGCGCGATCTTGTCGACCACCTTCGCCGTGTGGGGGAGAAGCTCCGTGCAGAT
>JBJTDB010000279.1:0-2785 GCA_046092145.1 Planctomycetia bacterium | reverse complement strand
ATCGATTGCCCCGAATATGCCGATGCTCCATCCCGCGAAGCCCGTGTTTACCTGCGGCCACACGAATTGGAGCTTTCCGCCCCGGGTGACGTGGCCAACCGCTGGGGCCCCTATCTTCCGGCGAGCGTTCTCAGGGTCAGCCGCGTAGGGGCGGTCGCCCGCGTGGCCTGCCGGCCCCACGGCTCCGAGCACGAACTGCATGTCGATATTCCTTCTGAATTGGCACGCAACTTGCAATTGGATGTGGGGTCGCCGGTCGCGATCACGCCGCGGCGGGCTCGGGTGTTTCTGCCCGGCCCGGAGTACGTGATCTGACCAGCGATCCGCCACGCCCTCGAAACCCAGAACCCTCGAAACCCAGAAACCAAGTCACCCCCAGCGGAACCATGAGCACCGACGCCACCAGGCAAACCACCCAGCAGGCCGACTCCCGGATCGATCCAGGCCTTCGCCGGATCGGCGATGCGCTCACCGGGCTCCGGTATGGCTCCGTGCTCGCGATCGTCCAGGACGGTGTGATCGTCCAGATCGAACGGACCGAAAAAACCAGGCTCGACAAACCCGTGCCGGTGACGCCCAGTCGCCGCTGACGCAAGACCCAGGAACACCTGCAGCACACCCACTCACTGCACCGACCGGAAGGACCGGAGGACGCGATGACCCGAAAGGATCATGCCGATGTCTTCCGCCACGTTTTCCAATCCACGCTATGGCCTCGCCCGGGCGGTGCCCCGTGATGCCGCAGGGCGAGTGCCGGGCTCCGCATCTGCGGCTGCCGAAGATGCGCTCTCGCAGTTTCAGCCGGATGAATTCCGCCGAGCCGCCCGCGTCCGTCGGTCGTCCCCAAAGCGTGCCAAAAAGGGGCTGGCCGGGATCATCGACGAGGCCGTCGCAGTGGCTGGCCTCATTCCCTGGCGAAGGCTGATTCTCGTCCTCGTCGGATTGGGGCTGGTGACGGCATGCGTTGCTCCTGCCGTCGTGTTCCTGACCCGGTCCAAGCCGCCGTGCGACGTCTATCCGGTGCAAGGAAGCCTCGTCTTCGGCAAGACCGTGCCGGTCGGTGCCCGCATCGTGCTCACGCCGAGGGAGGGTGGCTGGCCGTACGACTCTTTCCCGACCGCGACGGTCGGGAAGGACGGATCGTTCCGCGTCAGCACGTTCGGCAAGGACGATGGCGCACCGGCCGGCACCTACGTGGCGACTGTGCAGTGGTTCCCCATCGCGAGCGACGGAAGTGTGGGGAGGAATGCCCTGCCCAAGAGATATGCCTCGCCCAAAACCTCGCCGCTCACCGTGTCGGTGTCGCCCGAATCCACCAGCCTGCCCCCGCTGCGGATCAGCCGCTGATGGTGATCGGCATTCCAGAACTGTTCGTGTCTGTTTCGTTCTTGTCGGTTTCAACTCTTTGAAAGGAGACTTTTCGATGCGATTGCTTCATTTCTCTCATCACCTGCTCAGGAAGGCGTTCCGGCCGTCAGCCCGACGACTGGGCTTCACCCTGGTCGAGTTGCTCGTCGTGATCGCGATCATCGGCGTGCTCGTCGGCTTGTTGCTGCCTGCCGTGCAGGCCGCCCGTGAGGCTGGTCGCCGTTCGGCATGCTCCAATAATCTGAAGCAGCAGGGTTTGGCGATCCACAGCTACCACGACAGTTACAAGAAACTGCCCAGTAGCGGCCGGCCGCCCGAGGCATCGACGACTCGCTGCGGCCTGTTTGCCTACATGCTCCCCTATCTCGACAAGAAGGTGTACTGGGACAAGTACGACGTCGAGCAGAATTGGAGCCACGCCAACAACCTCCCCGTGACGAGCGTGCGCATCGCGGAGTTTGAGTGCGCATCGTCCGTCGGCAACAGGACGGCGCTCGATCACAATCCGGACGGAACGACAGGGTGGGGCACCGGGATCGTCGCCACCGGCGACTACGGCGGCTCGCTCGGCATCGCTCCCGGCGTCGCCACGGCCTCGGGAACGACCGGGGTCATCGACAGCCCGGCCCGCACCTCGTCGGCGTCGTCGCCCACGAACGGGTTTTTTCCCAAAAACTGCTCGATCACGTTCGCTGACGTCACCGACGGCACGTCGCGGACGGTCGCGGTCTTCGAGTCGGCCGGTCGTCCGTTCGTCTGGCGGAAGGGCAAGCAGGTTTCGCAGGCCCTAGGCACGGCCCATACCAATGGCGGTGGCTGGTGCCGCCCGGCGAGCGACATCCTCTTCGAGGGTTCGAATGCTGAGGGCGACACCCTTCCCGGTAAGTTTTTCGGTCGC
Organism: Planctomycetia bacterium; assembly: GCA_046092145.1. GTDB lineage: Bacteria > Planctomycetota > Planctomycetia > Pirellulales > UBA1268 > CACORA01. The sequence goes on along the minus strand of JBJTDB010000279.1, from coordinate 519 downwards.
ACGAATGGCTACAACCACGGTTCGGATGCCTATGGAAGCAGCGGGTATCCGACCTACGGAACCGAGGGCTCGAGCCAGCCATTCTCCTTCCACACTGGTGTCGTGCAGGCGGCGATGGGCGACGGGGCGGTTCGCACGTTTACCGACAAGATCCCGATTGATGTGATCGCGGCGCTCATCACCCGCAACGGCGGCTCAGATGAGAAGATCACGGAAGGAGCCGGTCAATAACGGCTTTCAGCGGCCTTCCGTGGCCACCACCACGTGAGGCTGTGCAGTGAACGTGACCACCAGGTCGCCCGCTGCTGCGGCGCTCCGCCGCAGCAGCGGGCCCTGTCGTTTCCGGCGCAGTCGCAGCAGAGATAGGCCACCCTACGAGTGACGACGGGCACCTCCTCATCGGAGGTCTCCTTCTTCAGTTTCTTGCAAGAGCGCACCCGGCTGGGGCATCGGCACGGCTCGTCACAGCAGCTCGTGCAGGCCACGCGGGCCTGACGGTCGCCCAGGGGCCACGGGAGG
>JBJTDB010000278.1:0-2115 GCA_046092145.1 Planctomycetia bacterium | reverse complement strand
TGAGCGAAGGCTCGTAGTTGATCACTCGGCCGCCGGGCAATTCTCCCATGCGGTCGAATGCGGGCCCGACGCCCAGGGCCTCGGCCAACAGGGCGTTGTGGTTGCCGCGAAACGCAAAATCAAACCCGAAGAGCACGTCGATCGCCTCGCAGTCGAGCGGACTGATCGACAGGAAGGCGGGCGCGAGGTCGAGCACGAGTCGATGCTGATCCATCGCCTCCTCGATCGAGCCGGGATTCACCTGGCCGGAGCAGAGCCGCTTCGACTCCACGGCAGCCCACCGGTATCGCCCCTGTTCCTTGTCTTCCTCGAGCACGAAATCCCGCTTGTCCCGGCAGTAGAACTTCCGCATCGACGGGTATTTCTTCTGCACCCGCTCGAAGAATTGCAGGATCGTCTCACGCTGGCCGGGGAGTTCCATCTCCGTGGCCAGGTTCATGTTGATGTAGAAATCGTCGGCCAGGGAAGCGTAGTGCACGATACGGGCGGCTCCGGAAGTGCGAAGGATGCAAAAGTATACCAAGCGACGGCAGGCCGGGCATCCGTCTGGCAGGCTGTCAGAACGTCCGCCATACTAAGGGCCAGCATCCGCGGCGGCGGATGTGCCGCCGGTTTCGATCTGCCATGCCGTCCCCCCAGAAGCACACGCCTCCGCCTCTTCCCGCCGACCGGGTGTCGGTGGAGCAGCGGGACGATGGCGCCATCGTGGTGCGCGTCCAATCGAACGGCCCTGAGGGCACCCGGCTCCCCGATGCGGTCTTCTCGTTTCGATGCGGCGATACGCAGTATGCCTACTGGCTCGAGCGGCTCCGCGAGGGATCGCCCAGGGAAGGCCGGTAGCCGGCCTACTCGCGCGAGCTTGCGATCAACGCGATGAACTCGCGGTTGCTTTTGAACTTCGACAATTGCTTCGTGAGCTGCTCCATGGCATCGACATGATGCATGCTCGAGAGCGTCCGCCGCAGCATGTTGACGGCATGCAGCGTATCTGGATCGAGCAGCTTCTCCTCGCGACGGGTGCCCGACTGCGAGATGTCGATCGACGGCCAGACCCGCCGGTCGGCGAGTTTCCGGTCGAGCACGAGTTCCATGTTGCCGGTGCCCTTGAACTCCTGGAAGATCAGCTCGTCCATGCGGCTGCCGGTATCGATCAGGGCGGTGGCGACGATCGTCAGCGACCCCCCCTCCTCAAAGACGCGGGCGGTCGCGAAGAGCTTCTTCGGGATGTCGAGGGCCTTGATGTCCACGCCGCCCGACATCGTCCGGCCGGTGTTGCCGACCCACTTGTTGAAGGCACGGGCCATGCGGGTGATCGAGTCCATGAGCAGGAAGACATCCTTCCCGGCCTCCGCCATCCGCTTGCATCGCTCGATGACCAGCTGCGAGAGGCGGACGTGGCTTTCGACGTCGCAGTCGAGACTGCTGGCGAGCACTTCCCCCTTGACGCTGCGCCGCATGTCGGTGACCTCCTCGGGCCGCTCGTCGATGAGCAGCATCACGAGGGAAAGCTCCGGATGGTTGGCAGACACGGCCTGCGATACCTGCTGGAGCAGCACGGTCTTGCCGGTTCGTGGCGGCGCCACGATCAGGGCTCGCTGCCCCTTGCCCAGCGGCGTGAGCAGGTCCATGACCCGCGTCGTGATCGGCTGCTGGCCGGTCTCGAGACGCAGCCATGACTCCGGATTGATCGGAGTCCGCTGGTCGAAGGTCTTGACGTTGGCCCACTCTTCGGGCGTCATGCCCTCCACTTCCGACAGCTCGCGGACCCGCGGCCCCTGCTGGCGACGGCCGGCCTGAACCTGCGCCTTGATGAAGACCCCCTCACGGAGTTTGAACCGCTCGATCATCGCGGCCGGAACGAACGGATCGGTCCGTTCGCGGATGTAGTTGGTGTCGGGGCTTCGCAGAAACCCGTAGCCGTTGGGATGCATTTCGAGGACACCGCCTGCGGGCTCCAGCGGGATCGCCTCGCCGTTCTCGGAAACTTCGGGCTCCATCTCAGGGGGCTGCATGCCTTCCCCCTCCATGTCGACCGCCCCCGCTCCCGCTGGCACGGGACCGCCGCCACCGCCCCGGCGATACCGCCGGCGACGACCGTACCCGCCACCCTGGCCC
>JBJTDB010000277.1:0-7645 GCA_046092145.1 Planctomycetia bacterium | reverse complement strand
GGGGCCGTCGTCCGGTATCTCGAAGGGCCGTCCAGGAATCCCCGGACGGCGTGAGCCGCAGAATCGCTTTTTCCCGAAATCAGCGGGCAAAACGACCCGGACATTTGGGACAATGCGAACGGGGCCGGCTGCCTCGTTTCTAGGCAGACGCCCGACTGCACGCCCCTCGGGCACCGCTGCCCAAAAAGAGGTCTCGGCCTGTGCATGCGTCTTAAGTCCATGCGGCGCAAGCACTTCATGCTTGCACTTGACCATCCCGACATGGTTTCCCGCGTGAGAGCCCTCACGGACGTCCTCGACGTCACCTCGACCTACGAGATCTATGAGACGGAGACCGCCCTTCATGGGAAAGCCAGCCATGCCCCAACAGACCACCCCGACGCCCCTCGAACGAAAAGCCGCCAACACGGTTCTGGACCCGGCCGCGCGGCTTCACGCCCTGGAATCGGATTGGCTGGTGTTTTTCCGGGAGGTGCTCGGAGCCGATGGTGTCATCCGAAAAACGTTTCGGGACGCCGACGCGCTGATCCGATTTGAATGCACCCCGGAATACGCCCGGATCAAGGAGATGCTGGAGGAGCTGCGAAGCAGCCAGCGGGACCTGCCTTCCGAGCGGGAAACCACGCGTGTGGTGACGGTACGGATGCCCCGGTCGCTCCACTCGACGCTCAAGGCCGAAGCCGGCCAAATGGGGGTGAGCATCAACACGCTGTGCATCTCGAAACTGATGAAACTGATCGACGAGCAGGAACACCGCGACATGAAAAAACAGGCCCGCTCAGCCTGACCCATGGCGCACGCATACTGATCCCCCGGTTTCCACCGGGGGCTTCCCTTTATTCATTGCCGAAACGGCACGTTAGGGAGGGGCTGCCCGTGCCCCGAGAGCCGGCGTTGTCGGCCAGCGCAGCCCGGGATGGCGGAGCGCAGCCGGCATCGAGTGAGCGGAGGTCAGGATGACCGCAGCGAACGTCCGGCGACGGGGCATGGGCAGCCCCGAACCGCACGACCGGGCCTCGCCACGAGGGCGAGCCGTCGGCCGAAGGAAACCTCGGCTTTCCTTCCGGACGACTCCAGCCGAAGGGGCCATGGATGGCCCTTCGGCGATAAAGATAGACTGGAGCGGACCTGTAAGCCGGGTTCTGTGACCGACCGGCACGAGGCCGGACGGCGACGATCATTTCTCTAGGACGACGGTTGCCCGCCGCCTCAAGCAGCCTACCCGAAAGTGACGACGCGGCGGGCCGCCACGTGCCGTCCCAAGGGACGAACTCCTTTCTGCTTGGCTTTGCTCCCGATGGGGTTTGCCGAGCCAGGCCGGTCACCCGGCCTGCTGGTGAGCTCTTACCTCACCGTTTCACCCTTGCCGGCGGGTCGCCCCGCAGGCGGTCTGCTTTCTGTTGCACTTTCCCTGACCTCGCGGCCGGTGGGAGTTACCCACCATCGTGCCCTTCGGAGCCCGGACTTTCCTCCCGCCGGCGCCACGTGGCCAAAGGCCACCTGCACCGGCCGGCGATCGCCCGGTCCGCTCCAGTCCTCTATCGCCGACCGATTATATCCTGACAAAGAACTCAAAATTGACCATTTCCGAACCGCGATCTAGCCTCGTGCGTATCGGTCATATCACTACCCATGCTCACCTTGACGGACACCATGCTCGGCGAACTCCACCCGATTGGCGGCGGCGATCCCATTCCCCTCCTCAAGCCGATGCTCGTCGTCGGCCGGAGAGAGAGTTGCGACGTCGTTCTGCGCTTCCCCAACGTCTCCGGAACCCACTGCGAGCTCACGCTCGTGGAGGGCTATTGGCACGTCCGTGACCTCGGCAGCCGTAACGGCACGAAGGTCAACGGCGAGCGGATCAGCGGGCACCGTCTCGCCCCCGACGACAAACTGTCCGTCGCCCGGCATGAATACGAGATCCGCTACGACCCTTCGGCACTCGGGGCGACGAAAACCGTTTTCGAGCTTTCCGACACGGGCAACGTGTTCGGGAAGTCCCTCCTCGAGGCAGCCGGACTCGAATCGCCCCGCGGCCGCCGCGATCGGGGGTCGGCCGCCCGGCGTCGGCAGCCCTGATACAATCGTCGGGATGCGGCAGATTCACCGTCACGAGCGGCCACGACGGCAGCGGGAGCACGACTCGCGCCGGGAAAAGCGTCGCATCGACTTCCGCAAGAATCGCTCGGCCCGCCGCCGCCGCGTCGATTTCACGCGATCGCTCGATGCGGCCGATGATGCGTCGCTTTCGGCATCCGAGCGGATTTCCGGCAAGGGCGATCTCACCCGCCGCCGTACGGTCATCGTCGATGGTCCGGGCGATGCGGCATCGCTCCTGGCGGTGGGCGATTGGAAGGGGCAGGTGCTCCATGTCCACGGCCTCGAGAACTTCGTTCGAAAGCCCGATGGCAGCGTCGCCCGCTGCACCACCCGCCGCGTGCTCCGCACGATCGCGACGGAAGAGCGGCACCCCGTGGCCGCGGGCGATTGGGTGCATGTCCGCGGCGACGGCGACGAGTCCGTGATCCAGGCGATCGAACCGCGGCGGTCCGTGCTCTGCCGCGAAAGCCGGGGGCGGCGGCACGTGCTCGTGGCGAACGTCGATCAGGTGGTCATCGTCGGCAGCGCCGCGATGCCCACGCTCAAGCCGGCGCTGATCGATCGGCTGCTGGTGGCGGCGGAGTCGGCCGGGATTCGTCCGATTCTCTGCATCAACAAGCTGGATCTCGTCGATCCCGCCCGGTTCGTCCCGTTCGCCGCCGTCTACGCGAGGATGGGCTACTGCGTGATGCTCTGCTCAACGGCCACTGGCATCGGCATCGAGCGGCTTCGGGCGGAACTCGCCGGCCGAGTCACCGCCGTCGTCGGCCAAAGCGGCGTCGGAAAGTCATCGATCCTCAACGCGATCGATCCTTCGCTCCGGCTTCCGGTCGGTGCCGTGAGTTCCGAAAACGACAAGGGCCGGCACACGACGACCACCGCGCGACTGCTCCCGCATGCCCACGGAGGCATGTTCGTCGACACACCCGGCGTTCGCCAGTTCCAACTCTGGGAGGTCGTGCCGGCCGAGGTGCCGGCCGCCTTCCGTGACCTCCGTCCGTTCGCCAACAACTGCCGATTCCCCGACTGCACGCACTCCCACGAGCGCGACTGCGCCGTGAAGAACGCAGTGGCCGACGGACTGCTCGACACCCGCCGCTGGGAAAGCTGCCGCCATCTCGCCGCCGGGCTCGCCTCGGGCGATGACCGTGGTGCCACGAACGACGAGGACGATCTGGAGTGACCGAGCGCACGCGCACAGGGGGCGTTCAGAGCGAGCGGGCCGTGCTGGTGGGCGTGTTGCTCGACGGCCCCGCGGATCCCACGCATCCGCTCGGGGAACTGGCCGGCCTCGCGGAGACCGCCGGTGCCATCGTCGCAGCCGAACTCACGCAGCGTCGCGACGCGCCTGACCAGACGACCTACCTCGGCAAAGGCAAGGTTTCCGAACTTTCGTCGCTCGTGCAGCGGCACGACGCCGACGTCGTGATCTTCGACAACGATCTCTCCCCCGCCCAAACCCGCAATCTCGAGCGGGAGCTGAACGTGAAGGTGCTCGACCGTTCCGAGGTGATCCTCGACATTTTCGCCGCGAGGGCCCGCACCTACGAGGCCCGCCTGGCGGTGGAACTGGCCCAGCTCGAATATTCGCTGCCGCGGCTGAAGCGGATGTGGACCCACCTCTCGCGGCTCAAGATGGGGATCGGCATGCGCGGCCCGGGCGAAAAACAGTTGGAGGTCGATCGACGGCTCGTCGAAAAGCGGATTCACGACCTCCGGCAGGAGTTGCTCGGCATCCACGCCCGCCGTGAGCGGCAGGTGGCGGCCCGACACGAGCATCTCACCGTGTCGCTGGTGGGCTACACCAATGCCGGCAAGAGCACGTTGCTCAACTCGCTCACCGGCGCCGACGTGCTGGCCGAAGACAAGCTTTTTGCCACGCTCGACACTCGGACCCGCCGCTGGCGGCTTCCCGGCTGGGGCCCCGTGCTCGTCAGTGATACGGTCGGTTTCATCCGGGATCTGCCCCACCGGCTGATCGCGAGCTTCAAGGCGACACTCGAGGAGACCCGGCAGGCCGACCTCTTGCTCCACGTCGCCGATGCATCGAGCCCGCTCGTCGATGCCCAGATCGGCGCGGTGCGGGGTGTTCTCGAAGAACTGCATGTCGATGAGAAGGACACGCTGCTGGTGCTCAACAAGATCGACGCGGTGGCCGATCCGGCCATTCGCCGGGGCCTGCTCGACCGGTACCCCGGCGCGATCTGCATCTCGGCACGCTCCGGGGTAGGACTGCCTCAGCTGGCCCGCGCGGTGAGCGACTGTTTGGGCCAGGGCTTCCTCGATATCGATGTCGCGACCGATCCCGGCAACGGACGGCTGCTGGCCTGGCTGGCAGCGCATGGTGAGGTGCTCTCGCGGCAGTTCACGGGTGACCGGGTGACGGTGCACTGCCGGATCCCAAGGTCGATGATCGGCCGCATCGACCCGGCCGAGGCCGTGGTGACGCCCCACCGCCCCGCTGCCGAGCGATTTGCGGTCGATGGAGCGGCCTCTCCGCCGTCGGCACCATGAGCCGACGCCTCTCCGGGATGCGGGCGATCGTCACCGGCTCCTCCTCCGGCGTCGGTCGTGCCGTCGCGATCGAGCTACAGGCCCGCGGCGTGAACGTCTTGGCCACGGCACGTCGCGCAGTGCGGCTTGCCGAACTGGCCGATGCATGCCGTCCACGGACGGCCGCATCGGTGATGCTTCACGAGGCCGGCGACATCACCGACGCGACGTTTCGTGAGTCACTGGTGCGAACGGCCGTCGAGCGGCTCGGGGGCGTCGATCTCGTGGTGGCCGCGGCCGGCAGCGGCGCGATCGGCCGCTTTGACGAGATGCCGTCCGAAACGTTTCGCGCCGTCCTCGAGATCGACCTCGTCGCTCCGGCAGAGCTCATCCGGACGGCGCTGCCCCATCTTGCCGTCGGCCGTGATCCGGCCGTGGTGCTGGTGGGTTCGATCCTGGGCTACCATCCGCTCCCGCTCCACACGGCTTACTGCGCGGCGAAGGCGGGCATCGTGTCACTGGCCGGCAGCATGCGGCAGGAACTTTTGGCCGAGAAGATCGATGTGCTGCTGGCGAGCCTCGGCCCGACGGAGTCGGAATTTTGGGACTCGCTTCTCGCCGGCGAGCGGCCGGCATGGTCGCGAGGGCGGCCGATGTCGGCCGCCGCGACCGCGCGGGCGATCGTCGATGGCCTCGAGCGGCGACGCCGCGAGGTGATCCCCGGCTGGCAATCGAAGGGGTTCGTGTTCGCCGCCCGCCACCTCGGGTGGCTGATCGACGCGATCCTGGCCCGCCGTCCGCGCTGATCGGGCCTGTCGCTACAGGCTCTCGCCGATCGCGAGCATCTGTTCGGCGTCGAGGAAGATGTCGGTCGCTGTGAAGAGCTTCTGGATCGCCGCCTTGTGAATCTTTATCTTGAGGCCGCCGATGCCAAGCGCCCCGTACACCACGGCGGTGCCGTCGATGCGGGCCTTGTCGGTGGGCAGGATTCCTTCGATGCCGGCCGGCGGCACAGCGTTGACATCGACGAGCACGCGGGCCTTCCTCGCCAGCGTGCGACCGGCCGCGTCGAGGAGCGTGGCTCCGGCGGCGCCGGCCGCCACGATGAGATCGGCCTCGGCGATGCCGCTGCCGATCGGCGTTCGCTCGCGGACGGCATCGGGCATTTCGAGCGGCTCGACGGCGGCGCCGGCCACCTGGTCGGCGATCCGTGCGCATGCCGCTGCGGCTCGGCTCAGTGATCGGGAAGCCACCCCGACGTGCATTCCCTTCCCAGCCAGGAGCCGGGCGACCCGCTGACCGACCGGCCCGGCGCCACCCAGCACGACGGCCCGCAGTCCAGTGGCCATCGTCCTGTCGCCCAACGGTATGTGCCGTGCGGCAGCGACGACGGCGGCGCTGGCGGTGGTATTGGCCCCGTTGGGATCGAGCATCACGCCGACGCGGACGGGACCAAAAAAGGTCTCTCGCACCTTCTCACAGACGGCTTCGGCGGCGACGACGTCGGCCCCTCCGATGAAGATCGCGGTCGAGGCGAGGTCGGCGCCGCCCCGAGTGAACATCGCCCCATGGACGAGCGGCGTGACATTCTCTGAGGAAACACCCCCATGCCGCAGCAGCACATCGGCCCCTGCATCGGTGGCGACGACCGCATCGAACGTGCTCGGCTGCGGATCACAATCGAGCTGTATCAGAATCCGCTTGGACACGACGAACACTCCCGTCAGGCTCATGAGTGACTAGGCGGGTATCTCACTTGGCCCGCAGAATCTCACGGCGGCAAAGCCGCCGTGAGATTCGCAGCGGAAGTGTCACATCGCTCGCCTGGAGGGCGAGCCTCCGCCTGCCTGGGCACACCTTGGCTGTGCCCGCGGCAGGCGAAGGCGGCAGGGGCCATGGATGGCCCTGCCGCCGTAAAACTAAAACCCCTTGAACGGATGCGCGGCCTTGTCCTTGCCGGCGATCATCTCGTCCGCGGTCGGCTTGCCCTTCATCGCGTTGGAGATGGCGTCCACGGTGGCCTTGTAGTTGTAGTCGTAAATCTTCTTGTCATCGCTGGCGAGCCAGTGGATGAACACGCCGCAGACGATGACGAGGTTCTCGGCATCGCTCTTCGGAATCACGCCGGCGGCCACGCTGTCGGCCACGGCCTTGGCCACGGCCGCCTGGGCCGGTCCGAACATCTGCACGGCCTGCTTGGCACCCTTGATCGTCACCTTCGTGATCATCACGGTCGCCGGCTTCACGGCGAGGTTCGGAGTCAGCACGGCCAGGAGGTTTGAATGTCCTTCGCTCTGCCGGGCCAGGGCATTGGCAAACGCAACGCCGACGGGACCATCCTTGCTGCCGATCAGCAGGTCGATATGGGCCACTTCGTTGCCATCGCCAGCGAGTGCTTCGCCAATGAACATCGACATCGTACGTATCTCCTTTGAAAATGAGGTCGTTCCAAGAGGGCGACAGGATACCATTCGGGCATGATCCATCAAGGCAGCGATCCCTCCACCGCCCGACGGCGGGTCGTCATCCTCGGGGCAAGTGCCAGAGCCCTCGCGGAATCGGCGTCGGCGGCGGGATGGGAGGTGCACGCTGCCGATCTGTTTGGCGACCTCGACCTGCGGGCCGCGGCGACGGCCGTGACCCGCGTCGTGCCGGGCGGCGGCTATCCGTCTGGCCTCGCGACGGCAGCCGAAGCCTTCCCGCCAGGCCCGTGGTGCTATACCGGCGCCATCGAGAATCACCCCGATCTCATCGACTCCATCGCCACGACACGGCCGCTGGCGGGAACGCCCACGTCGGCCGTGCGGAGCGTCCGCGATCCGGTGCGACTGGCGGCATCGCTGCGTGCTGCGGGGATTCATTTTCCGGCAACGCTGCCGACGCCGGATGGCCTGCCGCCGGATGGTTCGTTCCTCAACAAGCCGCTGGCCAGCGCCGCCGGCCGCGGCATCCGTCCGTGGACACCGCCCGCATCCCATCGTGGCCATGGCGTCTCCGCGACGGGCCGTGTCTGGCAGCGTCGTGTGATCGGCACGCCGCACGCCGCCGCATA
>JBJTDB010000276.1:0-6651 GCA_046092145.1 Planctomycetia bacterium | reverse complement strand
CACCGTCGCCCTGGCGGTGCTCTCGGAGCAGGGGCTTCACCCGCAGAGCGTTCCCGATGCGGGCCGGACGGTGCTCCTGAGGAACAATGCCAACCTGAGCACCGGCGGCACGGCCGAAGACGTCACTGACGTCGTCCATCCCGAGGTTGCCGCCCGCGCCGTCGAGGCGGCTCGCATCGTCGGCCTCGACGTCGCCGGTATCGACGTGGTGGCCGACGACATCACCCGCCCTCTGGAATCGCAGCACGGCGCAATCATCGAGGTCAATGCCGGTCCCGGGCTTCGGATGCACCTCGAGCCGACCGAGGGCACTCCGCGTGACGTCGGAGCGGCCATCGTCGATACGCTCTTCATGCCGGGTGACGACGGACGCATCCCGGTGGCGGCCGTGACCGGCACGAATGGAAAGACCACGGTCGTCCGCCTGATCTCGCACCTCGCGGCCACCGGTGGCGCCACGGTCGGCACGACCTGCACCGAGGGCGTCTTCATCGGAACGCGGCAAATCGACAGCGGCGACTGCAGCGGTCCCAAGAGCGCCAGGCGCGTGTTGGCCAACCCGTCGGTGACGAGATGATCGCCGGCGCCGATGTTGGTCACGACGGCCACGTCGCAGAAATCGAAGCCGCAGCCCTCGCGGAGGATGCCGCCGCGGGCGGTCTCCAGCACGGCCGTCGTCACCGACGGGTTGGCCAGCACGCGCCTGGCGCTCTTGGGACCGCTGCAGTCGCCGGCATCGATTTGCCGCGCTCCGATGAAGACGCCCTCGGTGCAAGTCGTGCCGACCGTGGCGCCACCGGTGGCCGCGAGGTGCGAGAGCAGGCGGACGACCGTGGTCTTTCCATTCGTGCCGGTCACGGCTGCCACCGGGATGCGACCGTCGTCACCCGGCATGAAGAGCGTGTCGATGATGGCCGCCCCGACGTCGCGCGGAGTGCCCTCGGTCGGCTCGAGGTGCATCCGAAGCCCGGGCCCTGCATTGACCTCGATGATCGCGCCGTGCTGCGATTCCAGCGGGCGGGTGATGTCGTCGGCCACCACGTCGATGCCGGCGACGTCAAGGCCGACGATCCTCGCCGCCTCGACGGCGCGGGCGGCAACCTCGGGATGGACGATGTCGGTGACATCCTCGGCCGTGCCGCCGGTGCTCAGATTGGCATTGTTCCGCAGGAGCACCGTCCGGCCCGCATCGGGAACGCTCTGCGGGTGAAGCCCCTGCTCCGAGAGCACCGCCAGGGCGACGGTGTCGAGTTTGATCGGGCTGAGCGAACAGGAATGATCGCCGCACCGCCGCGGGTCCTCGTTGACCCGATCGACGAGTTCACGGACCGTCGAACGGCCGTCGCCGACGACCATCGGCGGCCGCCGCTTGGCCGCGGCAGTCATCCGTCCGCCCACGATGAGCAGACGGTAATCGGCACCGGGCACGTATCGCTCGACGACGACGGCATCCCCTTCCTCGCGGGCGATCTGCCAGGCCCGCTCGACATCCGCGCGGGTGGAGAGATTCACCGACACGCCACGCCCCTGGTTGCCATCGCGGGGCTTCACGACGACCGGCGCGGCGATCTCCTCCGCGACGGCCCATGCATCGGCGGCATCGGTGACCGATCGGCCCTCGGGCAACGGGAGGCCGGCCTCCGCCAAGAGGCTTCGGGTCAGTTCCTTGTTCTGCGCGATCGCCTCGGCGATCGCGGAGGTCTGGTCGGTCTCGGCGGCGACGATCCGACGCTGCTTCGATCCTTGGCCGAGCCGCACGAGCGAGCCCTCGTTGAGTCGGCGGAACGGGATGCCGCGGGCCACGGCCGCGTTGACGATCGAGCGGGTGCTCGGGCCGAGCTGCACGTCGAGCAGGAGCATCCGAAGCCTTTTGATCTCGGCGGCGACGTCGAACGGCGTGTCGTCTATCGCGGCCCGCAGGAGACGGTGCGCGGTCTGGACCGCCTCCAACGCGAATGCCTCCTCCTTGTATTCGATGACGACCCAATAGACGCCGCGCGCCGATGTCTCCCGGGCGCGGCCGTAGCCGACGGGGGTTCCGGCGAGCGTCTGCAGTTCGAGCGTCACGTGCTCGAGCACATGCCCCAGCCAGGTGCCGGTGCGGAGCCGCTCGAAGAATCCGCCCCGCTCGCCGATCGAGCAGCGGTGCTCGATCATCGTCGGCAGCCAGGACATCAGCCGGTCATTGAAGCCCGGCAGCGTGTGTGACGGAAAATCCTCGAACCGTCCCAGGTCGACCATGACCTCGAGGACGGGAAACGATGCCCACTGGTTCGGGCCGCGCAGAACCTTGACAGAAGTGATCTCCATGATCGTCGTGGACGTGCTCTCGTCACCCGCTGCAGACGCGTGCGCGGGTTTGGGATTGGTGCGCCTCTTCCTGCCGCCGGACATTCCGGGGGCTTCGCGGGAAGAACGTCGCACGATTCGACAGGGTGTTGGGCAGGAGCGTCGCCCGCCCAGACCTTTTCACAGGTGCGGACATCAGAAGGACGACTGGGGTCGTCAGGGCGGCCCCGACTCCAGTGCCGCGGAAGAAGTGCCCCTGCGGAAAGAATCGTTCGCAGTCGGGCAGAGAAACAACGGGGAACCGTCTACCAACCAGAAACCGGCCGAGGTGGCCATGGGTTGAAAAAATTCCTTGTTGTGAAGAAGCCTGCCAAAAGCAGGACGGCCTAGAGTGTACGCCTTCGGGGAACGAATGCGAAACGCTTTTCAGCCCATCCTGGACAGAGCATTTGGCGTGCCGAGAACCGACCGGCCCATCGGATCGATCGACCGTGGCCGAAAAACCGCGGCAAGGGGCGGCACCCCGGATGGGTTTCATGGAAGGATTGACAACGGCTCGTGCAAAACGGTGGTGGGGGGAGGCTGGCAGGCGGGTAGATTTTTCAGGATTCAGCCCCGACCCCGGCATATTCACCGAGGCCGGTTCCTATTTCCTGAAAAACGGTACTCTGGGGATGTTCGGAAAGCCATGAAAAATTCTGTGGGACCTGGCGGTCCGGGCATTCCGCCCGCACCTTCCGGAGGTCGACTCCCCGGTTTGGGACGGTTTTGACAGCCTGTTGAACGGTGACCGCGCGACTGATGCCCCCCCCCTCCGCTCCCTCCCATGCCGGACCGGCCGATGGCCCTGCCGGCTCTCTTCCCCTCCGCTTTCGCCTCGATCCGGGAGAGACGCTTCTTTCATCGTGCCGCTTCGATCTCGATCAAGACCTTCGGTTCGCCGATGGATGGATCGTGCTCACCGACCGCCGTCTTCTGGCGGATCCCCCGACGACCGGCCATCGCCCCGGTGTCGAGCCGATGGCATGGCCTCTCGATCGTGCGACGGGCTTCGATGTCCAGCTTCGAGGCGCGATCGGTCGAATCGAACTGGCCCGTCAAGGCGAGGTGATCGCCCAGTGGAGGTTCACGCCCGCCCGAGCCAAGGGCGTGCATGCCGTCGAGGATGCGTTCGACGCATTCCTTCACGGAGCCTCCCGCGCGGTCGAACCCCGGGCCGAGGGCGAGCGGGCGACCGAGGAACGCCGCGGCCAGCAGCCCCCTCCCGCGAAGGCGCCCCCGACGAAGGCGCTCGCCGAGGAGACCGATGGCGAGCCGCCGACGGGCGCGGCGTCGTGGCGAGCGCTGCTGCGGCTGGCAACCTTCGCACGACCGCACCTGGCCATGGCGATGCTCGGCGGGTTTCTCTCGTTGGCCGGCACTGCGGCGGCCCTCGTGCCCCCCTACCTCACCATGCCGCTGGTGGACGACGTGCTCATCCCGCGGCAGTCGGGCCAGCCCGTTCCGTTCGCGTATGTCTGGTGGTATCTCGCCGGACTGGCGCTGGCCGCCATCGCGGCCTGGCTTCTCTCGTGGGCACAAACCTGGACGCTCGCCTGGGTGAGCGAACGGGTGGCCGCCGACCTGCGGGTGCGGACCTACGCGCACATGCAGGAACTCTCGCTCGACTTCTTCTCGGGCAAGCGCACCGGCGACCTGATGTCGCGGGTCGGCAGCGACACCGATCGCATCAACAACTTTCTCTCGCTCAACCTCATCGACTTCTTCTCGGACATCCTGCTCGTCATGCTCACCGCCACGGTGCTGGTGGCGATGAATCCGACGCTCGCGCTCCTCACGCTGGCTCCGTTCCCGTTCGTGCTGTGGCTCGTCTACTCCGTCCGCGAACGGCTGCGCCGCGGCTTCTCGCGGGCCACCATCGCCTGGGGCGACATGACGAGCGTTCTGGCCGACACGATCCCCGGCATCCGCGTCGTCAAGGCATTCGCCCAGGAGTCTCGGGAGATCGAACGGTTCAGGGCGGCCAATGAACGAATCCTCGAAGCCAACGATCGAGTCAACGTGGTCTGGTCGTTCTGCAGCCCGATGATCAGCCTGTTCAGCGAGACGGGGCTCCTGGTCGTCTGGGCGGCGGGAGCATGGATGGTGTTCGGCGGCAGCGTGACGGTGGGCGGGTTGACCGCCTTCCTCGCCTACATCGCGAGGTTCTACAGCCGCGTCGAGTCGATCATCCGGATGGTGCCCGCCACGCAGCGGGCGGCCGCCAGCGCCCAGCGGATCTTCGACATCCTCGACTGCCGTCCGACCGTCGCCGAGCCACCGCACCCGCGATCGCTCGGCAGGATCCGCGGCCGCATCGACATCTCGGGTGTCCACTTCCGCTACGGCGCCCGCGAGGTGCTGCACGGCATCGACCTGACGATCGAACCGGGCGAAATGATCGGCTTGGTGGGGAGCAGCGGCTCGGGAAAATCGACGCTCGCCAACCTTGTCTGCCGGTTTCACGACCCGTCGAGCGGCTCGATCCGCGTCGATGGCATCGACCTCCGCGACGTCTCGATCCAGGAATACCGCCGCAACCTCGGATGCGTGCTCCAGGAACCCTTTCTCTTTTTCGGCAGCGTGGCCGAAAACATCGCCTACGGATGCCCCGACGCCTCGCGAGAGCGGGTCGTGAACGCGGCACGGGCCGCCGGCGCCCATGAATTCATCCTGGCGCTGCCGGCCGCCTACGACTCTCGCATCGGCGAGCGAGGAGGCGGGCTCTCGGGGGGCGAACGCCAGCGGCTTTCGATCGCCCGCGCGCTCCTGGTCGATCCACGGATCCTCATCCTCGACGAGGCCACGTCGAGCGTCGATGCGGAGACCGAGGCGATCATCCAGGCGGCCGTCGATCGGCTGGTCACGGGCCGCACCACGATCGCCATCGCCCACCGCCTTTCCACGCTGCGGCGGGCCGACCGTCTCGTCGTGCTCGACGCCGGCCGGATCGTCGAAATCGGCACGCACGACGAACTCCTCGCGGCCGACGGCGCCTACGCACGCCTCTACCACGCCCAGATGAAGGCGGCCGAACAGGCTTCCGACGCCTCGATCCCATGACACGCAACCACGATTCCGATCAGGTTCATGGCGGCACCGACCAGTGGCGGCTCGAACGGCACGCCCACGGTCGCCTCTCCCTCATCGACGCCGCCGGCGGGCAGCATCACAACGTGGACGTGCTCCGCGGTTTCCCCATCACGGCACCGCGCGGACCGGTCGCCATCGTCGCGGCCGACGGCACCGAACTGGCATGGATCGACTCCCTTGAATCGGCCCCGCCCCCCCTCCGCGAGATGCTCGAGCAGGAGCTTTCACAGCGGGAGTTTCTTCCTGTGATCGAACGGATCGAGGCCGTATCGGACAGCGAGCCTACGGAATGGAGCGTGATGACCGACCGCGGCCCTCGTCGATTCAAGGTGGCGCACGCCGACGACATCACCCGCCTGCCGGACGACTCGGCGTTCGTCACCGACATCGACGGGATCCGGTACCGGATCGAATCGCTCTCGCGCCTCCCGCTGCGAGACCGACGGATGGTTGAGAAGATGTACTAGTTTCAGGGAAATGCGGCCATCCATGGCCCGCATTTCCCTGCGCGACTCCGTCGCGACTCACGCCAGCGGGCCTCCGGCCCTCGCAGGGATGGTGGGCTATGGGAGCGATCGCACCGCTTGCCAAGGGCCGTAAGATGGACCAGTTACGCGGTTCGTGCGGGCTTTGGCTGTTTTTTCCCGGGAAAAACGATGATTTTTTCTCAACCAAACCCTTGAAGCCTGCGTACAGGGAATTAGTCTCGTTGCACCGCTTTCTGGAGGAAACGATCCATGACCCTGTCCGGTGCCCTCCGCGCCGCCCCGGTGTCGCACGCCCTGCGACTCGTGTCGTGCGCGTTCGTGATGCTCGCCACGCAGCCACTCGTTCCGACCAGCCGGGCTCTGGCCCAATGCTGCGGCGATGCGGCTGCCCCACCCCCGGCGACGCAGACCTATCGCCTCGATGTGAAAACCGTCTACGACGATGAGCAGGTGACGGCGGATCGCGTCACCTACGAGACGGTCTACGACACCAAGACCTACACCGTGCAGAAGCCGGTCTGGGAGACGCAGTCGCAGGAGCGACGGTACACGGTGCAGCGACCGGTCTGGGAAACGCAGACCCGCGAGGAACGCTACACCGTCATGAAGCCGGTCTACGAGACGCAGGTCGTCGATCGCAGCTACGACGTCGTCCGCGATGTCGTGGAGACGGCCACCCGCGGGAGCGATACACCGTCATGAAGCCGGTCTACGAGACCGCCGTGCAGCAGCAGGTCAGCAC
>JBJTDB010000275.1:0-1292 GCA_046092145.1 Planctomycetia bacterium | reverse complement strand
GGCGTGCCCGGCATGGACGTGCCCGGCGGTCGCGGTATGGCGTTGCTTGCCGACGTTGCGGATGGCGAGCGCCGTGACCGCCCGCCTCAGCTTGTGGTTCGGCGCAAACACCCCGTGGTAGCGATGCCGATGCTTCCGCGGAGGTGGCACGAGATGCACGAGGCCCGTGAGTGCAGCGCAAGCCGCCAAGCCGCGGATGCGTCAGCCGAGGCCTTGCTCGCGGCGGCGTAGTTCGGCGGCGGTCAGGTCGAGCAGGAAATCGTGTTCCCGCTCCGCCGGAGGCGGCTCGACCCGGAGGCGGCGGGCGATGCCGTCGGTGAGACGGCGGGCGAGGCTCGCACGCTGGAGTGGGTCGATGGCCGACCACCGCTCGAGCAGCCGCTCCACGGCTTCGAACTCCTGCTGCGGGAGGCGGGCGAGCCCGGCCGACGAGAAGCGGAACTGCACGTCCCCGGCCGGCCGCGCCGCAAGCACGCCGCGGATCGTCCCGTACTCGGGCCGCTGCTCCGAGACGACCACCGTGCCGGCGACCATGTCACCCAGCCGCTGCGAACGCTTGGAGAACAGCGGCACGGCCCATGTCACCGGGATGGAGTCGATGAGTCGAAAGATGTTGCGGACGACGATGCCGCCCGCGTCGAGACCGAACCCATCGGCCTTCACGACCTGGATCCCGCACCAGCGTTTGCCGAACGTCTGCCCCCGCATCAACAGTTCGCACAGCATGAAATACAGCAGGTTGCCCAGGCCGAAGATCAGGTACACCAGGCCGACGACGTAGTGCAGCCCGCGGTCGCGAACATCGAACAGGCTGCGGAAGGATGCGACCGTGGAGACCAACATGATGGCACCGATCAGCAGGGCGAACTCGATCAGCAGCGCGAGCAGTTGATCGATGATCCAAGCGATGAACCGGGTCCCAAGCCCCGCCGGTCGGTAGCGGATCTGGATGTTCTCCGGGGTGTCAAACGTGAGCGAATCGGTCATGGGGGACCGCCGACCTTGCGGCGGGATCGGGAGCGAGGGACGATGGCTGAACAGAGCCGCCACCCGGGACCGCCAGTATGCAGGGTTTTGTCGCCCGCCACAAAGCGGAGTGGGAAGAACTGGAGGGCCTGGTGCGCGCGGCGCGAAAGTCTCCCGCGCGGCTCTCGGCGGCCGATCGCCGGCGGCTCGACGTGCTGTACCGCCGCACCGCCACGTGCCTGGCGCGGATCGACACCCGCGGCGACGACGGCCCGCTGGCCGCCTACCTCCATGGCCTCGTCGCCGCCGCACACAGCGTCATCTAC
>JBJTDB010000274.1:0-12984 GCA_046092145.1 Planctomycetia bacterium | reverse complement strand
CAACGCGTCGTCACGGCCTGGCCGCAGTGGCGTTGACGCGGGCCCGAGGAGCCCCCTATTTCTCCGGCTAGATCGTGAGGCCCCATTCGTCCGCAGCCGGAGAGAGACATGACCTTGGAGCATGGATGCGTCATCGGCCATCGGGCTCAGACGCTGATTGTGGCCGCCGCCTGCGTGGCCCTGTCCACCGCGGGCTGCAAGAGCGGAATGTCGTCCTCCAAGCCGTCATGGTGGACGTTCGGCGGCGGTCAAACGGCCGGTGCTGAAAAGCTGGCGACGGCGCCACCGTTCGATCAAACCGCTCCCACCAAAGGCGGTGTCGCGAAGCCATCGGGCCTGGCATCCCCCTACCCCACCACGACCACGCCCGAGAGCTACTCGATGGACAATGCAGCACAGACGGCGGCACAGGCGCAGGTTGCCGCGGCGTCCGCTGCCCAGTACCCCGCCACGACCGATGCCGGGCCCATCACCTACGGTCGCGTCCAGCAGGCTGCCGTGGAGACGGCAGCCTCGCGGGCCCCCTCCTCCTTTCCATCGCCATCAGGGGCCCAGGCCTCGGCCTCCCCGCAGGTCGGCCCCTATGCCACGCTTCCCGCGGCCACCCAGGCAGCATCGACGCCCAGCCAGGCATCGCAATCGGAGCCACTTTTGCCCGCTTCGAGAATCGCAAGCAGCCGTGCGGGCGATTCCTACGCGCCCGCGGCATCCGCCGCAGGCGGCGCATCGGCGTTTTCATCGGGCGGCTCCGTTCCCATGGCCGACGCGGCCTCATCGCGATATGGCGATTCAGCCCCGAGCCGCTTCTCGGGTTCCGGTCTCGCGTCGTCTCCATCGCCAGCCACGGTCGCACCGCAGCCAACGCCTCCGATGATCCCAGATCCCGCTCCCCCCGCATTCACGTCGCCGACGGCCGAGCCGCCATCGACGCTGCCCGGTTCGGCTCCGAGGCGTCGCCCCGACCCCGGCTATCGCCCCGGAGGGACGTCGAGCTACCGGCCGAGCCGATCGATTCTCGTCGGGGAGCCGACCGTGGATCCGAGGGTGCGGACGGCCAGCTTCGAGGACCAGGCCGAGCCTGTCAGGCAGTGAGGCCGGCGGGGGCGGCCGCCCTTACCAGCCCATGACCATCGTGGACTCGATCACCTTGCGTGCACGGTCGAGATCGTCACCGGTTTCGTGCATGTAGAGCCGGATCGCGTGGAGCTTGTCGCCCGACGCTTTTGCGAGGCATTCGCGAGCCGTACTGCACGGGTTGTGCCTGGTATCGGTGAGGCCGAGGGCCGACTTCGAGATCACCCAGGTATCCCTGGGACGACGTGTGAGACGGACGATTTTCTCGTGGGGGTAGGCATCGGCCACGACGGCCTCGGCAGCCTGTTCGTCGGCGGCCCACGAGATGATGATGTGGCCTTCGGTCTCGATCTCGAAGAGCGGCATGCGGCTGCCTCCGGCGGAAATGGCGATGCTGGCATTCGTGCCACCCGTCGCCGCCGACATAGGATACTGTGGAAAGGGTGCCATGCGATACGACCGCGACGGATTTCCGATCCCAGCCGAATTCGACGCTCCCGTCGAGGCCGGGGCGGCGGCTCCATCGCGGCGTCGGGTGGGTGCCGGCAAGCGGCTGCTCGTCGGGGCTCTCCTCGCAGCCGTCATCCTGCCGGTGGTGTTCGGTCCGGCCGTGATGCCGTCGATTCGAGAAGCGGTCGTCGTATGGTCGCTCGAGCGGGCCGCCCTCCACGAGGTGCGAGACGACCTTCCCGCTGCCGTGGCGGCCATGAGCCGTGCCATCGACTGGTCCGGTGGCGATACCGACCTGCTCTGCATGCGGTCGATGCTTCGGCTTCAGGACCAGGATGCTGCCGGCGCGATATCCGATGCCGACGAGGCAGCCGCCCGAGCGCCCACGAGCCCCCGACCGCCCCGGGTGAGAGCCCTTGCCCACGTGGTTGCCGGCAACATCGACGCGGCCCTGGCCGACGCCGAACGGGTGGTGCAGGTTTCGGGAGCGGGTGATCCGGAGGCCCTCAACCACCGCGCCTATATCAGGGCGCTGGTGGGACGAGAACTTTCCGAAGCCATGGCGGACATCGAGATCGCCCTGGCGGGCCGGAACGACGGGCCACCGGAATTCCTCGACACACGAGGCTTCGTGCTCCACCTGCTCGGCCGCCAGCAGGAAGCGGTCGATGATCTCAACGTGGCGATCGACGGTCTGCAGCGTCAGCGGAGGCGGGTGATGCAGATGGCCAACGGGGCCGATGACGTCGAACTCGCCCAGCGTCTGCGATGGCTCGACCAGTCGCTGGCGGTCATGCACCATCATCGGGCGCTCGCATGCCAGGCCATCGGCTTGGAGGCGCAGGCCGAGCAGGATTTCGAGACCGCGCGAAAAAAAGGCTTCGATCCGTCGCGGGGGCGGATGTGATCGAGACGGTGAGTCGCGCACCTTGCTTCCCATTTGTTCAGACCGGTAGCATTCAAGAAAACTCCATGCACGTCCGATGAACTCACGCAGCAACGAGCCGCAGGGCCTCCCCGGACAACAGCATCGCCCTGCGGGAGCGTCGTTGTCGTTGGCGTCGGTGCGGCGAGGCCTGCCCGGCGTCATGGTGCTCGTGCTTGCCGGACTGGCGTGGTGGTGGCTCGCGACGCATCATTTCAGCGGCACGGAGCATGCCGAGCCATCGAATGCCGGCCCCGAGGCCCGATCGGCCGGTCCCGGCCTCGTGCGGCTCCCTGAGGGATCGGCCGGCGACGACATCGGGCTCGCCACCGTCGAGCGACGGCCCCTGCGGGCCCATCTGACCGTTCCCGGAAGGCTCGACTACGACGCCCGCAGCCGAATCGATTACGACTCGCCCGTCGATGGCATCGTGTCGCGTCTGTGCGTCAAGGTGCGGCAGCAGGTCGCGAAGGGGGATTCGCTCGCGGAAGTCTCGAGCCCCGAGGTGGGCGCGGCCCGGGACGAGGTGAGGAAACGGGAGGACGATCGCGAGATCGCCCGAAAGGCGGCCGAGTGGGCCGCGACGATCGCCGCCAACGTTCAGTCGCTGCTCGGCATCCTCAATCGCCACCCGCTGCTCGAGGACGTCGAGGGCCAGTTCGGCGACCGTGTGCTCGGCGACTACCGCGAGACGATCCTGGGTGCCTACTCGCGGCTGCTCTATGTCGAGAAGGTGAGTGCGAGCACGAAGCAGCTCGGCGAAGGAGGGGTGCTCTCGGGTCGAATCGTCGATGAGCGGACGAGCAATCTCGAAGTCGCGCGGGCAAGTTTCGTGGCGGCCTGCGAAAAGGCGAAGTTCGACACGCTCCAGGAACGCGACAAGGCGAAGGCGGCGCTCGATCAGGCCGAGCGGCTCGTGCGGGTCTCGCGGGAAAATCTGAGGACGCTCGTCGGAAGCCGCCTCGACGCCGGCACGACGGACGATCGATCGGTCGCCACTTCCGCGGACGACGACGACAAAATGGCTGGCGAAACCATCAGCCGCCTTGCGCTCCGCACGCCGTTCGATGGCGTCGTCGAGGAGATCTTCGTGAGCCGTGGCCAACGGGTGAAGGGAGGCGACCGGATGTTCGTGGTCGCCGATACCGGCCGCCTCTGGGTCAGGGCCCAGGTTCACGAGAACCAATGGACGACGGTCGATGTGTCGCCAGGCGACGAGGTTCGCGTGGTCGTGCCCGGCGCGTCCGAACACCGTACCGTCGCGACGATCAACCACATCGCGGCCACCGTCGATCCGGAATCGCGGAGCGTGCCGATCGTGGCCGATCTCACGAACGACGATGCCCACTTCAAGCCCGGCATGTTCGTCTGGGTCGATTTTCCGTCGGGCGAGAGCCGAGACGCCGTGGCCGTGCCGGTCGGCGCCGTGATGAAGCACGAGGGGCGGGCGTTCGTGTTCATCCCCGTCGATGGGGGCTTCCGCCGGGTCGATATCGACACCGGCATCGAGGAGGACGGTTTCATCGAAGTGACCCGTGGTCTCGAGCCCGGCCAGCAGGTCGTGGCCCGCGGGGCCTTCGTCCTCAAGAGCGAACTTCTCCTCGAGGACGAGGGCTGATCGGCGCGGGCCGAACGAAACCGTTTCGCAGTGGAGAATCTGACGTGCTGTCGGGCGTGATCGAGTGGTCGTTGGCGAACAGGGCGCTGGTGATTGCGCTGTTCGTCCTCATGGCGCTCGGCGGACTTTTCGCCGCCACGCGGATTCCGGTCGATGCGGTGCCCGACCTGGTCAACGTGCAGGTGCAGGTCGTGACCGAGGCGGGCACCCTGCCGCCGATGGAGGTCGAGCGGCTGATCACCTATCCGGTCGAGCTCGCGATGAGCGGGCTTCCGAACGTCGTGGAACTGCGAAGCATCTCGCGGCTCGGCATCTCGTTGGTCACGATCGTCTTCACCGAGAGCACCGACATCCTTCAGGCGAGGCAATTGGTCGCGGAGCGGCTGCCGGCCGCCCGAGGGGGCATTTCGGTGGCTGATGCAGATCCCCAACTCGGCACCCTCTCGACCGCCCTCGGTGAAATTCTTCAGTTCGAGGTCAAGGGGGCCGGCCGGAGCCTGATGGACCTTCGCAGCATCCTCGAATGGGACATCGCTCCCATGATGCGGACGGTGCCCGGCGTGACCGACATCAATAGCCACGGCGGGTATGCGAAAGCCTACGAGGTGCAGGTCGATCCCGACCGCATGTCGTCGCATGGCATCTCGCTTGCCGAGGTGCTGGCCGCCCTCGACCGGAACAACACGAGCACGGGGGGAGGCTATGTCGTCAAAAACGGGGAGCAGCGATTCATCCGCGGCGAGTCGCTGCTCCGCGATGTCGCCGATATCGAGCGGGTGATCGTCCGGAGCCCGGCCGGCGGCGTGCCGGTCATGATCCGCGACATCGGTACCGTGACGATCGGTGCCCTGCCCCGCCAGGGAGCGGCCACGCGGGATGGCCGTGGCGAGGCCGTGACCGGCATGGTGATGATGATCCGCGGCGAGAACAGCCGTCGCGTCGTGACGGCGGCGAAGGCGAAGCTCGAGGAGGTGCGGAAGTCGCTGCCGCCGGGTATCGAGATCGAGGTCCTCTACGACCGCTCCGAACTGATCGCCCGAACCCTCGACACGGTGCTGCACAATCTCGCCGAGGGTGGGCTGCTCGTGATCGCGGTGCTGCTGGTGCTGCTGGGCAACGTGAGGGCCGGGCTGATCGTCTCTCTCGCGATCCCGCTCTCGATGCTCTTCGCGTCGAATATCATGTGGGCCGTCGGCATTCCGGCGAGCCTCATGAGCCTCGGCGCCATCGACTTCGGCCTCGTGGTCGACAGTTCGGTGATCATGGTCGAAAACTGCGTGCGCCGCCTCGGGGTGGCGGCCCCCACCGCCTCCCGAATCGACGTGGTGCGCGATGCCGCCATCGAAGTCCGCGGGCCGACGATGTTCGGCGAACTGATCATCGCCATCGTCTATCTGCCCATCCTCTTCCTGGAGGGGACGGAAGGGAAACTCTTCCGCCCGATGGCCCTGACGGTCTTGTTCGCCCTGCTCGGTTCACTCGTGATCTCGCTCACGCTGATGCCCGTGCTCGCGGCGACGGTACTCTCCCGGGAGGAGGAGCACGAGCCGATGATCATGCGGCTCTTTCATCGCCTCTATCGCCCGCTGGCGAGCTTCGCCGTGCATCATCCCGTGGTGATCTCGACCGCCGCCGCCCTGCTGGTCGCGGCGAGCCTGCCGGTCGCGATGCGGCTCGGGGCCGAGTTCATGCCGCGGCTCGACGAAGGAGACCTGCTGATCGAGGTCAATCGCCTGCCAAGCGCCACGCTCGAGGACTCGATCCCGCTCACCACGCGGATCGAGCAGGTTCTTGGCGACTTTCCCGAGGTGCGGACGGTCTTCTGCAAGACCGGTCGGCCCGAGATCGCCAACGACATCATGGGGGTGCAGCAGACCGATGTCTGGGTGATGCTCCGTCCACGGGCGGCGTGGCCACCGGGCGTGACCCGCGATGTCCTCGTCGAGCGGATGTCGCACGCTCTCACCGCGGCCGTTCCCGGGGCGAATTTCGGCTTCAGCCAGCCGATCGAGATGCGGGTGGACGAACTCGTGGCGGGCGTGAAGGCCGATGTCGCGGTGCTGGTCTACGGGGATGACCTGGTCACCCTCGGCAGCCTCGGCAAGCGGATCGAGGGCGTGCTCCGTGAAATTCCCGGTGCCGCCGACGTGCGGGCCGACTGGCAGGCCAACGTGCCGACACTGCGGATCGACGCCCGCCAGGATCAGCTTGCCCGGCATGGCATCAACGGCATCGATGTCATGCAGACGGTTTCGGCGATGGGGGGTATTCAGACGGGGGTGATCTACGAGGGGCGGCCGCGGTTCCCGCTCGTCGTGAAGTTCCCGCAGGCCTGGCGTGAGAACGAGGAACTCGTGCCGCAGATCCCGGTGGAAGCCGTCGGCGGCCGCCCGGTGCCGCTGGGTGAACTGGCCGAGATCCGCATCGAGGAAAGCCCGCCGTCGATCGAGCACGAGGACTCCCGTCGGCGAACCTATGTCTCGGCCAATGTGCGGGGTCGCGACGTGGCCAGTTTCGTGGCCGAGGCCCAGCGGCGGATCTCGGCCTCCGTCAAACTGCCGGCCGGGTATTCGATCGACTGGGGGGGCGATTTCGAGAATCTCGTGAGCGCAAGCCGCCGGCTCGCGCTGATCACGCCCGTTGTGCTCGGACTGATCGCACTGCTGCTCTACACGAGCTTCAAGTCGCTCCGGCTCGCGGCACTGATCTTCTGCGCCGTGCCGGTCGCCGCATCGGGGGGCATCGCGGCGCTGGCGCTGCGGGGCATGCCCTTCTCGATCGCCGCCGGGGTGGGGTTCGTGGCGCTTTTCGGCGTGGCGGTGCTCAACGGACTGGTCTGGGTGGCCGGCGCCGAGCACGCCCGCGACGGAGGGCTTTCGCCGCGGGAGGCGGCGCTGGTGACGGCGGAGGTGCGGATCAGGCCGGTGCTGATGACGGCGCTCGTGGCGAGCCTCGGATTCCTCCCGATGGCGATGGCCACGTCGTCGGGCGCCGAGATCCAGCGGCCGCTGGCCACCGTCGTGATCGGTGGAATCGTCACGAGCACGCTGCTGACCGCCTTCGTCGTTCCCGCGATCTATCCATGGTTCGCGCCCAAGGTGTCGCCAACCGGTCGTTCGGCGTGATGGACGGACAGGGTTGCCTCGGAGAAGCGGGTTGTGACGGCGGGAAACGGGGGGCTTGTCGAGCCGCCTGGAAAACCCGATAAACTTCGGACGCGAGAGATTCCCGTCGCATCGTGGTCGTCCACGAGGCACACGGGGGTGTAGCTCAGTTGGTTAGAGCGCCAGCCTGTCACGTTGGAGGCCGCGGGTTCGAGTCCCGTCACCCTCGCTTTTCTCCCCGATCGTTCCATGAGCCGTATGCACTGGCGAAGCGGCGCGGCGGTCATCACCGGTGCCGCGAGCGGCCTGGGGCGTGCGATCGCCCTGGAACTGGCCGACGCGGGATGGCGGATCTGCCTGACCGATCTCGACGAGGCCCGGCTCGAGGCGGTGCGGGCGGAGGTGGATCGTCGTGGCGGGGATGGCATCCCCGTCGCGCTCGATGTCCGTGATCCAGCCCTCTGGAGCGCGTTGCATGATCGGCTTCGAAACGAGTGGCCGACGCTCGAACTGCTCGTCAACTGCGCCGGTGTCGGCGCCACGGGCGAGGTCGGCAGGCTCCCGGAAGGCCACTGGCGCCGGGTGCTCGACACCAATCTCCTTGGAACCGCCCTCGGCTGCGAGACGTTCCTCCCGTGGCTCAGGGAACATCTGACCCGCTCGCACGTGGTCAACGTCGCTTCGATCGCCGGCATCATCGCTCCTCCGTCGATGGCCGCGTATTCGGCGAGCAAGGCGGGCGTGATCGCACTCTCGGACGCGATCGCCGCCGAATGCGCCCGACGTCGGCCCGGCGTGACGGTCGTCTGCCCCGGCTTCTTCCGATCGGGTCTGCTCGACACCTGGCACTTCTCGGCCGACCTCGAATCCCGTGAGGCTCGCCGGCGCATGGCCGCGGCTCGTTGGACGAGCGACGCCGTTGCGGCCCGGGTCGTCCGTGCCATCGATCGCGATCGACGCTACGTGGTCGTGGGTCGCACCGCACGATCCCTCTGGCGGCTCAAGCGGCTGGCCCCGCGCGGCACCACGGCCTTGATCGCCGCGGTCTACCGGCGGCTGGGCCGCACGACGTCACGCTGAGGCAACGACGCGCCGGTGCCTATTCAAGCTCCTCCAGCCAGGCTCGGATTTCGTTTTCGTATTCGCTCGCCAGCCCTCCCACGATCAACTGGCGATGGAAACTGGCGGCCCCCTCCTTGAGAAGGTCGGCATCCTCGGCGCTCGGAAATCGCTTCGCTGGGTCGGCCGCGATCATGCCCCGCACGAAACTCATCAAGAGTTCGTTCACCGCGACCTCCGCAGGGAGGAGCTGTGGGAGGCGGTGGGCGAGCGACCGCTTCGCTTCGAGCAGATCGCGGTAGGACTGCAGTCCGGCGAAGGGGGGCTGTCCCGAGAGCATTTCGATGAGCACGTAGCCGAGGCTCGCGAGATCGGATCGGGGGGTGTTCTCGCGGCCCTCGAGGACCTCGGGGGCGGCGTAGGCTGGGGTGCAGGTCCGGTTGGGGGGCATGTCGTCCAGGGCGATCGCCGAGCCGATGTCGATGATCTTCGCGTTGCCCGTCCGCTTCACCATGATGTTGGCGCTCTTGACGTCGCCATGCACGATCCCCTCCCGGTGGAGCGCGGCGAGGGCGGCCAGGCACTCGCGGACGATCGAGATCGCGACGCCCGGCTTCAGCCGTGACTGCCTGGGGCCGGCGGTGACGATCACGTTGTTGAGATACTTCCAGCGGTCTTCGTTGACGCTGGCCCTGGTGCGATCGAGGAGTTCGGGGGCCAGCAGACGCGAGAGGTCGTATCCGTCGATCCACTCCATTTCCATGATTCGGATCCGCCGCTGCTCGACGAAGTTCTGCACGTCGATCAGGTTGTCCTGCTGGATCTGGGCGACCCGCGCTGCCACCGCGGCGATGCGGCCCATCGCCTCGTCGTAGTGCGCCTCCGATTCGTACCGCTCGGGCGAGAAGATTTTGAGTGCCACCGGAAGGCTGAAGTTGTCGGTGCCTCGGCGGGTCGTCAGATAGACCACGCCCTGCCCCCCCGACCCCAGGCGGCGCATGAGGTTGTGGTATTCGGTCCAGTTGAGACGGCCAGCCTCGAGAATCTCGCCGTAGCGTGCGAGCAGTTCGTCGGGACACCGGATCACGACCTCGCTGCCGCACGAGATCGTGGGGCGGTCGTCCTGGAAAATCGCGGTCGAGAAGGAGTCTTCGGAAGGGGTCATGCTGTGGCTTCGGTGGTCGGCTCCGGAAAGCCGAGCCGCTTGTCGACCTCGTTTCGCAGGGACCGTCCGGAACGGAACCTCCGTAGATTGTCGCAGAAGAATTCGGTCATTGCATCAATCCGGCGCGCCGCCTGGCCCGCGACGTGCGGCGTGATGATGAGCCGGGGGGCCGTCCAGAGGCGGCTCGTCGGCTTGGGCGGTTCGTCGGGGGTCACGTCGAGCGCCGCCATGTCGAGGTGGCCATGTTCCAACGCATCGACGAGGGCCTCTTCGTCGACGAGCGGGCCGCGGGCCATGTTCACGAGGATGCTGCCACGCTTCATCCGTGCCAACGCCGCGGCATCGATCATGCCACGGGTGTTCGGCGTGAGGGGAACGCAGAGAAAGAGCAGGTCGGCCTGCTCGAGCAGAGTTGGCAGGCTCTCCGGCGGTCCGAGAAACTCGACGTTGCGAGGCTTGTCCTTCGGAAACCAATCGGTGGCCAGGATCCGCACCCGGAACGGGGCGAGCACCTCGACGAGCCGCCGGCCGACACCCCCCATCCCCACGATGCCGATCGTGGCGCCCGTGAGATCCCGCGTGGGTCGCCGCACGAACTCCCGGCGACGCTGTTGGTCGAGGAACAAGGGGAGGCGGCGGGTGCATGCGATCGCCAGCCCGAGGGCGTGCTCGGCCACCTGATCGGCGAGCACGCCCGAGGCGCTCGTGACGACGATGTCGGAGGCGACCACCTCGGGTACAAGACAATGGTCGAGCCCTGCGGCGGATGATTGAATCCACCGGAGACGACCACCGGCGACGATCGACTTCCATGGGACGGGCACCTTCGCATGGCCGCAGTAGATGTCGGCCGTGGGAAGCTCGTCGGCGATCCGCTCCTGGCCGGCGTCGATCACCGTCGCCTCGGGGGCGGCGGCGCGGATCGCGGCGAGGTGACGGGGCTCGACGGGGTAGCAGAGCACGATGCGTTGGGGCGACTGCATGGCAAGGGTTGTGGCACGCGGCGGAGCAGTTTGGCAAGCCGGAATCGGCGCCTGTGGGGAGGGGGTGCGACGTCTGGCGGATCGTGAAGGTTCGAAATATGATGAGGGACGTTGGTTTCGTGTCGTGATGACCGACCTCCCCGCCGGCGAGGCTCGTGTTCCTTCTGGTGCTTCTGATGCGATCGACACTTCTCGTCGTGGCGGCCTTGGCGATGCTTCGCATCGTCGTGGGGCTCCATTTTTTCCTGGAGGGCCTCTCCCATCTCCGCGATCCGTCCTGGTCGAGCACGGGCTTCCGCAAGGCCGCCGTCGGCCCGCTGGGAGATTGGTATCGATCCTCGCTTCCCCAGACGGGCGATTGGTCGGCCACGCTCGGAGGCAGGGATCGTCGCCCCACGGCCGAGGCCGCTGCCGCTTGGCAGGAGAGTGTGGTGCGGTCGTGGCGTGAGCTGATGGCCGCGAGGGCGCGGCGGGTGCCGCTCGACGCAGCCGCCCTGGCCACCGCGGAAACCCGTTTGGAAGAGGCTTCCCGAGAACTTACCGCCTACGTTTCGGACCGTGTCGAGGATCTTGAAGACTACCGGATGCAGATCGACCGACTCGACGCCCAAGCCCGGCAGCCGTCGGCCCGGGAGATTCCATTCCAGCGGGATCGGGTGGCCAGGAAGCGGAAGGAGTTGGCGGCGCTCGCCGCAGGCTGGCAGGCCGACGCGGCCGCGATCGGAGAAAAGCTCGTCGCAGCCTGGGACGAGCCCTTGTCCGCCGCTGAACGGATGCGGGCGGCGGCCGCGCGGCCGCCATCGCCGCTCTGGAGGGCAGACCGGTTCGTGAGCTGGTCGCTCGTCACGATCGGCGGCTGTCTCGTTCTCGGGATTCTCGTCGCCTTCAACGCCATGGGCGGCGCCTGTTTTCTTCTCAGCGTGATCGCGTCGCAGCCGTTCTGGGTCGCCGGCGCACAGCCCACCTACGACCAGTGGGTGGAACTGACCGCGTTGCTCGTGATCGCGGCGATGCCGACCGGCGGATGGAGCGGCCTCGATTACTTTTTGAAACGGTGGTGTCCGTTCTCATCGTGCCGCGGGGCGGCCGATGGCCGGTGCCCCGTGTGACGCTGCACGATTTTCCCCCCGAAGGTGCATTCGATGAATCTCACCGAACAGCAGAAGCAGATCGGCAAGGAGAACTTCAACGACGCGGTCGCCGTGACGCGTCGCGACTTTCTCGCCGGCACCGTCGCCGCCGGAGTGGCCACGGGCGCCGGCCTTGGGTCGATCTACTTTGGCTACGGCCGGAGCGTGGGCAGCCCGCTGCGCGTCGGCGTGCTCGGGACCGGGGACGAGGGGAGCGTGCTGCTGGGGGCTCACAACCCCGACTACCTCAATGTCGTCGCGATCGCCGACATCCGCCCCTACAACGTCTTCCGCGGCTTTCATGGCGACGTCTCGAGCGCGACCGCCTACGCGGCCCGTCCCGGCCTGATGGCCAAGTATGACTGGACCACCGAGGATCAGGCCCGGAAAAACGTGAAGGTGTACGGGGCCTACGAGGAACTGCTGGCCGACAAGACCATCGAGGCGGTCGTCATCGCGTTGCCGCTCCATCTCCACGCCGAGGCGGCGATCAAGGCGATGCGGGCCGGGAAACACGTCCTCACCGAAAAGCTCATGGGTCACAGCATCCACGAGTGCAAGGAGATGGGGCGGGTGTCTCGGGAGACGAAAAAGATCCTCGCCACGGGGCATCAGCGGCACTACAGCATCCTCTACGACAATGCCGTCTACACGATCGGCAAGGCGAAGCTGATCGGCGACGTTCATTCGATCCGTGCCCAGTGGCACCGGGGCAACCTGCCCGGGAACGATTCGTGGAAGCCGCCGCTGCCCGGCGACGAGTCGTTGGTGAAGAAGCTCGCCGGCTGGAGAAAGCAGTTGGAGACCGCCAAGCCCTCCGAGATCGATTCGCTGACCAAGCGGATCGCGCAGCTCGAGGCCCAGATCGCCGATCAGGCCGTCGATGCGGCAGCCCATGGCTACACGCAGATGACGCTGGCCGATGGCACGACCCGCTCGCCACTGGAAGAACTGATCCGATGGCGCCTGTGGAACCGCACCGGCGGAGGCCTGATGGCCGAGCTCGGCAGCCATCAGCTCGATGCGGCCGGTATTTTCGTCTCGGCGATGCACGGCGAGGGGAAGAAGGTGAAGCCACTCACCGTCACGGCGGTCGGAAACCGCAGCCTCTTCCCGGCCGACCGTGAGGTCGATGACCACGTCTACTGCATGTACGAGTACCCCGCCCCTGGCTACGAGGAGGACCGCGACAAGAAGATCGTCGTCACCTACTCGTCGATCAACGGCAACGGCTTCGGCGGGTATGGCGAGGTGGTGATGGGCACCAAGGGCACGCTCATCCTCGAAAATGAGCGCGACGTGATGCTCTACAAGGACTCGGCGAGGGATACGCGGGTGACGGTCACGAAGGCCAAGGATGGCTCGCCCGCGCTCGACACCACCGAAAGCGGGGGCGGCGGCGGGGCCGCGGCGGTCGGGTCGGGCGGCGACTCGAAAGCCGCCCCCTCCCGTGGCTACACGGAGGAGATGGAGCAC
>JBJTDB010000273.1:0-15894 GCA_046092145.1 Planctomycetia bacterium | reverse complement strand
GCGAAAATGCCGCGAGCGTGAGCCGGCCGGGGTGCACGAGCGCGGGGCTCGTCACCTCGTCGCGGATCGCCACGAACCGCTGCGGATCGACGAGCGCCAGGCCCGAAGCGGTCGCGAGCCGGTCGTGCAGCACCGCCGCGAGGCAGTGGACCGCGACGACCCTCGGCTGCCGCAACTCCTTCGCACTGAGCCACCCGGCCGGCGGCTGGATCGCCGCCCGGACGACCGGCGCGTCGGCGGCGGTCGCCTGTGCGGAGCACAGCACGGCGAGCAGGCCGACGAGCGTGGAGAGAAAAAGGGTTTTCATCAGACTCGCGAGTCGGCGATGAACGTGACGGTGCCCGATGCACCAGATCGTATGCCGGCCCGCAGCCCCCTGCATCCTGCGAAAGCAGGAGGCCGGCCGCAACGCCGTCCATGCCGCCGATCCCCCGGCTCGCGCCGGGGGCCCGGCCCGCTGAAAAGGACGCAGCTCTTTTCCGCACGGTGATGGCTCGCGAATTCCCTTGCTTGCGCAGCGGGCTTATAAGCAGCGGCGTGCCCCTTGCTGAGAAGCCCGTGGCGCAAGCCAAGGGAATGCGGGTAGCTGCACGGTGATGGCTCGCGAATTCCGTTGCTTGCGTAGCGGGCTTCCAAAGCACGGCAAAGCCCGTGCCGAACAGGACTGGGACGCAGCGATTTTCCTGCCCCTACCGCACCACCCGTGCGCCGCCGCCGGCGATCTGCTTTTCGACCTCCTTGCGGGTCGCCATCGAGGTGTCGCCGGGGGTCGTGCTCGCCAGCGCGCCGTGGGCGGCACCGTATTCGACCGCCTTCTGGGGATCGTTGAACTCGAGGAACCCGAAGGCGAGGCCGCTGGCGAAGCTGTCGCCGCCCCCGACGCGGTCGAGAATCTCGAGCTCCGGGTACTTCCGGCTGTCGTAGAAGCCGCCCTCATGCCAGCAGATGGCGCTCCAGTCGTTCTTCGTCGCCGTGACCACGCGGCGGAGCGTCGTCGCCGCGACCTTGAAATTCGGATACTCCTTCACAGCCTTCTCGATCATGGCTTTGAAGGCGCCCGTCTCGATCTCGCTGAGCCCATGATCGACCCCTTCCACCTCGAACCCGAGGCTGGCCGTGAAATCCTCCTCGTTGCCGATCATCACGTCGACATGCTTCGCGATCTCGCGGTTTACCTCGCGTGCCTTTTTCTGGCCGCCGATGCTCTTCCAGAGGCTCGGGCGATAATTCAGGTCGTAGGAGACGATCGTGCCATGCTTCTTGGCCGCCTTCACCGCTTCGATCGTCAGGGCGGCCGTTGTCTCCGACAGCGCCGCGAAGATGCCGCCGGTGTGGAACCAGCGGGCCCCCATCGTGCCGAAGATGTGATCCCAGTCGACATCGCCCGGCTTGAGCTGGCTGGCGGCCGTGTTGCCGCGGTCGGGCACGCCCACCGCCCCGCGGATGCCGAAGCCCCGCTCCGTGAAGTTGAGGCCGTTGCGGACGGTCCGCCCGATTCCGTCGTCGGCACGCCACTGGATAAAGTCGGTGGCCACGCCCCCCTGCATGATGAAGTCTTCGATGAGGTGGCCGACTTCATTATCCACGAAGGCGGTCACCACGGCCGTCGTGAGCCCGAAGCACTTGCGAAGCCCGCGGGCGACGTTGTATTCGCCCCCCCCCTCCCATGCCGTGAACTGGCGGGCGGTGCGGATCCGGCCTTCGCCTGGATCGAGCCGCAGCATGATCTCGCCGAGCGAAATCTCGTCGAACCTGCAGGAGTCCTTGGGTTTGATGGGAAGGGACATCGGGTTCCTTTCAGTCAGGCCGTCGGGAGGGAGTTGATATCGAATGCGGGTATGCCGGCCTCGTGCGCGATCTCGTTCAAGGCCTCGACCTCGGCCCTCGAAAAGAGCAGTCCGCCCGCCTTGTCGCTGCGGGCGGCCGCCTCGGCCTCGATCTGGCCCGGCAGCATGCACCGTTCGTTGCCATGGCCGAGGATGTCGGCGAGCACCGCCTTGACGTTCGTCGATTGCGAACGCCCCTTCGCAAACGCGCCGCCAGAAATGGCATCGGGATGGATCACCTGGAAGAAGAAGACGCAGGTCCGCTTCTCGTCGGCCGCGGCTGGCCGGTTCCGGAGCGTGGGGAGCGATCCGCCGACGAACGCCGCCACGATCTCGTTGATGAGCGAAAGGCCGTAGCCCTTGTGGTCACCGAAGGGGAGCAGCGACACGGCCTTGTCGGGATCGGTCGTGGGATTGCCATCCGCATCGACCGCCGCGTTGGGCGGCAGGGGCTTGCCCTCTCGCTTCAACTGCTGCACCCGTCCCATCGCGATCACGCTCGTGGCCCAGTCGATCACGATCGGAAAGCCGACCGAGTCGGTCGTCGGGAAGCCCCATGAATGCGGGTTCGTGCCGAGCGTCGGGAACCGCCCCTTGAACGGCACCACCTCGGCCAGGGCCGCGGTGCAGTTGGTGTAGGCGATGTAGCCCTTCCGTGCCGCTTCCATCACGTAGCCGCCGCCCCAGAGATAGTGGAAGGCGTTGTCCACCGAGACCGTGCCGGTGCCGTAGGTGTCGGCGAGCTTCATACAGGTCTCGATCGCCTCCCAGGCGACCGCCTGGCCGAGTTTCTTGTCGGCATCCCAGACCTCTGCCGCCTTGAAACGGCTCGGCAGTTTTCTGACCGATGCACCCGGCCGGCAGCCCCCTGCCATCGAGCCGAACAGCTCGTCGAGGTGCAATGCCTTGATCGCGTTGTGGGTGCGGATGCCATGCCTCGTGGCGGCCGTCGCGAGTTTCGCCGCATGCTCCGATTCGGCGGCGTCGAAGCCACGCTTGAGATAGGCCGCCTTGACAAGGGCCTCGTGGGCGGTGATCGGGATCACATGAAAGGTTTCGGACATCCGTGTGGGCACCTATATCACTTTTGCAATCGGGACTTCCGGGTTGACCTGGGCCAGTGGCTTTTCGCCATGCATGGCGTTGATGAGATTGGTCACGGCCGCCATCGCCTGGCGCTGCACGCTCTCGTGGGTGCGCGAGCCGATATGGGGCGTGACGATGCAATTCGGAAGCGTCGTGAGCGGGTGATCGGCGGGGGGCGGCTCCTGGTCGAGCACGTCGGTGCCGTAGCCGCGGACACGGCCCGAGCGAAGCGCCGCGGCGATGTCGGCCGTGTTGACGATCTCGCCACGGGCGCAGTTGAGGATGATCACGCCGGGCTTCATCGACGCGATCGTCTCGGCCCGCACGAGGTCACGGGTTTCGGGCGTGAGATTCGTATGCAGGGAGACATAGTCGGCCTGCCCGAAGAGATCCCCGATCGCGGGGGCACGGGCGACCCCATGCTCCTTTGCGAAGGCGTCGTCCCAGTAAATGCCGTAGCCGATGGGCGTCATGCCGAAGGCCTTTGCCCGGATCGCCACCTCCTTGCCGATCCGCCCCATGCCGACGATCCCGATCGTCTTGCCGAGCAGTTCGTGGCCCGTCTGCCGCTTCCAGCCGCCGGCCCGCACCGAATCGGTGTGGAAGAGGAGATTTTTCTCGAGTGAGAGCAGGAGCAAAAAGGCATGCTCCGCGACGGTCGTGTGGTTGACGCCCGGCGTATAGAGCAGCGGAATGCCGAATTCCGTGCAGCTTTTCACGTCAATCTTGTCCACGCCGATGCCGTATTTCGAGAGCACCCTGAGCCGCGGCCGCGCCTTCTCGAGCACCAGCCGGGTGATGCGATCGTCACCGCAGATGAAGCCGTCGATGTCAC
The DNA here is from genome assembly GCA_046092145.1 of Planctomycetia bacterium. Taxonomy (GTDB): domain Bacteria; phylum Planctomycetota; class Planctomycetia; order Pirellulales; family UBA1268; genus CACORA01. The sequence continues at coordinate 12,147 of JBJTDB010000273.1, read as the reverse complement.
CGACGAGGGCGAGCGTGTCGGCCTCGCTCAGTGGCCCCCGGGCGGTCACGATCTCCCAGCCCGTCGCGGCAAGTTTCGCGTGGTGATCCCCGGGGGTGTCCTGGAACGACGTCGTCGTGACGAGAATGCGTGGCTTCATCGAGGGCTCCATGCCGGGATTCCGGGATGTGACGGAAAACTACCGAAACGACCGACAAAGAACAATCATCGGAGACCAGGCTGGGTATTACAACGCGTCCACACCCTCCCGAACGAATGGCTTGAGCAGCACGGCCTGCGTGCCCGTCCACTTCCAGAGGTGGGCGTATCTCGCGGTCACAGGCCCCGGCCCGGCGGTTCCGGTGCGATGAAGCCAATACTGCTCCCCGTCGCGCAGTGCAAACTCGCGAAACTCGTGCCACCGCTGCCGAGGCACGGGCGCCTTGATCCAACTCCAATGGTTGACGTGCAGCAGATGGTCGGGATCGGGGTGATCCTTCGTCCAAAGCCGGTATTCGATCTCACGAACAGTGGCCAGCCGATGCCGCAAACTTTCGGCCACCGGGTCGCCTGCACCACACATTTCATCGGCGACCGCGATGCCGATCTCGGAGGTCGTCAAGGCGATGCCATGGGTCGGCGAAAGCTCGGCCGACGCACCGTCGATCCACGTGCGAAGATGGGCCGCGAGGATCGCCCGCGGGGCCGCCTCGAGGCAACCCGCCGACCGGGTGTCGGCCAGCGGCTTGCTTTGCCGATAGTTCTCGGCAAAGGCCCGCAGGCCGACGACCCAGTCGCGTGCGGAGGGGGTCACTGCGCCCCCTCCGCGACGCATTGGCTTTCTGACAAATGGCTTACCGGTTCAGAAACGTCTCGCGGAGCCATTCGTTCTTGCGGCGCTCCAGTTCGATCAGTTTGGAGACGGGCCCCTTGCGGGCGGCCTGAGCGCCACGGGTGGCACGCGACGGCTGAGCAGCCGACGCGGTGGACACGATGAACATCGACGCCACGACGGCGACGAGAAGGGCGAAGCGGATCATTGCAATTCCTTTCGGGGAGGGACGACCGGCCGTGTTCCCGGCGTTGCCACAGGGAATCGGCTTCCGCCGGTGGAACGCCACAGCCGGCCGCGGCATGCCCGCGCGGCAGACACAACCCATACGCCGCATACCCGCGGCTCGTCATGCACAGCCCGCACAACCGCATCGGAAGGATCGTCATGATCGTCACGGTGCGTCGCGCTTGAGGCCCGATCGGGTGGCCGTGGCGGCCAGCGGGTCGTCGGGCCAGGAGTGTTTGGGGTACCGCCGCCGGAGTTCTTTTTTGACCTCTGGGTAGGTGTTCTGCCAGAAACTCGCAAGATCGCTCGTGACCTGCTGCGGCCGATGGTTGGGCCCAAGCAGATGCAGGAGCAATGGAATCCTGCCCCCGCCGATCCGCGGGGTTTCCCGCATGCCGAAGAGTTCCTGGATCCGGACGGCGACGACCGGCTGCCCGCCGGCGTCGTAGCGGATCGCGTGCCGCTTGCCATTGGAGAGTTCGATCTCGGCCGGCGCCAGTCGATCGATTTCCGCAAGCCGTTCGTAGCCGATCGATCCGTGAAGCCACGAGAGCCAATCGGCCTGCTTCACGTCGTCGAGCGATTTGAGCCCGAGGCAGATTTCGGGGAGCCATGCCGCGAGCGTCTGGTCGTCGATCATGGGTAGCCCGAGGTCGGGGAGCGCCGCAGCGAGCCACCGCACCCGCGGCAGGAAACCGCCAGCCGCCGAATCGGCACCGGGCAGGACGCGGTCGAGCTGGGTGGCCGCCTCACGGGCCAGCACGTGCGCCGCGGCCGACGTGTCGCGGATGGCGATCGGCGACTCGTCGAGCAGCAGGTCGTCCCAGTAGGTGCGCAGCCGCGCCTCGACCTGCCGCCGCGACGGCGCATAGAGCAACTCCTCGACGGTGCGGAGGTTTGCGGTGGCAAGATTCGTGGAGCGAAGCGGCTCCTCGTCGAGCCAGGCCATGTCGATCGCCGACGCCTGTCGGACGCTCGCCTCTCCGCTCCCGTCGGAGAGCTCGATCGCCAGCAGCAGCGGCTCCTGCCGCACCCGCGACCCACCATCGAGCCGCAGGCCCCGGCCCCCGACCATCGTCGCCCTGTCGCCACTTCCCGGCCGCAGTTTCGCGAGCCGATCGGGAAACGCCTCCCAGAGCGACTGCATGAGCGACATGGCCGGATCGGCCGCCCGCGGCGCGAGATCCGCATCGACGAGCCGATAGAGCTGCTCCGCCGCGCGGAGCACGGCACGGGCCCCGCCCGGATGCAGTTCCAGATCGGGATCGGAAACGGGCTCGCCCGCATGAAACGCCTGCAGGGCGATCACGCGATCGACGACATCGCTCCGGGTGCGCACGGTCATGCGGTCTCGCGGCCCGCGACGACCGTGAGCCCCGAGCCGGAAGGGATCGCGCTCCGACAAAAGCGCGGCAGCGAGCGAGGTCTCCCGAAGCACGCCGTGACGGGCGCCGGCGATCAGGAGGCGGCCCAGCCGCGGATGGGCCGGCAGACGGGCGAGTTCGTGGCCGAGCGAGGTCACGATCACGCGCCCACGCGGCTCGCCGTCCCCACGCGGATCCTCGATCGCGCCGAGCCGCTCGAGAAGCGTGCGTGCCTGTGCGACCGCATCCGGAGGTGGCTGATCGAGCCACGGGAATGCCTCCTCCTCACCGAGCACCATCAGCTGCAGGAGAGGAGCTGCCAGGTCGCCGCGAACCACCTCGGGCAGGTCTGCCGCGGGCCGATGATGATGCGAGGCCTCGTCCCAGAGCCGCCAGCAGATGCCCGGCCCGGTCCGCCCCGCGCGACCGGCTCGCTGTTCGGCAGATGCCTGCGAGATCGGAATCAGTTCGAGCCGTGGGAGGCCGGTGGTCATCGACACGCGCATCTGCCGGACGAGCCCCGCATCGACGACGGCCGTGATGCCCGGGATCGTCAGCGACGTCTCGGCGACATTCGTCGAGAGGATGATCTTTCGCACGCCGATGTCGTCGAGAACGCGGTCTTGCTGTTCGGGAGGCAGGTCGCCGAAGAGCGTGAGCAGCGCATGCCCCTGCCGCCGGGCGGTGTCGGCAAGCATTCGCTCGCACTGCATGATCTCGCCCACTCCGGGCAGGAAGACGAGCACATGGCCGTCGGTGGCCCAGGCGGTCGCGGCCACCGCATCGGCCACGCGTTCAGGCAAGTCACGCCGGTCTTCCCGTTTCTGAAACCGGATGTCGACCGGATGGAGTCGCCCGTCTGCCGTCACGACGGGGCATGCCGCGGCGGATGGCCCCCCTTCCCCCAGGAACCTCGCGACCGGCTCGGTGGCGAGCGTGGCGCTCATGACGATCACCCGCAGATCGGGCCGCACGGTCTGACGCAGCCGCACGAGCAGGCCGAGCACGAGATCCATCTCGATCGACCGTTCATGAAACTCATCGAGGATCACGGCGCCGATGCCATCGAGGGCGATGTCGGTCAGCAGCCGGCGGAGCATGATGCCGGTCGTCTCGACGAAGAGCCGCGTGTCGCGGCTGGTGCGGGAATCGAACCGCACCTGATAGCCCACGTCGCCGCCGATTTCACACCCGCGAAGCCTCGCGATCTGATGGGCCACCGATCGGGCCGCCAGCCTTCTTGGTTGCAGCAGAATCACACGCTGGCCGGCAGGTAGGTCGTCGAGCACGGCGGCCGGCACGAGCATCGTCTTGCCCGATCCGGGCGGCGCCGAAATCACCGCAGCGCCCGTTCGCGATGCGGCCACGGCTTCGGCGAGCACCGTTGCGACGGGCAGCGTGGGGAGATCGATCATACGAGTCACGATACCGCATCCTGCCCGTGTTCGCCCACGCAGTCCAACCTGCATGCCCAGGGCGTCGGCAACGGCCGAGACATGGCTGCCGAGCCCGTCTCAGCCGGGCCGCCCGCGGGAGGTTGGCCGGTTGAGAATCCAACTCATCCGGAATGTGGTCCTTCTTAGTTGAACCAAAATGGAGCAGGCTCCCGAATGGCGGAAGCGTGGACGAGGCTGTTGTCGATCGATTTGCCCCGCAGGCAGTCGGCTTTCCTCTGGGGGGGCGCACGACGGGGAAATCGACGCTGCTGCGAACAGCCTTTCCGCAGAGCCTCACCTACGACTTTCTGAAGACAATTCTTGCCCTGTCGTTTGGGGCCAGGCCGGCCCTCCTCCGGGCGCTGAACCACGGCCTGTTGCCCTCCCATTATCGTTCTTCGCACCCGCGGCGGTCCCTGGAGGCGTATGTCCGCGACTACCTCAAGGAGGAGGTTTTCGACGAAGGGCTCACTCGGAACGTGCCGGCCTTCTCGCGATTCTTCGAAGCGGTGGGCTATTCACACGGCGAGCGGTGCGATCATCGCGTTGTAGATCACCGCCGGCCGGTGAGCCACGTCGCTCGCGGATCGCCCCAATCGTGTCGCTCGGGTTCTAGCCGGGCCGATACGGCGTGAAATCGGTGTAGCCGACGCCCCCCTGCGGGCTGTACCAGGCCGACATGTCGGCAGGCTGGGCGAGCGGCCAGCTGTTGGCGAACCGCTCCACGAGGTCGGGGTTGCTGATATAGGGGCGGCCGAAAGCGATCAGATCGGCCCGACCTTCGGCGATCGCAGCCTCCGCCGTCTCGCGGGTGTAGCCGCAGTTGCCGATCAGCGGGCCCCGGAACACGCTGCGAAACTCGCCGAGCATCATCGGCTCGCCGCGCTTGTGGAATCCGAAGCCCAGCCCATCGACGACATGGAGGTAGGCGAGGCCGAACGGATCGAGCGCCCGCGCGGCCGCCGTAAACTGCTCACGAAAGTCGGGCGAGCCCATGTCGTTGAAGGCGCCGTTTGGCGAGATCCGCACGCCGACTCGGTTAGAGGGCCAGGCATCGCAGACTGCCTCGACGACGTCGCGGAGCAATCGGCAGCGGTTCACGACGCTCCCGCCGTAGGCGTCGGTGCGATGGTTGGTCGTAGACTGCAGGAACTGGTCGATCAGGTAGCCGTTGGCCCCATGGATCTCGACGCCGTCGAAGCCGGCTTCCTTCGCGCGAACGGCCGCGCGGCGATAGTCCTCGACGACCCTCGGGATCTCAGCCGTCTCGAGCGGCCGGGGCGTCTCGCGCGGTTTCTTGCCGACGGGCGTGGCGATGTCGTCTCCCGTGATCGGGATCGCGGAGGCCGACACAGGAAGGCTGCCGCCATGAAAATCGCTGTGCGACGCACGGCCCATGTGCCAGAGCTGGAGGAAGATCCTGCCGCCCCTGTCGTGGACCGCCCGGGTGGTGAGTTTCCAGCCTTCGAGCATCGCGTCGGTGTAGATTCCCGGCGACTCGAGCCATCCGTTGGCCTCCTCGGAGATCGTCGTCGCTTCGGAGATGATCAGGCCCGCCGAGGCACGCTGAGCGTAATATTCGGCCATGACGGCGTTTGGAATCCGGTCCCGGCCGGCACGCGACCGGGTGAGCGGGGCCATCACGACGCGGTTGGGGAGCTGGAGGCCGCGAAGATCGAAGGGGGTCAGCAGTGGCGAAGTATTCATACGCGCTCCAATACTTCACCATGCCAATTTTCGACTACAACTTCACCGTCGCCGCGCCGCTTGCGGCCGTACGGGACTTTCACCGCGACACCTCGGCGCTCAAGCGTCTCACGCCGCCTCCGACGATCGTGCAACTTCACTCGATCGAGCCGATGGCGGAGGGATCGGTTTCGAAGTTCACGCTCTGGGTCGGTCCCCTGCCCCTTCGCTGGACCGCCGTGCATCGCAACGTGTCCGACCGAGGGTTTACCGATATCCAGGCGGATGGGCCGGCCAAAAAATGGGAGCACACGCACTCGTTCGTGCCGCTATCGGACAACCTCACGGAGATCCGCGAGCACATCGAGTTCGAGCACAAGCCGGGCGCGTGGGGGCTGGTGACGCGACTGCTCTTCTCCAGGCCGAACCTGCTTGTGATGTTCGGCTACCGGAGGTGGATCACCCGCCGCTTCCTGTCGCGATCGGCGAGGGGCTGACGGTCCCGGGGCTACTTTCTGCTCGTCGAACCGGCTTTCTTGCTCCCGGCATCGGGCTTCTCGACAACGACGTCCCACTTCGTCTGCTTTGGCACCTCGAACGAAAGGCCGGAGGTGGCGGGATCGACGAACCGGGGGTGCTCGAACTGCTTTGCGGGCTCGCCGGCGTGTATGTCCGATCGGCCGCAGCCAGCCATGGTCAGAACGACGGCGGCGACAATGGCGGCACGCCTTTGAGCCCTCGCCGACGACACGACGCCGGCCGTCAAGCAACAAGCAACAGCTGCCCTCGGCCAACGGCTGAGCGATCCGTAGGACGCCCCGCCGTCTATCGCCAAAATGCCCGTCTGCTGAGAAGCCCGTAGCGCAAGCGAGGGAAACCGCAATACACCACCGTGAGACCACCCGCATTCCCTCAGCTCGCGCTTCGGGCTTCTCAGCTTCACGGAAATCCACGGCATCCTACCGTGATTTCCTTGGCGACCTCCGGTCGCTATTAGCCACCCGGCCCTCCAGGCCTGGAGTCAGTTGCTTGAAAGCCCGTAGCGCAAGCGAGGGAAACCGCAATCCACCACCGTGAGACCACCCGCATTCCCTCAGCTCGCGCTTCAGGCTTCTCAGCACGAGACTCATCCCTCGGAGGCACCGCCCATCATGCGATTTCTCATTTCTGTCGCCCTTGTCTGCGCGTTCCTCGCAGCCGCCTCGCCCCTCTGCCAGGGCGACGTCTCAATCCGGCAGGCCGACGACCAATCGGTCGAGGTCGTAACGGATGCCTACTCCGCGAAGATCGACGCCAAGGGGAACCTCGTGCACTTCCCCGATCCCACGAAGATCGCGTTTAGCATCTCCCAACCAAATTTCGGAAAGGCGGCCCGGCCCGAGGTGAAGCCCGATCGGATTCTCGTTTCGGGCGCGAGCCGGTCGGGCCCGCTGGCGGTGATCGCGGCGGCCACCAATACAGCGGCGGTATGCAGAAACTGGCCCTGGAACTCCAGTCCCTCCTGGACGCAGGCGGCGGCATCGACCAAAGCGGCACGCTCAAGGATCATTGACCACGACCGCAAGACATCGCGTCGAAACAAGGCCGGTTGATGATGGCCCGCGTCATCCCTTACCGGTTCTCCAAAAGCCCCCGGCGGAAGCCGGGGGATGATGCGTTCCATCACCAATCGCTCGTTGCCCCGAAGCCGCTTCGCCCCGCCGCTTGACCTACCTATACGCCCGTATACTCTGTCGCCATTCATAAACAACGGCGCGGTACACTGCCCGCATGGCTACAGACCCACGCGAAGCACTGCCGCCGCTGATGGGGCCGAGCGTCGTAAAGTTCGGCTTCGACGTGCTCGACCGCGTGGAGCAGGCCGTGGCGATGGTCAAGGAACGACTGAAGCGAACGGTCGCCGCACTCGACGCGGCCGGCATCCCCCACGCCGTGGTGGGCGGGCATGCCGTCGCGGCCTGGGTGTCGCGGATCGACCCCGCGGCCGTGCGGACGACCGTCGATGTCGATATCCTCATCGCGCGTGCCGATCTCGAGCGGGCTCGGGCGGCCCTCGAGGCCGTCGGGTTCGTCCACTCCTTCACGTGTGGCATCCACATCTTCGTGGATGGCCCGACGGGAAAGGCCCGCGAGGCGGTCCACATCCTCTTCGCCGGGGAAACGGTCAAGCCGAACGACCCAGTGCCCGCCCCCGACCTCTCCGCAACCGACACCCACGAAGGCTACCAGATCGTCGATCTCGACCGGCTGATCACGATGAAGCTGACGGCGTTCCGGCTCAAAGACCGTGTGCATCTTCTCGACATGATCGACGTGGGCTTGATCGACGCCTCGACGGTGGCACGCTTGCCCCCAGTGTTGCAGCCGCGGCTCGCCCAGCTGCTGGCCGACCCGAATGGCTGACGGCCGGTTGGTACGCCACAGTCGTTCGACATCGCCGTGGCGTCAGGTGTTGCAGATGCGGCCGATGAACGACGGGTCATCCGCATCCCAGGGTGTCACCGTCACGCAGCGGGCCCGCGGGGTGGCCGCGATTTCCTCGGACGTGATCGGTTCGCGGGTCGCCAGTTGCGACCGCACCACCTCGACCGACGCATCGGAGGCATCCGTACCCGCAGCCTGCCGCGCGGCCACGCGGGCAAGCACGAACTCGGCGGGAACATCGAACTCGAGCCAGACGAGCGGCACATGGCACCGACGGGCCACGTCGGCGAGTGAGTCTCGCTGAGTGCGGGCCGTGCAGCAGGCATCGACGACCACGCTCCACCCCGCAGCAAGCATGCCTTCGGCCAGCCTTGCCAGCCGTTCGTAGACGCGGGCCGTCATCTCCGGAGCGTAGAGCGATCGCACCGCCGCCTCGTCGCGTGGTCGGGCGGTGGCCGCCATCCCGGCCAATCGTTTCCGCTCGATGTCACTGCGAATCCGAATCGCGCCGCATGCAGAGACCACCCGCGCGGCAACGGTCGTCTTGCCGCTGCCGGAGATGCCGCTTGTGGCGAAGAGCGTCGGCTGCCGGCCCGCGGTGAGCCGCTCGGCGAGATCGAGGTATCGGTCGCTCTCGGCGCGGGCCGCGGCCGCCGTGTCGCGTTCGCCGGAATCGGCCGCCTGACCGTGGCGGATCGCCGCCACCGACCCCCGCACGATCGCCCGATAGACCATGAAGAGATCGAGCACCGTGGCCGCCCCATGGTCGTCGGCCGCCTCCATCCAGCTGCTCAGCAACCGGGCCGCGCAGTCCGGCCGGCCCCGCGCATGAAAATCCATCGCGAGGAAGGCAATGTCGTTGGCGACGTCGATCCATCGCAGCGATTCATTGAATTCGATGCCGTCGAAGGCCATCATCCGCCCCTCGCACAGCACGAGGTTGGCCAGATGCAGGTCGCCATGGCACTCGCGGATCTTTCCCGCCGCCGCCCGGGATTCGATCGCCGGCCGTCGCGTTTCCACCTCCCGCTCGACCCATCCCTGCAGGCGGTCGGCACGGGCACGAACCTCCGGCCGCGCCCGGCGCAGCTGGTCGAGATTCATCCGCACGATGCCGGCGAAGGCCTCCGGATGGCCCCAGGCAGCCGTCTGATCGGCGACGGCAAGCCGCTCGTCGACCGCGGCGATCTCCGCCCCGAGGCGGTCGCAGTCATCGGCGGAAAACCGTCCAGCATCGAAGAGCCGATCGAGCCGACCAGCCTCGTCGAACTGCCGAAGCTTCACGGCCCACTCGATCGGCTCGCCCGCCCCGCCGATCCGCGGCGCCTCGGCCGACCCGGTGATCGGCACCACCCCGAGATACAGTTCGGGGGCGAACCGGCCGCTCAGTCGGACCTCCTCCTCGCAGAAGCGATGGCGGCGATCGAGCGTCGAAAAATCGAGGAAGCCAAGATCGCACGGCTTCTTGATCTTGTAGACCACCTCGCCGGTCAGGATCACCCAGGAGATGTGCGTCTCGATCAGGTGAATGCGGTCCGTGGGGTGCGGATAGGCGGCCGGTTCGAGCAGGCGGCGCACCAGCAGCGGAGCCGATGCCTGCGGGGGCGGCTGGGATTGCATGCGTCGCTCACTCCTCGCTCAAGAGGACGGCCCATCCTTCGCTGCCGCGGACATGGGCCAGCACGATCTTCACCGCCGCAAGCATCGGGTAGGCGAGCAGGAGCCCGAGCACGCCCCACACCCAGCCCCAATACGAGAGCCAGAGAAACATGAGCGTCGGATCGAGGTTGAGCTGCCGGCCCGACATCCGCACCTCGACATAATCGATCCACACGAGCCGGTTGACGATCAGGATCACGGCCATGGCGACCGCCTGCAGCGGCCCGCTCAAAGCGACGAACCCCAGCAGGATCGGCGGCACGCACGCGGCGATGGAGCCGAGGTAGGTGATGTAGTTGGAGGCGAAAAAGAGAAATGCCCACAGCAGCCAGTGGTCGAGCCGGAAGGCGAACATCACAAGCCCGGCCGTGACCGCCATGCCGATCCCGACGATCGTCTTCACCGCCATGAACCGTTCCATCGACTCGGTGATCCCCGCACCGATCAGGAGGATTCGCTCCCCCTGCTCTCCCGGAAATGCCTTGCGAATCTTGCCCGGAAGCTTGCGGCTGCCCACGAAGAGAAAGATGAGATAGACGAAGACGAGCGCAAAGACCTCGGCGAAGTCGAGGCTGTGCTTGAACACATAATCGAGCGACGCCTTCGACGCCTCTTGAAAGAACGAGACGAGCATGCTCGACCGCGCCGTGTCGGCGTGCCGCGCCGGCGGCTTTTCGCCGTCGGCTGTCTGCGGCTCTCCCTCGTCGCTCGTCGGTGGGGCCTCCTCGTCGGATGGCTGGCGGTCGGCGGCATCGGCCACCGGGGTTGGCGCGGAGCCTGCAGCGTCTGCGGCTGCTCCTGGGGCGAGAGCCGCGGGCTTCGGCATCAAGACCGACAGCTGCGGAAGATCGGTGATGAGATTCGTGATCCGGGCTTCGTACCGCGGCCAGCTCCGCAGGAACGCCCGCGACTCACGGTAGATCAATTGCCCCGCGAGATTGGTCGCCAGCATCGCCAGGAGCAGGAGCCCAAGATAGGCCGCGCGGCGGCCGAGGCCGAGCCGCTCGAGCGTCTGGGCGCCAAACTGCGTGACGTAATAGAGAAAGACCGCAAGCAGGAACGGCTTGAGCACCGGCCCGAGCACTGTAAACGCCGCACCGACCGCCACGACCGCGAGCACCACGATCGCCGCGGTGGCCGTCCTACCTTCCGAATTCGTCATGTGTGTCACCCTGGCCGGAGTCCCGTCATGCCGACAACTATCGCTTCCGAGGGCCGACCGATGCCAGTCCGAACGCCATGGCCGTGTAAATCGGCGGGGTCGCTGTCCAAATCATGGCGGCGGGGATACCCTTCCTGTATGAATGCGCTTTCCGCCAATCCTTGGCTCGTTCTCGGTGTCGCGATCGTGCTCGAGGTCTGCGGCACCATCTGCCTGAAAATGTCCGACGGCATGACGCGGCTCTGGCCCGTGCTCGGCGTGATCGTCTTTTATGTTTCGACCTTCATCCTCATGTCGGTGTCGATGAAGGCGCTCGAGGTCGGCACAGCCTATGCCGTGTGGGCCGGGCTAGGGACGGCGCTCATTACCGTGGCCGGGATCGCGCTCTTCGGCGAGAGCATCGCCTGGACGAAGCTCATCGGCACCGGCCTCATCATCGCCGGTGTCGTGCTGCTTCACGCATCCACCGAGGAGGCTCCCGAACGGCCCGACGAGGATGGCGGGCACCTGCACCATGTCTCCGACGAGGGCGACGCCGAGCAGCGTGGCCAGTAGGATTCCGAACTGCGAGATCGGCTTGAAGCCGCAGAATCCGAAGACCGCGAAGGACAGGCCAAGCACGATCGCCGAGCGGATCATCGGCACGGCCACGCGGGAAAGCGCCCCGTCGATCCGCTCCGCCACGGTCGCGCCGCCGACATCGAGCCGGCGAAAGCACGAAAGCAGGTGAACGGTGTCGTCTACGGCGATGCCCAGCGCGATGCTCGCCGTCATCATGCCCCCGACGTCGAGCGGCCGGCCCAGCCAGCCCATTGCTCCGAAGACGATCGCCAGCGGAAAGAGGTTTGGCACCATCGCCATCATGCCGATCGGCAGGCTGCGGAAGAAGATCGCCAGCACCGCCGCGATCGTGGCGAACGCCGTGACGCTGCTCTCGAGCAGCGAATCGAGAAGTTCCGACTGAGCCGCTATGACCAGCGGCACTCCGCCTGTGCAGACCGTCTCGGCCGGGAGCGACACGTCGATCGCGCGGGCGGCATCCGCCACGATGCCCCCCACCGCCTCCCGCAACCGCCGCTCCTTCTCCGCGACGAAGTTCGCGACCTGAAGCGAGATCCGCCACCATTCACGATCGCCCTCGTCGGCCACCATCCCCGCCTCCACGAGCGTCGGCCGGTTGCGGCGGAGGCTTCCGTCGATCACTCCCCTTCGGATGACCGACCGCACCTGGCCCCGTTCCGCCGCGCCGAGCAATCCTTCCGGAAGAAACGTCGCCGCCGAGATCGTGCCCCGCACGTCGTCGATCCGGCGGAGCCGGGCCTCGACCGCCTGGACGAGTGCCGCGCGGTCGCCGGGGCTCTGGCTTCCGGCATCGAA
>JBJTDB010000272.1:0-21777 GCA_046092145.1 Planctomycetia bacterium | reverse complement strand
GCCGAGTCGCCGCCCCCCACCACCACGAGATCCTTGTTGCGGAATCGTGGCAGGGCCCCGTCGCAGACGGCGCAGGCGCTCACGCCACGGTTCTTGAGTTTCTCCTCGCTCGGCAGTCCGAGCCAGTTGGCACTCGCTCCCGTGGCCACGATGACGGCCCGTGCCTGCACGGGCCCGCCCTCCGATGGGAAGAGCGTGAAGGGCCGCTTTGAAAAATCGACCTTCGTGATGTCGTCGGTCACGATGCGCGTGCCGAAGTTCACCGCCTGCTGGCGCATCAGTTCCATCAGCTCGGGGCCGGTCACGCCATGCCCTTCGTGCGGGGGCATCATCATCCGCCGCTGCTCGGGAAGAGCTGATTCGAGGAAGGCCCCGAGGTTTCCCGACGGGAAGCCGGCATAGTTCTCGACCTCGCTCGTGAGGGCGAGCTGGCCCAGGGGCAGCGTTCCGGCGAGCCGGTTCTTCTCGCTGATCGCGCCCTCGTAGACGAGGGGCTTGAGCTGGGCGCGGGCGGCGTAGGTGGCGGCCGACCAGCCGGCCGGTCCGCTGCCGATGATGATGACGTTCTCGATCGTGGCTGAAGCCATGCGTCCCGCTCCTTGGGCAGTGAGTCGTGTGGGGTGCCGGCGGCCGGGCGTCATTCCGATTCGACGGGGTCGCGGCGATCGACCATGATGGGGAAAATCGTGTCACGCCGGAAGCCCCGTCGCCGCGGCCCCGTCGTTTTCCCACGCTTCGCCGAAGGAACGCCGATGAGCCTGCTTGCCGTCCTCGTGCCCGCCGCCGTGGCCTTGTCGGTCGCCTATCTGGTCTACGGCCGCATCCTGGCACGGCTCTTCGAGCTCGACGACGCCGATCCGACGCCCGCCGTCACCCTCCGCGACGACATCGACTACGAACCGATCCCGCCGCAGCTGCTGATGGGTCAGCACTTTTCGGCCATCGCGGCGGCGGGGCCGATCGTGGGGCCGATCCTCGCCGGCGTCGCCTTTGGCTGGCTTCCGGCGCTTCTGTGGATTCTCGTCGGCAGCATCTTCATCGGCGGCGTCCACGACTTCTCGGCGCTCGTGGCCTCGATCCGCCACAAGGCCCGGTCGATCGCCGAGGTGGTCCGTGACCACATGAGCCGACGCAGTTACGTGCTCTTCCTGGCATTCGTCTGGATCGCGCTGGTCTACATCATCGTCGCCTTCACCGACATCACGGCGTCGAGCTTCGTCGGCCGGCAGACGCTGGAAAACGGAGAGACCGTGTCGGGTGGCGGCATCGCCACATCGAGCCTTCTCTATCTCGTGCTGCCGATCGTGATGGGCGTGTGCATGCGATCCCTGAAGATGCCGCTGTGGCTGGCGACGGTCGTCTTCCTGCCCTTGGTGGGGCTGGCGATCTGGGGCGGCCAGCAGATCCCGTTCGATCTGGGCCGAGCGATCGGCACCTCCGATGCGGTTGCCCAGCGGATATGGGGAGCCCTGCTCCTCGTCTACTGCGTCGGTGCGGCACTGGTGCCGATGTGGCTGCTCCTGCAGCCGCGGGGCCATCTCGGGGGGTGCTTTCTCTACGTGGCCTTGGCCGGGGCCGCCATCGGGCTGGTTCTGAGCGACCGGCTCGTCGCCGGCGACGCGATGGTGCGATATCCCGCCTTCACAGCCTGGCAGACGGCGAAGGCAGGCAACCTCGTGCCGATGCTCTTCATCACGATCGCCTGCGGGGCCTGTTCCGGCTTTCACTCGCTGATCGCCTCGGGCACCACGAGCAAGCAGCTTCGTCGCGAGACCGATGCGCGGGCGATCGGTTACGGCACGATGCTGCTGGAAGCGATGGTGGCGATCGTCAGCCTCTGCTGCGTGATGGTGCTGTCGGGAGGCGACGAACGCGCCGGCCAGCCACCGAATTTCATCTACGCCCTCGGCATGGGGCGGTTTCTGGAGATCGTCGGCGTGCCGATGGCGATCGGAGTGTCGTTTGCACTCATGGCATTCACGACGTTCGTCTACGACACGCTCGATGTCTGCACTCGGCTTGGCCGCTACATCGTCCAGGAATTGACCGGCCTGACCGGCCGAGCCGGGGCATGGCTGGGTACCGTCCTCACGGCCGGTGTGCCGATGCTCTTTCTCCTCAGGCCGCAGCTCGATGGCAACGGCAACGTCGTGCCGGTATGGAAGACATTTTGGAGCCTCTTCGGCGCGAGCAACCAGTTGTTGGCGGCGCTCACGCTCCTGGGCGTCACGGTCTGGCTCTGGCGGACACGTCGAGCGGCCTGGGTATGGCTCGTGACAGGCCTGCCGACGGCGTTCATGTATGCGATGAGCACCTGGGCGCTGGCGTCGATGACGCTGCCGAAATTTCGCACCGCCGCGGGCTTCGTCGCGCCGGCCGATCCGGTGCCATGGGCGGGGCTCGTGCTCTTGGTGCTCGCCGCGGTGATGCTCGTCGAGGCCATGCTCGTGATTGCATCGCCGCAGGGGCCCCGGGGGCCGGGGCAAGAAGCGGCGACCGGGCGGTTTGGCAGTGACGGCGGAAGCAAAAAACAGGCCATGCTCGCCGGACGGCCGCAAACTTCCCCTCGTTTTCCCTGACGGAAAAGTTTGGCTCAGGCTCGTGATTGACCGGGGACGATACTCCACCTAACTTTTTCAGCCGATGCGTAGCCCATACCGCAAAACACGATCTTCCCGCCGTCCGACCCGGCAGTCGGTCTCCCGGAGGCTCGCCGTTGAACAACTGGAACCGCGGGGCATGCTCGCCGCGGTGCTGGGTTCGGTTCCGGCCGACGTTCCGGTGGTTGCGGAGCCGTTGTTCGAGGAGACGGCCGTTGTTGAGAGCGGCTTCGATGCCGAGGAATCCGCTGTCGGGCTTCCTGAGCGAGTGAGCCTTCCCGGGGGCTCCGACTCGGAAGAGCAGGGCGAGTTCACGGGTTCGTTGTTCGACGAGTACGTACAGTTCACCGAACAGAATCCTTCTTGGCGGGAGGATCATGGGGCCGGTGGCATCCAGCTGCAGGTCATTTGCCCGAGCATGTATGTGCCGGAGATCGAACTTGAAACTCCTGGGGCGGCCAGGGCGTTTGATGCGTGGTACGAAACGGTGTACCTGGGAATCGGCTCTGCAATGCCTGAGGAGTCTGGACCGGATCCGAGGATCATCATCGATCCGATCATCGACGACGAATTTCCACCAGTCGTGGTCATCTGCCCTGGTGTCATCGATCTGCCTTTCCCGGTTGACGAGATTCCGGTTGACGAGATTCCGGTTGACGACTCGTCTCCCGAGGGAGTGCCGGATGGTTCTGAGATGAATCCCGTGGACAACCGGTCGTTCGCATTCCGGTCGCTGGCCGAGGAGTCCAGTGTCGCCCCGATGACTGCATCGACGAACGCTCCGACCAGCCAGCCGCTCACGAGCTGGATGGCCGCCATGGGATCGATGTTCTCCGCCGAACAGGGCGAGACGTCCCGGCCCACGTCCGGACGGCGCCGCGGCCGCTAACGACGTTCGCTGCACGCCGCCCTCTTCTCGATGGTGCGCTCACAGCCCAAAGAATGGGGCGCCCAAGACCGATGAACCGCCCCTCCAAGACCTGTGCCGCGTGCGGCCGGCCATTCACCTGGCGAAAGAAGTGGGAGCGGTGCTGGGAGCAGGTTCGCTACTGCAGCGACCGCTGCCGTAAAAACAAGAGGGCCGCCTCATGAGATCGCTGACACGGGCCGAGGTGCGGGAGGTCGATCGCCGGGCGATCGAGGAGTATGGCCTGCCGGGGATCGTGCTCATGGAGAACGCCGGCCGCAATGCCGCGATGCTCCTGCACGAACGGGCTCCTGCGGCACGGCTGGCGATCGTCTGCGGCAAGGGCAACAACGCGGGCGACGGCTTCGTGATCGCGAGGCATCTTGCCAATCTCGGCCACGACGTTCGGCTGCTCCTGGCCTGCGATCCTTCCGAGTATCGCGGCGATGCGGCGGTGAACTGGCGCGTGGTCGAAACCATGCGACTGCCCGCCACGGTGCTGGCGACGGCATCCCGCGAGGAATGGGAACGAGCGATGGCCGGCGCCGATTGGATCGTCGATGCCCTGCTCGGCACCGGAGCGACAGGGGCGCCGCGGGCCGCGATCGCCACGGCGATCGAAGCGGTGAACGCCGTGGCGGACCGGGATCGTGTGGGCGTCTTCGCCGTCGATCTGCCGTCAGGGCTCGATTGCGACACGGGCGAAGCCCCGGGGTCCTGCATCCGCGCGACTCTCACGGCGACATTCGTGGCGCCGAAGGTGGGCTTTGGCCGACCGGGAGCGGCCGAGCGGCTCGGTGAGGTCCGTGTGCTCGATATCGGAGCGCCCACCGTTCACGGGTAGGACGGTGAACGGACTCACGGTGACTGAACAGGGTGGCCACCTGCGTGGCTTAGGGTCCGCTTGCGCATGCCGTGCCGATACACGGCCTCGAGCCGAAAGGGCCGGCCTCACGGTGTGGTCGAGGACTGCATCAGGTAGGCGAGGAGGTCGGGCAGGTTTTTTTCGCCGATCTGGTCGAGCATGTTCGAGGCCATCGGCGAGAGATGCGAGATCGTCACCTCGTCGATGTCGGCGGCGGCGATCCGCACTTCCTTGCCGCTTGAGTCGGCGAGGATCAGGTCGCCGCCATCCTCGCGCATCTTGAGGCCCGAGACCACGCGGCCGTCTGCGGTCGTCACCGACGTCGTGCGGAAGGCCTCGTCCACGTTGCGATTGGGATCGAGGATGTCTTCCAGCAGCCGTTCTACGCCTCGCTGCCCCACGCCGTCGAGCTGCGGGCCCACCTTGCCCCCCACGTCGGCCATGCGATGGCAGTTGCCGCAGGTCTTCGTGAAGATCGCCCGGCCCGCTTCGGGCGAGGGCGTTGCCTTTGCATGGTCGGCCGCCACGCGGGCGATCACCTCCCGGATGGCGGCGTCGGCCGAGGGAAGGTTTCGGGTGAGGTCGGCGATCCGTATGTCGGCATCCGCGGCCCCCGAGGCCTTCAGGCGATCCACGACGGGCTTGTCTTGCAGAAGCCGGGCCGACGCCTTGCCGGCGGCCACGCGGGCGAGGAGCAGCTCGGCGCCCTCCTTCGTCGAGGCGAGGGACAGGGCAAATGGCTGCTGCAGGGCCGCCGGTGCCGTGATGATCGCCGTGGCGAGCGCGTTACGAGCCTCGGGCGTGTCGCTCGCACCAAGCTGCCGGGCGATGGACTGCCGAAGCGGCATCGGCTCCGCACCGCTGCCCACGATCGTCGCCAGAGCTGCGATGGCCCGCTGCGGATCCAGTGCGGTCGCGGTGGCGGCGGCCATCGTGCGGACGTCGTCTGGCAGCCTGTGATTGCCGAGCACACTGAGTGTCTGCGCGGTGAGCGTGGTAAGCCGCAGCTGTTCGGCCACCTTGAGCGCCAGTGACACGAACGGGGCGGGGAGCGGTCCGCTCGATTCCGTGGCGAGGTCGAGAATGCCCGGGGCGAGGGAGGCTCCCCAACGGCCGAGTTCGTTTTCCGCCGAGAGTTTCCGGCCGCGGCGGGAAAGCCCGTCGAAGAGTGATTGAAATGCTCCCGCCTCGGTGGCGATGCTCGCGGCGTTCTTCTGCCGGGCGAATCGCGCGGCCTCGTCGATTCGGGCATCACCGCAATGCTGGGCCACGCTCGACAGGGAACGGCTGACGAGGTCGGGCGGGGCGGCGTGGCCGCGAAGGAATTCGAAGGCGAACCAGGCGATCGCGTCGTCGGGAACGGCGACGGCGATGTCGAGGAGCTTCATCCATTCGGAGTCGGCAAGCGAGAGCCCTGCCACAACGTCCGGCGGCGTTTGTCGCAGCTGGTTGCGCGCGGCGATCCGCAGGGCCTGGATCAGCTGTGAATCATCACTCGGGCTGGCGTGCCATGCGCGGAGGAGCGGCTGGATCGATGACGGCTCCGGATGCTCGGCGATCGCCTCGGCAGCCGCGCGGCGCACGAATGGATCGCTGTCGGCAAGCCTCGAGCAGACGAGATCGCCCCGGGCCGAATCCCAGCCCGGCATGGCGGCCAGTGCCTTGACCAGATGCACCCGCACGACTGCCGCGGGATCCGTAGCAGCCCGCTCGAGCACGTCGCCGGAGAGCCTGCCGAGCCGCGCCAGGCCCCGCACGGCCAGCGCCCGGCGGTCGTCGCCGTGCGGAGTATCGGTGGATGGAGCGGCCGCGAGCACGCCCTCGAAAAGCGCCGCGATGCCGCCGCCCGCAGGCGTTGAGGCTCGCGCGAGGAGCGTGTCGAAAGCGAGCCGCCGCACGGTCGCATTGGCGTCGCCAAGAAGCGACACGAGCGTCTCGTCACCGAGCCGCGTGAGGTCGGCGGGCGAGCCGGCCGCTGCCGTGCCGTCGGTTCCCCTCCACACGATCCGCCAGATCCGGCCGCGGTTGCGGTCGCGGCGAGGATGCTTCAGGTCCACCTCGTAGTGGCCGATGATGCAGTTGTAGAAGTCAGCCACGTAAAGACCGCCGTCGGGGCCGAGCTGAAGATCGACCGGCCGAAACCACCAGTCGTCGCACGACACGAAGTCGGTCGGCTTCTCCACCCAGGGCGACGAGCCCCGCCACTCTGGGACATCGCGATGGATGATGTTGGTCATGACGTTGCCCACGAACATCGAGCCGCGATACTCCGCGGGAAACTGTGCCGCCTCGTAGGCAACCATGCCGGCGATGCCGGTCGAGCCGTGGCCGTCGCCCGTCGTGAGCGGCGCGTAGCCGAGGCCGTCGTGCGGCTGACCGAAGCTGTCGTAGTAGCCGCCGCGGAGGATCATCATGATCGGCTTGGAATGGCAGTCGGCTGTGAACTGGTTGCCGAGCCGGTCGAAGCACATACCGAACGGGTTGACCTGACCCCACGACACCTGCTCAATCGCCGAGCCGTCTGGGCGGAAGCGGTAGGTGTTACCCGAAGTCATTTCGAGGACGACTTCCCCCTCGCCGCGGAGCTTCACCTTCGACGCATTGCGAAAGCCGTGGCAGGCGTAGACCCAGCCGTCGGGCCCGAGCCGGAAGGCGTTTTGGTTGCCGTGGGTGTCGGCGAAATCGAACGGCCCGTAGAGCACCTCGCGGCGGTCGGCCTTGCCATCGCCATCGGTATCGGTGAGTTTCCAGATATGTGGGATCGACCAGACGATCACTTCCTGCCCACGGCCGTCGGCCGCGGCATTGGGCAGCGGCAGCACACCGATCGGGATGTTGAGCCCGTCGGCGAAGCGGGTCGCCTTTGTTGCCCGGCCGTCCGGGCCAAAGCCCTCGAGCACGGTCAGTCCGTCACGCGGCGTGGTTCCGTCAGCCGCGGCGAAGGGATACTCGACCGAATGGGTCACCCAGAGCCGGCCACGGGTGTCGAACGCGAGGTTCATCGGCTTTTGGATCTCGGGCTCGCTCGCGACGAGCTGGATGGCAAAGCCGGGGGGCAGCTTGAACTTCGCTTGCTGCTCGTCAGGCGCGAGGGCCTCTGTGGGAGCGACGGGCGGGCTGGCGACGGCCACGAGGCCGAGGGCGGCCAGGCACACGGCGGCCAATCCAGCCGCAATGGTCGATCGGGAACTATGGAACCCATTCATGATGAACCTCCTCGAACGGCATCAGCTCGGAATCCCGTGCGGTAAAATTCTAGCCAACGTCTGGGCCAGAGACACCGCGATCCAGGGACGTGTCCTGACCGGGCTATTTTCCCTTCAGGCGGCGATCCAAAAACGTCCAACCCAGGGCGTCCATGAAGGCCCGCTGCTTGTTGTCGGCAGCGCCGCCATGGCCTCCCTCGATGTTCTCGTAGGAGAGCACGTCCTTGCCCTGATCCATGAGGAGCGCCGTCATCTTGCGGGCATGGGCGGGGTGCACGCGGTCGTCCCGGGTCGATGTCGTGATCAGGATCGGCGGATAGTTCCTCGCACGATCGACGTTGTGATACGGCGAAAACGTGCGGATGAATCGCCATTCGTCTGGATTGTCGGGATCGCCGTATTCTCCCATCCAACTGGCTCCGGCCAGCAGTGTGTGGTAGCGACGCATGTCGAGCAGCGGCACCTGGCAGACGACGGCGCCGAAGAGATCGGGACGCATCGTGTACATGTTGCCGACGAGGAGGCCGCCGTTGCTGCCCCCCTTCACGCCGAGGTGCCTGGGCGATGTCACGCTCCTGCGGATCAGATCGTCCGCGACCGCGATGAAATCCTCGTAGGCCCTCGGCCGCTTCTCCTTGAGCGCCGCCTGATGCCATGCGGGGCCAAACTCGCCGCCGCCGCGGATGTTGGCGATCACGAGCACATGACCCCGCTCCAGCCAGGCGGCCCCGGAGACCGGGTCGTAGCCTGGAACGAGCGGAATCTCGAATCCGCCGTAGCCGTAAAGGAGCGTGGGCGTGGAGCCGTCGAGCGGGAGATCCTGTCGCCCGATCTGAAAGTAGGGCACCCGGGTGCCGTCCTTCGACACGGCCTCGTGCTGTTCCACCCGCAGCCCCGTGGCATCGAAGAACGTGGGCGACGACTTGAGCCGTTCAGGCCCGCGGCCATCGCCGGCCGTGCCGAGGGAGAGCGTGGAGGGCGTGAGGGGGCTCGACGTGACAAGCAGATAGTCGTCGGACTCGATCTCATCGACGGATGAGACGCTCGCCGTGCCCACATCGGGCACGCCAGGCAGCGGATCCCGCCGCCACGTGCCATCCTGGAAGGCGAGCACTTCGATCCGGCTGCGAACGTTGTCGAGCGTCGTGAGCAGGATGCGATTCCTGGTGCCGGTGAACGCGACGAGCGACGTTCGCGGCCCGGGCTCGAAGAGCATGCGGAACTCCCGGCTCCCGGCCAGGAAGTTCTCAAAGTCGGCCGCGAGCAGCGCTCCCGCGGGGTAGGTGCGGCCGCCGATCGTCCAGGGTGAGCGAAGTTCGACGAGCAGCCACTCGCGATGAACCATGGCATTGGCGTCGTCCGGCTTTTCGATCTTTACGAGCGTGCCGTCACGACGCAGGAAGAGTTCGTTCGTCCAGAACGTGATCTGCCGTGAGACGAAGTCTCGCTCGAAGCCCGGCGTGAGATCGCGCGAGGCGGCGACGGCCATGTCCTCGGGGCGGCCTTCGTAGACCAGCGGCGCGGCGGCCAGATCGGTGCCACGGGCCCACTCGCGGACCGTCCGTGGGTAGCCCGAGGTCGTCAGCGATCCAGGCCCGAAGTCGGTCGCCACGAAGAGCGAGTCGTGGTTCCGCCAGGCGACGCGGCTCTTGGCTTCCGGCACCGTGAAGCCGCCATCGACGAAGGTTTTCGTGACGAGGTCGAACTCCCGCACGACATCGGCATCGGCACCGCCCCGTGACAGCGACACCAGGCAGAGCCGATCCTGGGGCTCGAGCACCGTCGCCCCGTGCCATACCCAGTTCTCCCCCTCGGCCCTGGAGAGGGCGTCGATATCGAGCACCGTCTCCCACTCTGGCTCCGGCGTGCGGTATGCCTCGAGCGTGGTCCGCCGCCAGACTCCCTTCGGGTTCGTGGCGTCGCGCCAGAAGTTGTAGAAGCGGTCGCCGATCTTCGTCACGAACGGGATTTTTTCCTTGGAGTCGAGAATCGAGAGGATCCGAGGCTCGATCTGCCGAAACGCATCCGTCTCCGCGATCGCCGACACGCTCTGGGCATTCCGCGCCCGCACCCACTCCAGCTGCTTCTCGCCCATCACGTCCTCGAGCCAGACGTGTGGATCCAAGGGATCAGACGGATCGCCGGCGACGGGCGCATTCGACATGGAGAAGATTCCTCCCAGAATCAGGAGCAGGGCAATCGCGCGGCACCGAGGCATCACGTCCGCACCTGGCCCGAGCCGAGCACGACGAACTTGTAGGTCGTCAGCTCCTTCGTGCCACAGGGGCCTCGGGCGTGGAGCTTGTCGGTGGAAATGCCGATTTCGGCGCCCAGGCCCATTTCACCGCCGTCGTTGAATCGCGTGCTCGCGTTGACCATCACGACGGCCGTATCGACGCGGGCGGCAAACCGATTGGCCGCGGCTGTGTCGGCCGTGACGATCGAGTCGGTGTGCCGCGAGCCGTAGCGGTTGACATGGTCGATTGCGTCATCGAGCGAGTCGACGACGGCCACGGAGATCTTCGGGCCGAGATACTCGGTCGACCAATCGGCTTCGGTCGCCGGGCCGGCCGTGGGCACGAGCTTTCGCGTCGCCTCATCCCCCACGATCTCCACCGTGTGATCACCCAGAGCCCGGGCCACATCGGGAAGAAACGCCGCGGCGACATCCTTGTGCACCAGCAGCGACTCGGCCGCGTTGCAGACGCCCATCCGCTGGCACTTGGCATTCACGGTGATCGCCTTGGCCATGGCGAGGTCGGCCGCCTTGTCGACGTAGACGTGGCAATTGCCGGTGAAATGCTTGAGGACGGGCATCCGGGCCTCGGAGCAGACGCGGCGGATGAGGGCTTCGCCTCCCCGGGGGATGACGATGTCGATCAGGTCGTCCATCGCCAGAAAATGGCCGACAGCATCGCGGTCTGGGGTGTCGACCAGTTGCACGCAGTCGATTGGCAATCCGCTTGCCGCGATCGCGGCCCGCATGCTCTCGACGATGCGGCCGCTGGAATGGGCCGCCTCCTTCCCGCCGCGGAGGATGATCGCGTTGCCGGCGGCCAGGGCGACGGCCGCTGCATCGGCCGTGACGTTGGGCCGCGACTCATAGATGAAGAAGACCACGCCAAGCGGCACGCGGATCTTGCGGACCACGAGGCCGTTGGGCCGCGTGGTTTCTTCGAGCACCTCGCCGACGGGATCGGGCAACGAGGCCACCGCTTCGACGCCGGCGGCGATTCCCTCGACCCGCTTGGGATCGAGCGTGAGCCGGTCGATCGCGGCGGCCGCGAGGCCGTAGCCGGGGGCGGCGTCGAGATCGAGCCGATTGGCGGCGACGATCGCGTCGATGTCGGCACGGATCCGTGCGGCGGCGGCCTCGAGGCAGGCCGCCTTCTTCGCAGCCGGCATGGTGGCGAGATCGATCGCGGCCCGGCGGGCACGGACGGCGATGTCGCGGCAGTGCCCGGCGAGCGTGGAATGGCTGGATGAATTCATGGCTGCATCGTAGCAAAGAGTTCCAAGGCCGCACGGACCTGCCCCACGGCATGCACCCTCACGATCTGAATCCCGTGCGAAGCCAAGCCGCATGCGGCGCCCGCCGTGGCGGCGTCGATCTCCGCCATGGTCGGCGGCCGGCCGAGAGACTGTTCGATTGCCTTGCGGATGAATCCCTTGCGGGAGTGCCCGACGAGGATCGGCAGGCCGAGGTCGAGGAAACGTCCGGCGCGGGCCATGAGGTCGCGGTTGTGGGCGTGGGTTTTTCCAAAGCCGATCCCGGGATCGAGGCAGATGGTGTCGCGGTCGATTCCCGCGGAGAGCAGGGCATCGCGGCGGGCCGCGAGGTATGCGTGGATTTCCTCGACGACATCGCCGTAGTGCGGGTCGATCTGCATCGTCTGCGGCGTGCCCTGCATGTGCATGGCGCAGATGCCGGCGCCGGTATCGCGAGCCACGCCGAGCATGTCGGGATCGCCCTCGAGCCCCGTCACGTCGTTGATGATCTCGGCGCCGCATTCGACCGCCCGGGCGGCGACGGCGGCCTTCGAGGTGTCGATCGATACCGGAAGGCCCGACTCCCGCGAGAGCCTGCGCACCACCTCCACCACCCGCCTCAGTTCCTCGTCGAGCGGCACCGGCTCGGCATAGGGCCGCGTGCTTTCGCCGCCGACGTCGAGAATGTCGGCCCCTTCGACTGCGAGCGCGAGGCCGTGGGCGACGGCGGACTCGACAGATGCGTGGCGGCCGCCGTCGGAAAAACTGTCGGGCGTGACGTTCACGATCCCCATCACGAGCGGGCGGCGAATCCGGCCGCCGGCATGCGGCAGATCGAGGCTCCGCGTGCGGAGCCGCCAGTGGGTGGGTGAGGATGGGAAGGGCACGCCAACCATGGTACCGGCAGTCTCTGGACTACTGCCCGGGGACAGGATCGCCCGCGGAATCGGCTTCGGCAGCCAGGCGGCTGCGGTGGATGGCGGCGTTGGAGAGCCCCCAGACCCGCACCGTGGCGTCATCCGACGCCGTCGCGAGCAGCGAGCCATCGGGACTGAAGGCGACAGCATTGACGTGGTTGGTGTGCCCACGCAGCACCGCGAGTTCCTCCCCGCGAGCGACGTCCCAGATGCGAACCGTGTGGTCGGCCGAACCGGTGGCGACGCGGCGGGAGTTCGGGCTGAAGGCCAGACACAGGGCGCTGTCGGAATGGCCGAGCAACGGCCTCCTTCGCGTGAACCCTCCCTCGGCCTCCCAGAGGTCGCAGACACTCGAAAAGTTCGCTGTGCCGAGGAGCGAGCCATCGGGGCTGAACGCCAGGCCATGCGCCGCCCCTGCGTCGGATGAGATGGCCGCCAGGATGCGGCCGGTCAACGGATCCCACACCCGTGCGGTCGCGCTTGGAACATGCCACAGCCCATTGGCCGCCGTGGCCACGCGGCTGCCATCGGGACTGAAGGCCATGGCGGTGATGTCGGTTCTGTGGCCCGAGAGCTCGGCGATCAAGCTGCATGTGGTCGCGTCCCAGGTGCGGACGCTTCCGTTCGCGCCGCCCGCTCCGCAAACCCTTCCATCCGGGCTGAAGGCGACTGCGGTCACGCCGCCATCATGGCCCGCGAGCACGCCCCTCGATTCCCCGGTGACCCCATCCCAGAGCCTCGCCCGGCCATCTCTCGATCCGGCAAGCAGAAGGCTACCATCAGGGCTGAAGGCGAGCGATGAGACTCCTTGCTCGTGGCCATGCAGCACGGTCACGAGATCACCGCTTGCCCCATCCCAGAGCCGCACCGTTCCATCCTGTGATCCGGTGGCGATCCGGCTGCCATCGGGACTGAAGATCGCCGACGTGAGCGGCTTGTCATGCCCGGCGAGCCGTTTCCATTCGCGGGCCGTGCCAACATCCCAGAGCCGCGCCGAGCCATCGACCGACGCCGTGAGTAGCCGCCTTCCCCCGGGGCCGAAGCGAACCATCACGATCTTGCCTGAGTGGCCACGGAGCACGTTGAGTTCGGAATCGATGACGACGTCATACAGCCTCGCCGTACTGTCGAACGTTCCTCCCGAGGCGGTGGCCACGCGGCTGCCATCGGGGCTGAACGCGACCGACGTCACGCCATTCGAATGCCCGTCGAGCACGGCGAACGGCGTGCCCGTCGCAGCATCCCACAGCCGGGCCGTGCGATCGACGGAGCCCGTCGCCAGCAGTCGTCCGTCTGGGCTGAACGCCACCGCCCGCACGTCGTCGGAATGGCCCGTCACCTCGATGACGCCACCGCCACGCGCCACATCCCACAGCAGCACCTTTCGCTGCTGCAGGACGATCACGGCACGTCTGCCGTCGGAGGTCATGGCCACCGATGTGATGTCGCCCCTTCGATCAGCCGGCCTTTTCCAGACGGCGAGCCGGCGACCCGTGCTGGTCTCGCGGACACGAACGGCATCATCCATGTCGAGCGTGATCGTGCGGTTGGCGGCAGGGATCGGCCATCGTCGGGAGATGCCGCTCGCCGGGCAGGTGGCAGGCCTCCGCCGGGCCCGACCCGGGCCAAAGGGCCATTCCGGGGGGAGGACGAACGACGCGAGGGAGACGAAATCAGCCCGCGAGGTGAGCGGGCCGCCCGTGTCGGCATCCCATGTCCGCACCGTGCCGTCGCCACCCCGGGTGACGACCTTCCCATCAGCGTTGAACGCAACCGATCCCACGCCGCCGACATGCCCGGCGAGCACGGCATAGGCCTGGTCGAGCCGTGCCTCGAGACAGCGGAGTTCGATCGGATGGTCGGCGCCGTCGGCGAGCGAGCGGTTCTCCCCGAGCAGATGCCTGGCCTTGTCGTAGTTGTGCTCCGCGATTTTGTCGCCGGCCCGGTAGAGATTGCCGACGTAGACCCGCTCGTTGGCCCGGAACGTCTCGGACTCGGCCCGCAGCCGCTGACGATCGGCCTCTGCCGCATGGGCCTGCGCTTCGGCCTCCTTCTCCTCGGCCCGTGTGCGCGAGGCGACTGCTTCCTGCCGCTGGCGCTCCGCTCGCAGATAATAGATCGAGATCCCCACGACGGCCACGGTCAGCGTGAGGAAGGTGCCGGCCAACGCGGCCGCCGCCGCCACGTGCCTCCGGGCGAACCGCCGGATCGAGTCGATGAAGCTCGGCGGCGCGGCGACGATCGGATCGCCGGCGAGGAGCCGGCCGATGTCCGCACCGAGTTCACTGGCGGTCGAATACCGGAGCGTGCGTTCTTTTTCGAGGCATGTGCGGGCGATGACCGAGGCATCCCGACCGAGCGTTCCGGCGATCGTGGAAATTGGCGGTGGGGTCGATTCCCGAACCAGCCGGGCCGCTTCATGCACCGGCTTTCGTCGCAGTTCATAAGGCCTTCGGGCGGCGAGCAGCTCGTAGAGCACGAGCCCCAGCGAGTACACGTCGGACCGTACGTCGAGCTCGTCGGGATCGGCATCGAACTGCTCGGGACTCATGTATTGCAGCGTGCCGATCAGCTGGCCGATGTCGGTGTGCAGGGTCGTGAGGGCCATGTCGGCGTCGGTGCTGCGGGCGATGCCAAAGTCGATCACCTTTGGCTGCCCCGCCGCGTCCACGAGGATATTGCTGGGCTTGAGATCACGGTGGATCACGCCCCGCTGATGACCGTGGGCCACCGCATCGCAGACCTGGCGGAACAGCATCAGCCTTTCGCGGGAGGAAAGTTTGTGCGACTCCGCGTAATCGACGATGGCGGTCGCGCTCGGGATGAATTCCATCACGAAGTAGGGCGTGGCCACGCCCTCGGCCTCGTGAACGCCCACGGTATGGATCTGGGCGATGCCGGGATGCCGCAGCCGTCCGAGAATTCTGGCCTCGTGTTCGAACCGCTTGATCATCGATCGCGAGACCAGGCCCGGCCTCATCATCTTGATCGCGACGGGCCTGCCGGGATGGAGTTGCCAGCCCTCGTAGACCAGGCCCATGCCCCCCTCGGCCACGAACCGGACGATCTTCACGCCTCCGATTTCGGCCCCGACGAACCGTTCCGGCGCCGGATCGAGCCGGGTGTGCGCAGAACCGATGCCAAAACTATCAGCCGCTCCCGAAAGCCGGGACTCCTCGGTGTCCACGACGACGGATGTCGTGACCTTCTCGGAAGCGACGGTGTCTCGGCTCATGGCTCGTGGAATCCTGACACGGTCAGGCTACCACGGCTCTTCCATCAGGCCCACGATCTGCCGGGCCATCCGCTGGATCCCCTCCTGCTGGGTGCTCACCACCGAGCGGCCATATTCGGGCACGAGCATCGACGCCTGGCCGACATCCACACTGGCCGCCGCCATGGGCACGGCGCCGGTCGCCAGCACGGCACCCCCACGATCGGCCCAGGTCACCAGGCACTGCATGTTCATCTCCACCTGCCGCGACTGGTCGGTGGGGCTCTCCACCACCATCCGCTTGGTGTCGGCGACGACACGGCCGGTGAGCACGCTGTCGGCCGCCTCCGCCGTACCCACCACCTTGAAGGGAGTGCGCTTCTCGATCTCCTTGCAGACCGCCTCGGTGAGCCGCTCTCCGAGATCGACGCTCGGTGTCGTGCGGAAGCTGTCGGATTGGAAGACGGGCACGTAGACCGTCCGAACATTCGGGGCGTAGAGCGTGTTGTTGCCGAATCGGTAGCCGGCACATCCGGCGACGCCGGCCAGGGCCATGACGATCGTCGCGATCGCGGCACGAGCCAAGGCGGGGGTGCGGGTGGCCATGAGCATGTCGGCAAGAGCCCTGGCGTCAGCGGATCTGCGGGCCGGCGCCAGACGTGTCCTGCCTGGCGATCATCTCGTCGGCCTCGGCCATCGCGTCGAGTTCCGCCTCCTTGAGGGAGTCGGGATTGAGAATCCGCGTGAGCATCGGGAACGGGTTGTCGGAGACGTCCTCGAGGCCTTCGATGCCCGTGAGCTTCTCGCGGGCGTTGGCGGCGAGCATCGTCTTCGGGTAGTCGCGGGCGATCATCGCGTAATAGATCCGCGCCGCCGAATAGTGCTGTCCTTTGGCATAGAACTCCGCACGCTGCCAGTGTCGCGTCGCCTGCTGGGCCGCGATCTCGGCTCGTGTCTTCATCACCCGCTCCTGGTCGTCGCCCGGGAGCTGATCCGGGAACTGCACGAGCACCTGATCGGCGAGCACTTCAGCCTCGTCGAGCACGCCCCCTTCGTAGCCAGGCCCCTGATAGGCCTGCATCTTCGCCTGCAGCCCGAAAAGGTGCGCCTGGAGCAGGAAGTCGCTGTCGGGATATTCCGTGCGAAGCAGGCTGTAGAAATAGTCGGCATCGAGCCACTGGCGGTTCACGAAGTGGGCGTTGGCCTGGGCCATGATGCTGTCGTCGGCCAGCGGGCCGCGCGGGTCGTTGATCCGGACATGATCGAAGGCCTTGAGGGCACGGCCCCGGGTATCGAAGATCGGCCTGCTGCGGTCTGCGACGTTGGGTATCAGCACCGGCAGGTGCGATGCCTTGTCGATGGCGAGCCAATACTGACCGATGAGGAACTGCCGCTGCGCGACCCGGTCGAGGTAGCGGGTGTTGGCATACTTCTTCACCAGTTCGCTGTAGGCGTCCTCCGCCTTCGGGTATTGGTCGGTGAAGAAGAGGCACTCGGCAAGCTGCCACATGGCGTCTTCCTCGATCACCGAGTCGGGCCAGCGGTCCACGGCCTTTTTGTATTTCGGAATGGCCTCCTTGTATTTGCCCTCACGAAAGAGCCCATCCCCCTCGGCCATGGCGGCGCGGGCCACCGGCTCGTTGGGTCCACGGCCGGTCATCTTCTTCCACCGCTTCTTGACGTTCTCGCCCTTGAAGTAGTCGAACACCGAATCGGGCGAGCCCGCGGCATACTCCGACGACAACACCTCCGAATCGGCGTCGTCGCCGAGCTGCTCGGCCAGCTGCTTCTCCTTCGAGGCTGCCGCGGAGTCGGCCGACCAGGGCCATGTCGGCATCTTCATCGTGGCGCAGCCCCCGGAGAGGCCGGCGGCGACCACGATCAGGGCAGCCAGCCAGCGGGCCGCCTTGAGCCGCCGACCGAGGAAATGGGCGAGGTAGGTGTTCATGATGGCTCGCAGTTCGCCTCCCACCGACGAAGGAAGCTCGAACCGACGCCATGCGTCGGGCGATCCTGCAAGCAGCCGCAGCGATGCCATCGCATCCCGCGAGACGGAGATGACCGATCGCTTGCCACGCCGGCAGGCGGGGCAGAGCACACCGCCGTCGAGCATCCCGAAGGATGTCCGAGGCCCGTCCGGAACGGCCGTGCGACATTCGGCGCACCGAAAGAGCGCCGGGGCATGGCCGACGATCCGCATGAGGTCGAGCTCGAAGTGCAGCAGCGCCATCCGAATGGTCGCGGCACCGGGCCCGAGGGCGTGGCACTCGTCGTCGTCCGCGCCGGGGCGTGGGCTCGAGAGGCTACGGAGCGTGTCGTGCGCGGCATCGAAGAGGTCGGGTTGGGGATCGGCATCGGCCGTGACCGCGTCGAGCAGCTCCGCGACATACAGGCCTCCGTGAAACGCCGTCCGGCTGCCGACGCGGAACCGGTGTTCCAGGGTGGCCTCGGTCAGCACGTCGAGACCGCCCGAAAATTTGCGGAGGACGAGTACCTGACAGCTCGAAAGGAGGTCAAGGGCGGCGTCGAAACCGCTCTTTGGCCGCCACGCGCCCTTTGCCAGCCCCCGCACCTTGCCGAGTTCACGGGTGTAGAGCGTGGCGACACAGCTGGTTTCGCCGAACGGCGTGGCGCGGATGACGATGGCACGCGTCTTTTCAGCCGCCATGGCCGGTCGCTTCCGGGGACCACTCGACCCGAATCAGGTCCACCCGCCGCCGAGTCGCGGCGAGCACCTCCATCGCCACACCGTGGCTCGTGATTCGTTCGCCCACGTGCGGCACCCGGCCGAACTCGTGGAAGACGAGCCCCCCCACGGTCTCGTAATCGGCCTCCTCCGGAAGCCGCGTGCCGAACCGGGCGTTGAGATCGGTGATCCTGACGTGCCCCATGACCTCGCAGACATGGTCCGACACGATCCGGAGGCCGTCGGAAAATGCCTCGTCATGCTCGTCGGATATCTCGCCGACGATCTCTTCGAGGGCGTCCTCGATCGTGACCAAGCCGGAGACACCACCGAATTCGTCGGTGACGAGCGCCAGGTGCGTGCGGCCCCGCTGCAGTTCACGGAGCAATTTTTGCACGCTCATCGATTCCGGCACGAAATACGGGGGACGGAGCAGTGGACGCAACTCTGGGGGCGGCCCTGCGGCCGCCCGGCCGGCCTCCGACGGCTCGGCGAGCCGCCCGAGCAGTTCCCGCGAATGGAGGATTCCCACGACATCCTCCGGCGAGCGATCCCAGACCGGCAGCCGCGTATGGCCGCTCTCCGACACGAGGCGGACGATCTCATCCCACGGCGTGGCCAGTGGAACGCAGATCATATTGGTGCGTGGCGTCATGATCTGGGCCACCCGCACCTGATCGAGGCTCATGACGCCCTCGATCATCGCGCGGGCGGACCCCGGCAGCCATCCCTCGCGATGGGCCTCGTCCACGACCGCCCGAAGTTCCTCCTGACCGTCCGCCTTGGCGGCGGCTTTCGCGGGTCGCACGAGGAGCCGCGCGAGCATGGCCGCGAGTCCCGCCAGTCGCTTCACCGCCGGTGCCGTCACCGCCACGATCGGGCGCCACACGGACCAGGTCGCCACGACGAACCAGGCGCCGATGAACTTCGTGAAGAGCATCGGCACCACCACGAGCATCAGCCACGCAAGCAGGATCCATCCGGCCACTGCCGAGGCCTTCAGCGCGGGTGAGCCGGCGGTCGCCTCGACGAGCCATCGTGACGCCAGCAGCGTGGCGACCACCGCCGCCATCACCACCACCGACGCGGCGATGAAGGCGATCGTCTCGCTCCCTTCGATGATCTCCGCGGATCGTTCCGGGCGGCCCCGGCGGCGGCAGATTTCCTGCACCTGGTGCCGCTGGGCGCCGCGAAAGGCCCGGGCCTGCACGGCGGCCAACGCCGCCACGACGAGAAACACGAGCGCCGATTCGATGCGGATGAAGCCGGAGGGATGCATGACGAGCGGCGATCCGAGTCAGGAACGGAGGCGGCCCACGGACCGCGGCGGAGCCGGAAGGCCGGCCGCCCGCATGACGGCCCGCTCCCTCGCCCGCATCGCGCGGCGGTCGGCCGGGGCACGGTCATCGTATCCGGTGAGATGCAGGATGCCGTGGACGACGTAATACGCCAGCTCGTGCCGTGGCGTCCATCCCGGCCGGGAGAGCCCGGGCTGGCGGGCCATACGCATGGCCGTTTCCGCGCTGACGGCGATATCGCCGCGGAGGACGGGATCCCCTCCGTCTGACAGGTTGAAGGTGATGACATCCGTCGGCGAGGGATCGTCGAACCACTCGTCGTGGAGCCGGGCGATCCGCCGGTCGTTGACGACGAGGATGCAGATCTCGGCATCCCGCACCCGCTCGGCTGTCAAGGCGGCTCGGGCCACCGCCGCCAGCCACGATGCCGAGACCCGCAGCCTCCGCTGCCGATCGACGATCTCGATCGCGAGGCTGCCGGCGGCGGCGCCGTTTCGGGATCGGCGGGCGTGTGGCAACGACCGACCGGCCACGTCAGGCCGTCCTCTGATCGGGGTACTTCACGCGACCGTGATAGACCGCCGTGAGGCTCTTCACGAGACTCTGCTCGATGAGCTCGAGTTCCTCGAGGGTGAGGCCGCACTCGTCGAACTGGCCGTCGAGCAGCCGCTTCATCGCCAGATCGTGGACGAGGCTGGCGATCCGGGCGGGCGTGGGCTCGGTGAGGGCGCGGCTGGCGCTCTCGACCGCGTCGGAGAGCATGAGCACGGCCGATTCGCGGGTGGCCGGCTTGGGGCCTGGATAGCGGTAGGTCTGCTCATCGACCTCCGCTCCATCGGGGTCGGCCTGCTGCCGCTCCGTGGCCCGGCGGTAGAAATACTCGACGAGCGTCGTGCCATGGTGCTCGGCGATGAGGTCGATGATCGGCTGCGGCAGATTGTATTGACGGGCCAGTTCGACTCCCTCCTTCACGTGCGCGACGATGATCAGCGTACTCATCGCCGGCATCAGCGACTCGTGTCGGTTCTCCGTCCCCTGGTTCTCGACGAAGTAGGCCGGCTTGAGCATCTTGCCGATGTCGTGAAAATAGGCCCCGACGCGGACGAGCAGCCCGCGGGCGCCGATGGCGTCGGCCGCGGCCTCCCCGATGCTGGCCACGTTGATCGAGTGGTTGTAGGTGCCCGGGGCCCGCCGCACGAGTTCCTGGAGAAGCGGGTGGGCGACGTCACCCACTTCGAGCAGGCTCAGGTCGGTGAGCACGCCGAAGGCCCGCTCGATGAAGGGGAGCAGGCCGGTCATCAAGAATCCGGCGAGCACCGTCCACACACCCGTGCGGCCCGCCTCGTAGAGCAGCTGCGACGAGAAGGGCCGCTCCTCGAGCAGCGTGGCTCCGAGCTGCGTGCTGAAGGCGACGGCACCCGCCCAGAGCCCGACATAAATCAGTTTGCTGCGGCTGCGGATGCGGCCCATCCAGAAGATCATCGCGGCCGAGGCGGCAGTGAGGGTGATGTAGTCGGCCAGGCCGCGGCCCATGCCGATGACGGCCACGAGCGCCACCTCGGCGGCCAGGAGGAGGGCGAGATCCTCGTCGAAGGCGATGGCGATCGTCATCGCGAAGACCAGCAGCGGCACGATCTCGGCCCGCCATGCCTCACCGGCCGCGAAGAGACACAGCGCGACGGTGAGCACCGAAAGCCCCAGGAGCGTGGCGACATGGCCGAGATCGTCGAGCACCTCGCGGTGATGAAGATGGATGTAGAAGCCCGCGAGAGTGAACATCGCGATGAACAAGCCGAAGAGCGACGCGGCCCGCCCTGCCCGGCTGCGTCCATCCTGCTGGCGGAGAAACTCATCGCGTTCCCGCTCCAGTAGCGCGAGCTTCTCGGAATCGATCGGCACGCATGCTTCGTCGAGCACGTCGCCGGCGGCGTAGCGGACGAACTGCTGCGGCGTCTTCTCGATGGCGTCCTTCTTGGCTTTGGACGTCGCCTCACGGTCGATTTCGAGCGAGCCCGAAAGCCGCGGCTCGACCCAGGCGGCGATGCGGTCGGCAAAGATACCCTTGCCGAGTTCCTCCTCGATGCGGGCCTTGAGATGGAGCTTCGCCTCGCCGAGGAGCACCCGCGACACCGACACCCGAGTCGTCTCTACCGCCTCGCCGAGCGGGCGGATGTCGATCTCCGTCTGGCTCCCCTCGTCGATGCCGTGCTGGATCTTCTCGAGCACGCCGGATTTTTCGGCGTCGGCGAAGGCTCGATCGATCGCCTTGTCGAAATCGGTCTGCTTGTCTTTCGTGTCGAGCCGGCTGCGAAACCGTTGAAAATCCTTCTCCGCTTCGGCGACGAGCTTGCGCCGCGCCAGTTCCTCGGGCGACGGCTCTACCGCGGGGGGCTCGGCGGCGGGCTTTTCCGCGACCGCGGCTGCGTCGGGAGCGGCCGCGGGAGCCGTTGCATCGGGTGGCCGGATAGCCTCTGAAATCCTCGGGAATTCCCCGATTCGGCCGCCCCGTGAGGGTGTGCCGAAAGCCGGGGTATACTTCTTCACGTTCCGCTTCCATCCCCAGCGAGACCGTCGGCGGATTTCAGACGCCGCGGG
>JBJTDB010000271.1:0-889 GCA_046092145.1 Planctomycetia bacterium | reverse complement strand
TCTACACGCCCGAGCAGTTGAAGGATCTCGCCGCGATGCGGGCGGAGATCGCCGCCGCCGAGGAAGAGCTCCGCCGGTCGCAGCCCCAGTGGCAGACTGAGATGGAGGCCTGGGCCGCCGGCGTCGCGGCGAAGCTGCCGGGCTGGACGCCGATCACGATGGACGAGATGTATAGCGGCAGCCTGCTCACGCATCCCACGCAGCGGCCCGACGGCTCGATCTTGATGATCGGCCACCGCGACAACGAACTCTTCTTCGAGGCCGAGCCGGACCTTGATGTGGCCGGGGCCACGGGGCTCCAGCTCGAGGCCCTCACCGATGGCGAGCTTTTCATGCAGGGCCCGGGCCGCGACGGCGACTGGGCGATCGGCCGTATGCGAGTGCAGATCAAGAAGCCCGACGCGAAAGACTGGGAGAACCTCGCGCTCGTGAATGCCTCAGCCGACTTCTCTGCACCCGGGCAGATGAAGCCGCGGCCGGTCGATGAGGCGAAGAAGAAAGACGACCCGGCGAAGGGGGACAAGGACAAGAAAGACGCCCCGCCCGCAGACGTGTCAACCGGCCCGGTGGCCAACCTCATCGACGACGACGAGCAATCCGCCTGGAGCGCCGAACGCGGTCATCTGGTCCGGCACCAGCCGTCGGTGGCCGTCGTGCAGTTTGAAAAGCCGCTCGAGCTGCCGGCCGGAACAAAAATCAGGATCGCCCTCAAGTGGTCGGGCGTGAAGCCCTACGCGGGCGACGGCAGGATGCTCGGCTGCTGCCGGTTCAGCCTCACGAAGGACGCCGCGCCCGCCGCACCGCCGATCGACCATGCCGCGGTCCTCGCCGCGCGGAAGCCGGCAGCCGAGCGAACCAAAGCCGATCGCGACGCCCTCTTCTCGGCCTG
>JBJTDB010000270.1:0-12048 GCA_046092145.1 Planctomycetia bacterium | reverse complement strand
GCGTCGGCCCTCCCGGCGGCATCACCATCCGCGCCATGCCGCCAGGCCAATCGATCCCCGCTCCATCCGCCAGCCGCTGATCGTCGGGCGCGGACGAGCGTTGGTCGGCCAGGGCCTGGCTTGCCCGTGCCACATCGCCGGACGTTCGCGACGGGCATCGTGCCCGTCGCTCTCTCGATGCTGGCTGCGCTCTCGGCATCCATGCCTGCGCTTGCCAGCAACGCCGGCTCCGTGGCACGGGCAAGCCAGGCCCTGGCCGACCAACGCTCGTCCGCGCCCGACGATCAGCGGCTGGCGGATGGAGCGGGGATCGATTGGCCTGGCGGCATGGCGCGGATGGTGATGCCGCCGGGAGGGCCGACGCGGACCGGGGCGCCGGGGTTTTGCATGGCGCGACGACGGGCCCGAATCCTGTCGCTGCGGAGGGGGATGCCCGGATAGGCCTCGATCGGAACCTCGAGGCTCGGAAGTCCGATGCGACTGCCGTCGCCGAAGTAGGTGAACATCTCGATCGCGAAGGCCGATCGATCCGCGATGCCGAGAATGACCGCGGAAAGCACGATGCCGGCCGTGGCCGCGCGCACGGTGCCCCGCACCGCCGCTGAAAGAGTCCGCCGCATGGGAAGATCCCGCTTGAGTGTGCCGGCCACGGCAACCCTTGCGGAGTGGAAGATCGGCCGGCCGTCTGCCACGGGCCCAGCCGATTGCGGTCATGCCGTAGGGCCGGCGCAACCGTTAAAACTTGCCCGGGTGGACTGCTGTTGAAGGCCGGCGGACTACCGGAGTCGCGGGCCCGATCCCGGCCTGCCGGCGACATGCTCCCTGTGCAGATACTGCTCCGGGTTGCCCAGGAAGGCCTGGAGTGTGGAGGGCGATGAGAAGAGATAGAGCTTCGAGTTGTAGGTGGCGGCGTAGGCTCGCCGGCCGGCGAGCGACTGGCCTCGCTCCGCGGCGACGACGGCATCGTCGCCACCGAGGGCGGGCGTGTACCAGTTGGGATTCGCGAGGAAGGCCCG
Source organism: Planctomycetia bacterium (assembly GCA_046092145.1). Taxonomy (GTDB): domain Bacteria; phylum Planctomycetota; class Planctomycetia; order Pirellulales; family UBA1268; genus CACORA01. The sequence goes on along the minus strand of JBJTDB010000270.1, from coordinate 11,032 downwards.
TCGCTCGGCGTCGCTCACAAACCGATAGGTGCGTCCCATGTGAACGCACGAGAACTGCGGACTTCCCTTGATCCAGGATTGCCTCGTGACGACGCTCACCGGGCAGTAGCCATCGAGGGCGACCGGTTCGGCGGGGGCCGACACGGGCATGCCGCGGCGGACGGAATCGACCGGCCCGGCGACGCCGCTGAAGGTTCCGTCTGTCGATGAGACGGTCGCGCCGAGGGTGGCGGCGACGGCTGCCTCGTTCGATGCGGTGCACAGTTCGGCGATGAAGGCGGCCGGGGCGTCGGGGCAGTCGAACCGCGCGAGCACCCGCTCCTGCTGGTCGATGATGCAGGCCGCGGGAACGTTCACCACACCCATGCGGCGGGTGGTCCACGGATCATCGGCAACGCTGATACGGACCGTCTCGAAGCACCGCGTCAGGAGCGTGGTCGCCTCGATGGATCGGGCGAGCGATGCTTCGAACCGTCCGCTCGATTCGTTCCAGGAGGCCGTAAAGATGACGAGGATCGGTCGGCCGCTGGCATTCGCCGCTTCCTTGGCGGCGTTGATGTCGCGATGCCAGGGCGTCGCGGTGCCGTCCCGTTGGATCGTCGCGGCGTGGCCGATCTCAGCCGCCATCACGGGGGATGTCAGAGAGATGGCCGCCAGCATCGTCGCGGCGAGCAGAGAAATGAGCGAGCGTTTCATCGTCGGCATGATGGGTGCCTCGTTCTTCGGCTATCACGAAGAGATATCGGGCCGAGGGACGATCCGAGTTGTGACAAATCTCCCGATGGCGTCGGGAATGCAACGCGGAACAGCAGCGATCGAGGTCCGAGATTGCCCACGTTGCCGCGTCGCCCGGCGATGGGAGTCTGGGCGGTTCAGGGCTCTCGCGGCGTCGGGCCAGGATGCGGGAAGGACAACGGCACAGACCCCAGAAACTTCATATTCGGCAAAACTTCCGACGGCCTGCGTGCCGATTGTTCTGACGCATGAACGCAACGCACCTCAGCACCGTTGCACGACTCGCTCACCGGGCCCTGCTCGCCATCGGTCTGGTCGTGGCGGTCGCGACATCCGCCTCGGCCGCTGTTCCATGGCATGAGAACCTCGCCACGGCGCGAGCTGCGTCGGCCGTCTCACGAAGGCCGGTGATGGTGATCTTCACCGCCGCGTGGAGCGAGGCCTCGGATCGGTTCGTCGCGACTACTTTAGAGGCGCCCGAGGCGGTCGGGGTCATCTCGGCCTGCTTCGAAACGGTCCGCCTCGATGTGGACTCTCATCCGGAGATCGCCAGGCGGATGCAGGTCACCCGCATTCCGATGGCCTGTGTCATGGATGCCAACGAGCGGCTCCTGTTCCAATTCGAATGCTCCGATTCGAGCGCCGATTTCGTGACCTATGCGGCGCGGGCGATCCAGCATGCCGCCGCTGCGAAGGGTGCGATGCCGCCTCAGTCGGTCGTGCCGACGGCGATTCCGTCGGCCATGCCCCCAAGCCCGGCATCTCCCGCGATCGTGTATGCACCAGCCCAGCGGCCCATCGAGCCATGGGCCTCCCAGCCAGCCCCGCAATCGTCGCCATGGGTCGAAGGCCGGGCTGGCTACGCACCACCGGCTCAACCAGTCACAAGCTATCCGGCCGCGGCGTACCCGGGCACGGAGCGTGGGTTTGCGGCAGCGCCGAGCGTCGCGGTGCAGGCCGCGATCCCCGCCGAGCCGCCGCCCGTCTTCCCCGGGCTGGCGCCGAGTCTGCCGGCCACACCGCCTGCCACGTCGTATCCGATCACGCAGAATCCCGACGCCGCGGCGATCGCCGGGGCAGAGAAGAAGTCTCGCAATCCATTCACGGCCTTCTCCAATTCGGTGGCGGCGATCTTCAAGCCGGCCACGGCGAAGAAGGACGAGGCTGTCGGAGCGACCGCGACCGCCCAGCGGCCGTCGCCGCCGAGCACGGCGACGGTGGCCACGTTGCCTCCCGTGGTTCCCGGAGCGGGCTCGCCCGGGCTCAACGGCTACTGTCCCGTTACCCTCGCAGACAAACGAGCCTGGGTCGCAGGACAGTCGCAGTGGGGCGTGACGCATCGAGGCCGCACCTACCTCTTCGCCGGCCCGGCCGAGCAGCAGGCCTTCCTGGCCTCTCCGGATCGCTACGCCCCCGCGCTCGCCGGCGATGATCCGGTCGTGGCGATCGACGCGGGGCGGCAGGTTCCGGGCGACCTCCGCTTCGGGCTGACGTTTCAATCGAGGCTCTATCTCTTCAGCTCGCGCGAGACCCTCGACGCCTTCGTGACGGCCCCCGAGAAATACGTCCGCGGGGTGGCCATCGCAGAGCGGCCCGTGTCGCCCGCGCCGGGATCGTTCGTGCGATGAACGTGGGTGGGTCGGGGTTGGCCACGCCCCGTCGCCGGACGTTCGCTTCGCCCATCCTGGGCTTCGCTCACTCGGACCTGGCGGCGCTTCGGCATCCATGCCTACGCTTGCCAGCTACGCCGGCTCTCGGGACGTGGCCAACCCCTCCCGGATTCCGGTACTACGATTTGTGGGCGATGAATCGCTCCCGAGTTCAACGACACTGTGCTCCCGGTAGTATGCTCGCCGCATGTCGCCTGTCGTGATCTCGCTTGTCGCATCGATCGTGGGAGCTGCGGCGTCGCTGGCGGGCGTCGTCTTCGTGCGCGGCACGACGGCGGTGCCGGCGGCCGTGTGGGCGGTCGCGGCGTGGGTCGCGATGGCGATCGAGATGCTCGTGCGGTCGCGGGGCGATCTGGTCGATCCGGGATCGGCGGCTGATGCACGGCTCGTGGTGGCGGCCCTCTCGCTGTGCCCCGCGATGTCGCTGCTCGGGGCCAAGCGGCCGCAGCATGGGGTCTGGCAATTGATCGTCGCGTCGCTCGCCGTCGTGCTCGTCCTGCCGCTGGGGCCGGCGGTCCTTGCGTTTCCCGGAAGCCTGCCCGCGGTCCACATCCTCGCGAAGTGGTTCATGCTCGCGCTCGCGGCGATCGGATGGATGAACTTCATCGCCACTCGCCGGGGTGCCGCGGCCACGCTCGTCACGGCCGGCCAGATCATTCTCATGCGGCCGTTCATGCCGGGGTTCGGCATGGCCGAGCAGATTGAGGGCGTGATCCGGTCGCCCGCCATCGATGCCGTGGCCCTGTGCATGGCCGCTGCGGGCACGCTCTTGGCAGGCATGCAGGCGTGCGTGGCGGATTGGCGACGGGGCCGAGCCGGGCATGCCGAGGGAGAGCATCCGCTTGCGGCCATGATCGATCCCGTGTTTCTCGCCGTTCGCGAGACGCTCGGCGCGGCCTGGGCCCTGCGGATCGCGGAGCGGTTTGGCCAGATCGCCGCCTCCCGAGGGTGGCCCTGCCGGCTCACGTTCCGGGGGCTCGTCGTGGATCAGGACCAAAGGCCCGAGACCGACTGGCCCCGCGAGGCGTGGCGGGCATTCGCGGCGATCATGCGGCGGTTCGTTTCCACGAAATGGCTGCGGATGCATGGGGCCGCGTGAACCCCCGTGGGGTGTCGTGCGTACAAGAGCCCGATACCGGTCGTCCCTCGTGGGTTTATCATGGCCCGATCGAGGGGTGGCAGGTATACTCGTGCACTCGTTTTTCCAGTTCCGGTTCAGTTCCCTCTAAGGAGTCTTTCATGGCCGATGAGAAGAAGAGCCCCGCTGCCGAGCAGATGCCCGTGCCCGTCGATGAGTCGCACATCGTCGCGACCTACGCCAACTTCTGCCGCGTCACTGGCACGCCCGAGGAGCTGATCGTCGATTTCGGCCTCAACAAGCAGGTCGGCGGCGTCGCACCGGAGACGATCCAACTGACCCAGCGGATCATCGTCAACTTCTACACGGCCAAGCGGCTCGCCGCGGCGCTCGTCATGGCCGTGCAGCGTCATGAGCAGGCCTTCGGCTTGCTCGAGACCGACGTTCAGAAGCGGGTCGTGCCGCAGGGCAAAGCCTGATCGATCGGTGGCTCCACGGCCGCACCGGCCCCGGAGCACGTCTGACCCTCTCCGAAAAGCATCGTCATGAGCACCGTCGATTCCCAATCCGTCGAGCAGGCACGGCAGCAGATCCGTGCGCTCGTGGAGGAGATCGAGATGCTCTCGCGGTCGGACATGGCCGAAGCGGATTTTTTCCGCGGCCTGCTCGACCGGGTGCTCGAGGCGATGGGGGCCGTGGCGGGGCGGGTGTGGCTGGCGGGCGAGCAGGGGCGGTTTGAGCCGCTGTGCCATTCCGGCATGCAGGGAACCGGCCTCACCGACACGCCCGACTCGCAGCAGTCCCACGGCCAGCTCGTGCAGTCGCTCGTCGCCAATCCGACAGGCCTGCTCGTGCCGCCGCGGGCCTCGCTCGAAGGGGCCGATGGCAAGGTGATCGCCACCAACCCGACCGACCTGCTCGTCATCGCCTCGCCGATCGACCGGGCGGGCTCGCGGGCCGGGCTCTTGGAGGTGTTTCACCATCCCAACGAGGTCGCGGTGCAGCAGGGATACCTGAAGTTCCTCGATCAGGTCTCGGCCGTCGCAGGGGGCTATCTCGAGCGGCGGCAACTCCGCACGCTCGATGCCCAGCAGGCCACGCTCGCGCAGGTCGATCGATTCAGCCGCGCGGTCCACGAGACGCTCGACCCGGTCTCCACGGCGTTCATCCTCGCCAACGAGGCGAGGCGGATCATCGGATGCGATCGGGTGAGCGTGCTGGTGAAGCGGCGGCGGAAGCTGCGGCTGGAGGCGGTGAGCGGCCAGGAATCGATCGAGCGGCGGGCCACGGCCGTGCAGGCGATCGAGATGCTCGTGCGGGTCGTGGCCAAGGCGGGCGATCCGCTCTGGCATCCCGATCCCTCCCGCGAATTGCCGCCGCAGATCGAGGAGGAGCTCGAGGCCTACATCGACGAGTCGCATGCCTCGGCGATGGCGATCATTCCGCTGGAGCGGCCGCGGCCCACGCCCGTCGTGAAGCCCGGGGGCGTCGATGCCGTCGCGGTGGCGAAGGCCGAGGCGGCCCCGCGTGAGACTCCCGAACCGATCGGGGCGATCGTCGCGGAATGGTTCACGGCCAGTTCGTTCGACGGCGGCAAGCGGGCCCGCGTGGAGCTCGTCGCCGAGCATGGAAAGGTGGCGCTGGCCAACGCGATCGACCACACGGCGATCCCCTTCTACACGGTCCTCAATGCCCTCGGAAAATCGCGCGTCTTGCTGACGGCCCGCAATCTGCCGCGGACGGTGCTGGCCGGCATCAGCGGGCTGGCGGCCATTCTGGCGCTGATCCTCGTGCCGGCCGACCTGCGGCTGGAGGGGAAAGGCACGCTCGAGCCGGTGCATCGCCGCGATGTCTTCGCCGAGATCGACGGAGTCGTCGAACGGCTGGAGACGAGCCTCGAGCATGGTGCGGAAGTGAAGGAAGGGCAGCTGCTCGCCACGCTTCGCAACACCGATCTGGAGGTGTCGATCACCGACGTGCTCGGTCGCAAGGCCTCCAGCGAGCAGCAGCTCGTCGCCACGCGGCGGGCGTTGCTCGAAGACACGAAGATCACGGCCGACGAGCGGGCGAGGATGGCGGGCCGCGCGGCGCAGCTCGAGCGCGAGATCGAAAGCCTCGCCCAGCAGCTGCAGCTCTACGAGACCAAGAAGAAGGATCTCCAGGTGCGCAGCCCGATCGATGGCGTGATCGTCACCTGGCAGATCCGCGACCGGCTGCTGCTGCGGCCGGTCGAGAAGGGGCAGGTGCTCATGCGGGTGGCCGACAAGACCGGCCCCTGGGAGCTCGAGATCCACATGCCCGACGACCGGCTCGGCTATGTCAACCGCGCCGCGGCCGACGCCCGGGCCGCGGGCCGCGAGCTGAAGGTGGACTACATCATCGCGACCGATCCCGGCACGCGGCACCATGGCAGCGTGCGGGAAATCCACGAGCAGGCGGAGGTTCGTGGCGAACAGGGCAACACGGTGCTCGTGCGGGTGACGATCGATCCCACGCGACACGAGAAGGAGGAGCTCGGGGCCGGCGCCTCTGTGACGGCCCGGATCAACTGCGGCAAGCGGTCGCTCGGGTTCGTCTGGTTCCACGACGTGCTGGCCTTCATCCAGCAGCAGGTCTTCTTCAGGCTTTGGTAGGAGACGTTCGATGCCATTCGTGCGACGATCCGCCGCGGTTGTGTGCTTCGTGATCGGGCTACATGCCGTCGCGGCATGTCTCGCGGAGCAGGCGACCCGTCCGGCGGAGCCTGTGCTTTCCAATTGCCTCGTTTCGCTCGTCGAGGAGGCGAAGGTGCCGGCCCGGGAGCCTGGCGTGCTCCTGGAGCTTACGATCCGCGAGGGGGATTCGGTCCGTCGCGGCGAAACGATCGCCCGCATCGACGACAACCAGGCCCAGATGGAGAAGCGCAAGGCGAAGGCCGAGCACGATCAGGCGATCGCCAAGGGGGAGAGCGACGTCGATATCCGCTATTCGATCGCGGCGGAGAAGGTGGCCGAGGCCGAGCATCAAAAGGCCCTCGAATCGCATTCCAAGGTTCCGGGGAGCGTGACGGAGGTGGAGCGGGATCGGCTCAAGCTCAACGAGCAGAAGAGCGAGCTGCAGATCGAGCAGGCGAGGCTCGAGCAGCGGATGAATCTGCTCGCCGCGGCCAGCAAGGGGGTGGAATTCGAGGCGGCCGAGAGCGCGGTCGAACGGCGGCTGATCAAGTCGCCGCTGGATGGTGTCGTCGTGCAGATCTTCCCGCACCAGGGAGAGTGGATGCAGCCGGGCGACCCGCTCGCCCATGTCGTGCGGATCGACAAGCTTCGCGTCGAGGGGTTCGTGAACGCCGGCCAGTGGAATGCCGACGACGTCCGCGACCGCCCGGTGACGGTCGAGGTGCAGCTGGCCGGTGGGCGGCGCGAGTCCTTCGAGGGGCGGATCGTGTTCACGAGCCCGCTCGTGCAGGCCGGCAACAGTTTTCGCGTCGTCGCCGAGGTGGATAACCGTCAAAACGCCGACTCGGAGCGGTGGCTGCTTCGGGCCGGGCAGACGGCCACGATGACGATCCACTCGTCGCAAAGCCCGCTTCCTCCCGTCCACAAGAAGTAGGGCGTCATCCGCCCATGTCCTCCGCCGCCGACGCCTTTCGTTCGAGCACGACGCGGCCCATCGGCTTGAAGCGTCGGGGCGACATCGTCACCAACCGGCAGGTCTATCAGGGCCAGGCCTGGTATGTGGTGAAGGATCCGATCTCGCTCCACTACTTCCGGTTTCGCCCGGAGGAATACGCCCTGCTCGACATGCTCGATGGCAAGGCGAGCCTGGAGCAGCTCAAGGATCGGTTCGAGGCGAAGTTTCCGCCGCGGCGGATCACGTCGGACGAGCTGGCGCGGTTCGTGGCCACGCTCCACCGCTCGGGGCTCGTCATCGGTGATCGGCCGGGGCAGGGGCCGCAGCTCTTCGAGCGGCGGCGGCAGCGGATTTGGAAGGAGTGGATGGCCTGGCTTTCCAACATCCTGGCGATGCGATTTCGCGGCATCGATCCCGATCGCCTGCTCGAGCGGCTCGATCCGTGGTTCGGCTGGCTCTTCTCACCGCCGGCGATCATGGCGGCGATGGCGCTGGCCGCCAGCGCCCTCTTGCTCGTCCTCGTCAATTTCGGCGACTTCCGGTCGAAGCTGCCGGAGTTCCACCAGTTCTTCGCCGCGGGCAATTGGCTCTATCTCGGGATCGCGCTGGGCGTGACGAAGATCATCCACGAGTTCGGCCACGGTCTCTCCTGCAAGCACTACGGCGGCGAGTGTCACGAGATGGGGATGATGCTCCTCGTGCTCACGCCCTGCCTCTATTGCGACGTCTCCGACAGCTGGATGCTGCCCAACAAGTGGAAGCGGGCGGCGATCGGGGCGGCGGGGATGTATGTCGAGGTGATCATCGCCTCGATCGCCACCTGGCTGTGGTGGTATTCGCATCCCGGTTTCTTCAACAAGGTCTGCCTCGACGTGATGTTCGTGTCGAGCGTGTCCACGATCCTCTTCAATGCCAATCCGCTGCTGCGGTACGACGGCTACTACATCCTCTCCGACATCCTGGAGATTCCGAATCTGCGGCAGAAGGCGACCACGATCCTCGGCCGCATGGCGTCGCGGTATTGCCTCGGGATCAAGCAGCCGGAGGATCCCTTCCTGCCGCAGCGGCGCCGCGGGCTCTTCGCCCTCTATGCCGTGGCCTCGAGCCTCTACAGCTGGTTCGTGACGCTCTCGATCTTTCTGTTCACGTGGAGCGTCTTCAAGCCCTACCGCCTCGAGGTGATCGGCCAGGTCCTCGCCGCGTCGGCCCTGTGGGGCTTGGTGATCCGGCCGTTGCAGGGGATGATCAGGTTTCTCAAGGTTCCCGGGAGGCGCGACGAAGTGAAGACGGTCAACGTGGCGGTGACGGCCGCCGTGGCGGCGGTGGTGGCGGGCGCGATCGCGCTCATTCCGCTGCCGCAGCGGGTCTGGTCGGCGGCCGAGATCAGGCCGCGGGGCGAGGAGACCGTCTATGTCACGGTGCCGGGACGGGTCGAATCATTGGCGGTGAAGCCGGGCGATCGGGTCGAGAAGGGGGCCGAATTGGCCCGGCTTTCGAGCATCGATCTCGATCTTGCGATCGCGGAGCTGGAGGGCAAGGCGGCCGACTACCGCACGCGGCTCGACAGCCTGATCCGCGAGCGGTTCACCGACCAGGCGGCCGGTCGCGAGATCGGCACGGTGGAGGAGGCCCTCAAGAGCGTCGAAGAGCAGCTGGCCAAGAAGCGTCGGGATCGCACGGAGCTGGTGCTCACGGCGCCCCGCGGGGGCATCGTGCTGCCGGCTCCCGGCGTGGAGCACAAGGCCGATCCCTCGGGCAAGCTGCCGGCCTGGTCGGGCAACGCATTGCATCCGCAAAACATCGGCGCGGTCTACACGCCCGGCACGGTGCTCTGCATGGTGGGCGAGCCGAAGGTGTTCGAGGCGGTGATCGTGGTCGATCAGACGGAGGTCGAGTTCATCCGGCCGGGGCAGCGGATCGATCTCAAGATCGACGCCTTCCCCTGGCAGACATTCTCCGGCACGGTCGACGTGATCTCCGAGTCGCGGATCGAGAACGGCTCGGAGCGGCTTTCGGTGAAGGCCGGTGGCGACGTGCCGACGGAGACCGACGAATCGGGCCGTGAGGTGCCGATCTCGGCGAGCTACGAGCTGATGATGACGTTGCCTGGCGACGATCCGCGGATGGAGGAGGTGACGCCCGGCATGCGTGGCACGGCGCGGATCCGCGTCGGCAGCCGCACGGTCGGCCAATGGCTCCTGCGGCTCGTCTGGCAGACGTTTAATTTCAGGATGTAGGCGTTTTTTCGTTCTGTCGGTTGTGCTCGCCGTGAAGTATCTCCAGCGCGAGGCCGCAGGAGGGCGTCGGGAGGCCTTCGATCGCTATGTGCAAGCTGTGCCAGACGTCGAACCAATGGTGGGCGATCGGATCGAGTGCGCCCTGCATGCACGAAGTTCGAGGGCTGACCCCACGGCACTCGTGGACCGGAATGACCCTGAGCCCGGGTACAATCTCGTAATGGCTTCTGCCGTGGTGCATATTGGCGACGTGATCGGCCACGGGATCGTGTTCGATCCCAGGAATTCGGGGCGTCTTCAAGATATGGATTTCAACGAACTTGTGGCGTCGATTCCGCGTCTCTTCGACCTGCTCGATGAGCGGGGCGTGCAATACGTGCTCGTCGGCGGCATCGCCATGCGGGTGCATGCCCCGGGCCGCAATACGCAGGACATCGATCTCATCGTGCCGGCCGATGCCCTCGATCGAGTTCCCGAGATCAAGGTGCTTGATCGCAATGACTCGTTCGCCCGGGCGGAGTTCGGACGCCTTCAGATCGATTTTCTGCTTGGCGACCACAGGCTCTTCGATCTCGTCAGAAGCCGGCATGCCCGACGGGAGCGGTTCGTCGAGCGAGAGATCGTGTGCGCCACGGTCGAAGGGCTTCTGCTTTTGAAGCTCTTCGCGCTGCCGTCGCTTTATCGGCAGGGCAAGTTTTCGCGGGTCGAGGATTACGAGCACGACATCGCCGTGCTGCTGCGGGAACACCGGCCCGATATGGATGCGATCTACGCGGAGATCGCCGGCCATCTGTCGGCGACCGACCTATCCGAGGTGCGGGCGATCGTGGCCGACATTGAAAAGCGAATCGCGGACTCACGCAGGCGGTTCAGGGGCAGGTAGGCGTCGCTTTTCGGCCTGAGGAAAGACGCGTTCATGGGCCTGTCGCGGGCAACTGAGGAAGCTGTCGCAAAACCACGTCACCCCTTACGCTCAGCAGCATGCCCACGCTCGATCGGATCACGATCTATCCTGTGAAGAGCCTCGATGGCGTCGATGTCGAGGAGGGCCGTGTGATGCCGTCGGGGGGGCTCGAGAATGATCGCCGGTGGCGGCTGGTCGATCTCGAGGGCCGGGTGGTGAATGCCAAGCGGACCGCGCGGTTTCATCTCATCCGGGCGGAGTTCGACCTCGCCGAGCGGTTGATCACGCTCTCCCGCTGGGCGGATGATCCGAGCGAGCCGGCCGAGACATTTCCACTCGTGCCGGGGCCAGAGGGGCCGTGCGGGTGGCTCTCGGAGGCGCTCGGCGTGAGGGTCCTTCTCGAAGAGCGGCATGACGGCGGGTTTCCCGATGATCGCGAGGCGGCGGGGCCGACGCTCCTCGCGACGGCGAGCCTCGAGGAAGTGGCGAGGTGGTTTGGGTTCGATCTCGCGGAGGCCCGTCGGCGGTTTCGGGCGAATCTCGAAATCGGCGGCTGCGATGCGTTTTGGGAAGACACGCTCGCCAGCCCGGCCAGGCCCGTGCCGCCGCCGTCGCTGGTAGAGCTGCCGGGGGAGGTGGCCGTCGATCCCTATGCCGATGTGCCTCCGGAGGAGCCGCGGGAGTTTTCGATCGGCGAGGTGCGGTTTCGGGCGACGAATGTCTGCCGGCGGTGCGTGGTGCCTGGTCGGGATAGCCGCACGGGGGCCGTCACGGAGCGATTCCGGGAGGCGTTTGAGGC